>JAHJBM010000011.1 GCA_018813505.1 Microcaldota archaeon
ATAGCGGAAAAACTATATGATAGAAAAACTGCAATCATAACTGCATTCTTATTCATGAGCACTCCTTCACTTCTGTTTTCATCTTCAATTACAATGCTTGAGGCTCTTGCCATATTTTTTATTACTGCAAGCATCTATATGTATCTAAAGGGAAAGCTTGTTTATGGTGCATTTTTTCTTGGTCTTATTATTCTAACAAAATGGCTCTATGTAATAGCACCGGTTGTATTTTTGGTACTATACTTCCTTATCCCGAGTCAAGTTAAAAAACTCGACTCGAGCTATTCTCATCCACAGAGTAAATCCTCAGGTTCACAAATCGGAAAAACTTACTTGGATGAGAATAAGAAAAAAGAACTCAAAACAGTTGTGCTAAGTTTTGTTGCAGTGCCATTAGCATTTTTGCTTTACCTAACGTTATCATATTTTTTCGGTAATTTCGATAATGCAATTCTTAATCTCACACTTGATATGTCTCGTCCAGTTCCATCCTTTGATATCGGAAGAACTGCCGTATTCTTTTTCATGACTCTAGGGTTTACGTTTCCATTGTCATTATTTTTCATATTCTTTCTTTTGAAAGACATGAAACTCATAACTCAAAACATTCATCTTGTTGGCATGGGCGCACTTGCATTCCTCATGCCATTATCTCAATACTATATATTCTGGTATTCTATTATTGCAGTGCCTGCATTTGCATTATTCATAGGTAGAAAAATCGAAGAAGTAGGGGATATAAGATTCTCATCTATTTTGGTAATTTTCATTATGATTGCGAATATTGTTGTATTCGTCTATTTTCCCTCTATGGATTACAGGCAGGATGCAAAATGGATTGGAGAATTCAGCCATGGAAAAAATGTTACCCTTTATGATTGTGGCAATTTATACTCACAATGGAAATCAATAAATGAGAGATATCTTGGTACTAACGAATCATATCTGTTATTAGAGCAAAATTATCCAGGAATTCTTTTCTATCGGTTCAATGATACTACTGATTATGAAAATCTACATGCGTTGTTTTTGGCAAATAATGATACTATCGGTTGCGATTCAGAATATCTTATTGTTTCTTGTAATATCTCTGTGCCGAATTGTTATGTTTTATACTCAGAAAGAAACTCATATCTGATCCATACACTCAATTCTGATTCTTAGCGAATTAGATACTTGTATAAGAACCTCGCACATCTATTTTGTTTTGAGATTATCAGGTAGATTGCTATAAATGCAATAATCAATAATGGATAATAAAAAAATGTCACAAGCATAACCATCAAGAATAATACTATATAAACAATTCCCACTCTCCTTTTTATTGTATTAAACGTCGGTATTTTGATATTAGAAATCATGAGGAAGCTCAAAACAATTGCAAAACCTAGGATGATTTCAAATGTGTGGATCTGGGCAACAACCAGTGCACATAATATTATGCTGGTTATAAAAGTCGGAATACCAATAAAATTTTCCTTATCATTTTGAACATTAAACTTTGCCAGTCTTATCTCTGTAGCTATTGGTATCAAAATAAAGAATAAATTGAGCGGGAACATATTAGAAAAAAGATTAAATAATAGGAAGAACACCGCGACTCCGCTAACTATAAAATCACCAAAAGAATCCAATTCCTTTCCTATTGCTGATTCACAACCTGTTCTTTTTGCTACGAACCCATCCATGAAATCAAAAACAAGTCCAAGAAATATGAATCTGGCCGCCAGATCCCAATTGGTTTCAAAGCTCAAATATATGGAAAGAAGTCCGGCAATCATGGAAAATACTGAAAATAGATTAGCTAATAGTTCCCATTTCTTTTTTGAATTCTGCAATGGCCGTTTTTCCTCCTTCAATCCTGTCACTTTTTTTCACCAATATTATAAATTTTTCAGGAATCTCTATCTCAACTCTAGACCCTAAAACTATGTGTCCTATCTCTTGTTTTTGTTTTATTAAGTCTCCTTTTTTCAGATTATTGATAATTCTTCTAAAAAAGAAGCCAGTCATTTGTCTTACCCTCATTTCTCCATATTCAGTTTTGATCTGAGTTTCTATCGCATTATTCTTTTTACCTGCATGAAGAAAAGCAGGCATGTCTGAACCTTTTATTTTTGTTATATCAACTACTTCACCATCCACTGGTGCATACTGTGTGTGATTATCAAGTGGGCCGAGAAATATGCATATGGTCGTTCTTTCTTTATCTCGTTCTATATCAACAATCTTTCCGGTAGCAGGACTAATAATCACCATATTCTTTACTTCAGTTTCCATCTTTTTTTATTGGTTTACAATCTTATTTTAAATATGTGCATACTCATTTTTGCTGATGAAAAAATATCTTCAAATGATTCATGAATCATTGTCTAATCAATGGTTATTACTCCTTATGTGTGTATTTTTTTGTCTTTTTATGATATTCTTTCTTAGGGAAGGGTTCTTCTTTTCTTTATTTACATATACCTCGCAGTGGTTTCCTTTTTTCTTGGTTTTTATCATTCCAGCACTCATAATTAATCATGGTAAATTGGAAATCTCAAAATTGGTTGAATTCTTTTTCTATTTTTCTCCATGGTTTCTCGCAGTACTGATTTATGAGAACCTGACGGCTTTAACAATCCACATAAACATGCCGCTTGTGGATCTTCAGCTTTATCAGGCGGATATACTGCTTTTTGGAGAAACCCCATCAGTATTTTTGCAGAATTTCATTGACCCAACATTGACATATGTGTTGTTTACGACATATGTATTCGTATATATTCTATCTCCTGTATTTCTTGGCGGTTACATATTTTTGAAAAAAGGAAAAGAAAAATTTTCAGAATATTCACATGCAGTTGTATTGACCATGCTTATTGGTTTTGTTGTCTATTTTATTGTTCCGGGTGTAGGGCCAGAAGTTTACTTTCCAGACAAATATACTATGGATGTCTATGGGGATACCATTATCCCTCCAGATATCATGAGAGATATTCAAAGATACCCTAAGAATGCATTTCCAAGTATGCACACAGCTTTAACCACATTGGCGCTGCTTTTTTCATTTAAAAACGATAAAAAAGCATTTTATCTTTTCCTTATCCCCGTTCTATTGCTATGGTTTTCAACCATTTACCTGCGTCAACACTATTTTGTTGATCTGCTGGCAGGTTGGGCACTTGCATTATTAGCTTACAAATATGCACCATCGATACATCAAAAAGCAAAGAGTCTTTTCATCAATTATTTTCAGAATTTTAATTCATATACTATTATTGGTACAAAGAAATAATAGCCTCTAGCAATTATCTTTCTTTTTATGTTGAGTTTTTCACAATCTTTTTCAAAGTCAGCATATTTTAATTTCATAATTATCGAGGAGGAGATATAAGCGGTGCCTCCATCTTTTAGGTACATTTTTAATCCACATATGAACTTTTTCATTATCTCTTTTGAACCTACTATATATGGAAAATTCCAAATTATATAATCATATTTTTCATTTACGCTATCGAATACATTTGATAGTACTGTCCTAGCAGTTACTTCATTTCTGTTAAAGTTAATCCCTGCATTATCTATGGCTTTTTTATCTATATCAGTACATGTCCAAGCTATGCCTTTTGAGCCGACAAGTATTGGAAAAACACCTGTTCCGGTTCCAATCTCCAAGACATTCCCATTCAATCTATCTTTCAAATTTTTGTAAAAAAATACAGTGTCCTCAGTAGGTGGATGACTGCCAGCGTTTAACAATATTTTTCTCCCATGAAAAATTATGTCGATATCTTTGGCAAAAAGTTTATTTTGCATTATCTTGATCAAATTTCCCTGGAATTTTTTATTCATGATATAAAATAACACAAGAATCAAAATTACTGCAATCAATACTATCTCTATCAACATATTTCATCCACCTTTATTTACTTTCTTGTGCGTCCGAGCCTCTACAAAATCAATCATTTTCGAAACACCATAGAGCAATCCCAAACTCGCAAAACTCAAAATCAAAGCTTCAATCCAGCCGAATTGCAATGGTAAACCTTCTTCAGTATAAATTCCGTAGAATGCCATAGGCACTATAAGCACAGCAAACATCAAAACCCAGTATCTCAGCGGCTTCCTGCCAAGATATTCAAGATACGCTATACCTGGGTAATTGGATTGTATCTGCCTTACAAGATAAAATACAACCAAAGAAACCAGAACCGAAAGTGCCATAAATCCGGGTTCAACGCTCATCTTGTATGGGGGCGAAACAACAAACAGCAAAATCGTACATACGGTTGCAAACAAAATCAGTTTCTCTATATCCCCCAGCCTTTTCGCAGCAACAATCCCGCCAAGCATAACCGGTAAATAAAATATTGCAGCTCGATACCCTCCAAGATAATGAAGGCTAAAATCAGGTAGTAAACTAAAGTTTTGCAAAACAAAGTAAATCAAAAACACCAGAAGCATAACTGCAAATATCATAATCTCTGAAAACCCGACCAGTAAAATAGAAACTAAAAACAAAATCGCACTCAGCATCAATTCATCCATTTCAAAAAATCCGCCTCCTGAAAAAACAGAAAGCAAAATCGCTATGCCTGCGAGCATTCCAAATCTTTCAATAATATCAAGTACGTATTCTTTCTTTCCTCTCTTACCATGCTTCTCGGCAAAAAACACAATTGACATTCCGCTTGCAAAAAGAAACATGGGAAGAACAAGATCTCCTGTATGCAATGAATTAGGTATATTGTGAATCAGCGCATCTGGAAGGCTTCTGCTGAGTCTACAGATGATGGAAAAGAACACCATTAGCACTATGGTAACTCCTCTGAAAATATCTATTTCTCTTATTCTCATCTTTTCTACCTAGCTTCGTAAATCATTGTGTTTATCTTGAAGTGAAAGGATTTAAAGCGTGATAATCTCATAGGTTTATGGTATGAAACTCAAAATCTTCTATAACAAATCAGTGCACGAAAATGCTGCTTACTATTACGAATTGGCAAAACAATCAAGGGAAAAGGCAGAAGGTGCCAAGATTGCCATTGAGCAGACCAAAAAAGAGATGAAAGAGTCCAGAACAAAACAAGACAAAACTGATATACGAGTAAAAAGAGATAAAGCATGGTACGAGAAGTTCAATTATTCATTCACCAGTGAAGGCAAATTGATGATAGGTGGAAGAAGTGCACAGCAGAATGATCAGGTTTTTTCAAGACACATGGAAACCAATGATCTGTTTTTCCATGCAGATATCCAAGGTGGCTCAGCAGTTATCCTCAAGGGCGGTACAACTGCAACAGAACAAGAATTGAAGGAAACGGCACAATTCACAGCATCATTCTCAAAAGCTTGGGTAAATGCAAATGCTTCAGTGGATGTTTATGCTGTCAAAAAAGATCAGGTGAGCAAGCACGCACAAGGTGGTTTCATACCGACAGGTGCCTTTGCCATTTCTGGTCAAAGAACCTGGTTTCGTGCCACTGCACTTTCCCTTCGTATTGGCATTGACAAATCCGGCATTCAACTCATTCCTTCAATCTCAAAATCAAAATTGGAAAAAGAGCTCATTCTTATTCCTTCGAAAAAGGGAAAAACAAAAAGCTCGTTGGCAAAATCGCTTGCAAAACGCTTTGAAGCCCATCCAGATGATTTCCTTCAATTATTACCAAATGGCAAGAGTGAGACCTGTTTAGTTCAAACCTAATGTGATTTGCTATAACTCCATACTCTTGTTTGTACTACTATTAAGCGGTCTTTTGATCTCAAGTGTTATTTACTGGAAATTTAGGGAGAAGAAATAACACAGGATAAATATAAAACGATTAATCACCATATATCTATTGATTCAGATGGTACAACGGGTTGAGATAACACTAAAAGATCATATTCCTGATACAAACGGGTTAAAATTTGCTGAAAAAATAAGACAAGTATTTGGCATCAATGTAGTTTGCAGGTTTTTTGAGGCATTTAATCTCGAACAGTCCATCACTTCAGAAGAATTCATAAATTTAGTTGAAAATGTGCTTATTGATCCATTAAGTCAAAGATATTCGTTAGGTGGTTCTTTGTTCAAACCTCTTTGGCGTATTGAAATCACCAAGTTACCTGGGATCACAGATAATATCGGCAATACTGCTTCATATACAATATCTGATTCAGTTGGTCTTGATATTCCTATTCATTATTCAAAAGTATATTGTCTTGATGGTGATCAGGTAAACGAAGTTTTATGTGAAAAAGTAGCTGCAATGATCCACAATCCAGTACTGGAAAGATATGTTGTGCATGCTCCTAATTATGATGCATTACCTCTAATTCCAGATGTTGCCAAAAAACAGGATCCTACTGTTGAAAGGATAAGTTTGTGTATGAGCAAGCGAAGATTTGAGCGGCTGATGAAAGAACGCTCAATGTGTTTGAGTGTAGAAGAATTCCTTGCGATAAAACGACATTTCAAGAAAGAACACGTTATCAAACAAAGAAGAAAAGTTGGTCTTGATACAAGAATCACTGATGTTGAATTAGAAATGTTTGCTCAGGCCTGGGGTGAGCATTGTAAACATAAAGTATTCAATGCATTAATCACCTACGAAGAAGAAGGTGAAAAACACGCAATCAATTCTCTGTTCAGTACATTTATACAAGGAGCAACAGATCAGATCAAGAAACCATATGTCCTAAGTGCATTTACAGATAATGGCGGTATCATAAAGTTTAATCATGCCTATGATCTGGCAATAAAAGTTGAGTCTTACAATTCATCTTCCGTCATTGATCCATATGGGGGTGCACTTACTGGCATTCTAGGCGTTCAACGCGACGTTCTTGGTACTGGTCTTGGTGCAACTCCGATAGCTAATATGGATGTACTCTGTTTTGGGGTTCCTGATACGAACCTTGGCGATCTTCCAAAAGGGGTTATACATCCAAAAGCTATGTATAACGGAGTGGTGGATGGTATTGGGCATGGTGGAAACAAAACTGGCATTCCAACTGTGAGTGGTTCTCTAATATTTGAAAAAGATTATTTGTGTCGGCCTGTTGTTTACTGCGGTAGTATTGGTATTCTTCCTTCAAAAATACAAGATCATCGCTCATTGGAAAAATCAATAAAAAAGGGAGATCTCGTTGTAATAATTGGTGGTAGATCTGGTAAATACCGATTACCTAAAGCCACACTTTCTTCTATGGAATTAGATCGTTCGGTGCCAAAAAATATTGTTCCTATGGGTGATCCGTTAACCCAAAAAAAGATGATTGATTTTATTATCGAATCAAGAGATCAATTACTATATACTGCAATAACTGACAATGACATCGGAGGTATTTCTTCCAGCATGGGGGAACTCGTTCATCTCTCAGGGGGTTGTGAAATATATATTGAAAAATATCCTCTTAATCAAGAAGAACTTGCACCTTGGCAAATTCTACTTCTAAATATCCAGGAAAGCATGATCCTAGCAGTCTCACCTGAGAAAATACAAGCACTTATTGACTTGGCAAAAATCCATGATATTGACGCTACAGTTATTGGTAAATTTACTGGATCAGGTAAATTCCATGCGCTTTATAACGATCAGACTGTCGCATATATTGATATCAAGTTTATGCATGAATGCCTACCTCAAATGAAGCTCAAAGCGAACTGGAAAAAACTTCTTTATCACGAACCAGATATTCCAACTCTTGACTATGGCGAAACCTTATTGAGGCTATTAACCTCTCCGAATATCACTAGCAAGGAAAATACAATCCGCAAATATGATCATGAGGTAAAGGGAATGAGCGTAATAAAACCAGTTATGATTGGTCCATCAGATGCAGCAGTTATACGTCCATTTCATAACTCTGAAGAAGGTATCATCATCTCACACGGTATCTGTCCAAAATATGTCCATGGTGGTTATGTAATGGCATCCCTTGCTTTTGATGAGGCTGTGCGCAATGCAATTGCTGTTGGTGCAAGATTTGGTTATCTTGCGTGCCTTAGCAACTTCTCATGGCCTGATCCAGTCAGATCTGAAAAAACACCTGATGGGGAGCAAAAGTTAGGTGTGCTTGTACGTTCATGTATTGCACTCTATGACTGTGCTACTGGTTATAATATACCTATAATCTCTGGAAAAGACAGTGTCAAAAATGATTTCTACTTCGATGACAAAAAATACTCGATACCACCGACCCTTCTTATTACAATGGTTGGCAAAATTGACAACACACACCGTGCGCTTTGTTCTGAATTCAAGAATTCTGGGGATATGATCTATGTGTTAGGTACTACAACAGAAAGTCTCGGAGGAAGCGAGTTTTATAAATTATTCTCTGCCATTGGCAACTATCCGCCAGAGCTTAATATTGAGGAAAATGTGCGACTTTACAAAGCAATATCAAAAGCCATAGAAGATGGTTTTGTGGAATCTGCACATGATATTTCAGATGGTGGTCTGGCAGTTGCTTTTGCTGAATGTGCACTTGGACTTGATATGGCAGCAGATCTTGATATAAGTGCAATATGCGCTGAAACAGATTCTGTTGAATCACTTTTATTTTCAGAAGGGCCAGGGCGTTTCATCGTGAGTGTGAAAGCTGAAAATTCAGCAAAATTCGAAGCTGTTATGAAAAGTACCATATGCAAGCTCGCTGGACGTGTCAGAGGCGATAGACGTTTCATTATAAGAAAAGGTGAAAATTTACTTATAAATCTACCAATTGAGTCGTTGCGTGAAGCCTATGGCAAAGGTATATAACTATCATAATACAGTAAAGAAATTAAAGAAACAAACACAATTCAATTAAATTATCAAATATCAAATAATTCGGTTGTTTAAATTTGTTCCATTATGGGGTAAATCTGGGGTGTTGCAAATGCTTGAAAGAATAAAAGATGAGATGTCCTATCTGCTTGCAGGGGTTCTTGATATTCCTGCTGATGATATAAGATCAACGATCGAACCTGGAAAGGTTGGTGATTTTTCAAGTAAGATAGCATTTGTGCTTTCAAAAGAAAAAAAGGAAAATCCAACTAAACTTGCTGCTGAAATTACCTCAAAATTAAAAAAACACCTCTATTTTGAAAAGGTTGAATCAGCAGGACCTTACATAAATTTTTATCTCAGCAATAAAGCATATTCACTAATACTTTCAGATATCCTCTCAAAAAAAGACAAATATGGTTCAGGAAAAAACAAAAAACAAAAAATAATTATCGAATTTCCTGCTGTAAATCCAAACAAGCCCTGGCACATAGGACATTTGAGAAATGCGGTTCTTGGTAGTTCTGTCGCTCAAATACTCGAATTTGACGGGTACGATGTTGAACGTATGGACTATATAGATGATCTCGGGCTTCAGGTTGCACAAAGTCTTTGGGGGTTCCTGAATTACGATTCCAATCCAAAAGGAAAACTGGATTTTTGGCTTGGCGAGCAATATGTTGGCATAGCAAAAAAATTTGAGGAAGATAAAACCATCGTTGAAGGGGTGAGGAATGTTCTAAAGGCAATCGAAGAGGGGGATAATGAAATTGCAGAAGCCGGCAGAAAACTCGCTGAACAATGCGTACTTGCACAGTATGAGACTGCATTTAACTTCGGTGTTTTCCATGATGTCCTTGTTTTTGAAAGCGATATCATGCGTACAATATTCAAAGATGGTGTCAAGTATCTGCACAACTGCAAATCAGTGGTGGTTGAAAAAGAAGGCAAAAATGCTGGTTGTCTTGTGGTAAAACTTATAGGCGCGGAATTTAACAATCTGGAAAATCCGGACAAGGTGCTTGTAAGAAGCGATGGCACTGCAGTTTACACGGGAAAGGATATCATATTTCATCTATGGAAATTTGGCAAGCTAAAATCAAATTTTACCTATGTGCCATTCACAAAACAACCGAATGGAAAAACCGCTTACATGACATCACCGAAAGGAAAGCCGATGGATTTTGCAATGACAGATAAAGCGATAAATGTAATCGGTGTCGAACAGAAGTATCCACAACAGGTTATTGTGGAGGTTTTCAAGAAACTTGGTTTTGCTGATGAAGCATCTAATCTTAGGCATCTTTCATACGAACACGTGGGTCTTCCTGAAGCAAAATTCTCTGGAAGAAAAGGCACATGGATTGGTTATACTGCTGATAATCTTCTTGAAGAGGCGCAGGAAAAGGTAATCGACAAGATAAAGATCGAGTTCTCAGATAAAGATAAAAAGAAAATCGCAAAACTCGTTGGCGTAGCAGCCATCAGATTCTCATTCCTGAGAACCAATGCAGACAAACGCATTACATTCAAATGGGAAGAAGCACTTAATATGGAAGGGGATTCGGGTCCTTACGCGCAGTATGCATATGTACGTGCAAAAGCCATACTTGCAAAAACAACCAAAGAGCCGGATGCAGTGGAAATAGAATTCAATGACAGCGAGAAAAAGGTCATAAAACAACTTGCTATTTTCTCCGACTATATAGGGCGTGCATCACGTGAACTCACACCTCATCATATAACCCAGTATGTGCTTGATGTTGCTGCTGGCTTCAGTTCTTTTTATGCAAGTTCACCTGTTCTGGCAGCAGAAGATAAAGAAGTAGTCAAAGCAAGATTAGCAATAACTGCTGCAACTTCGATAGTGCTGAAAAATGCGCTCAGGCTTCTTGTGATCGAATGCCCTGAAAAGATGTAAGGTATCTAATGTGCTCTCCAGATTCTTCAATATTCTTTTCTCTTAGTCAAACTCAGCGTCGTCGCTGACACAAATAATTCTTCAATCGCTTCGATAGTAGTTGGGTATTTTTCTAAGGAGTACATATTCTCTTTTCCCAGCTAGACTTGTATTAGAAATTCTTTGAATTTCTAAACAGAACAAATGTTACAATTTGTTCTTCGAGTCGTTGCTGAAGTTCTGTCACTCCCTGCCGTTCCGACAGCAGACAAATAGCAACCTTATAAAATTCTGAAATTTTTCACATCTACCAATCCTTTGTCAGTTATCTTAAGTTCAGGTATGACTTCCAAAGCCATGAATGAAAGTGTACCGAAAGGTTCTCTCATTTTACAACCTATCGCTTTAGCTTTTTTCTTCAGGTCTTCAAGTATTTTCCCAACTTTTTTATAATCATCCTGGGTCATGATCCCTGCAATCGGAAGTTTCAACAACCCCAGCCCGGTCGTTCTACTATAAATCGCAAGTCCGCCACCATTTCTTATCAGTTCGTTTGCAACTTTGACAATCTCATCATCTGAAGTACCGACAACTATTATATTATGGCAATCATGGGCAACAGTAGAACCAATTGCACCATTTTTTATTCCAAAACCGGTTATCTGACCAGTTGATATGTTGCCATTTTTTCTGTATCTTTCTATGACTATTATTTTCAGTATACCTTTTTTCACGTCATATTCTTCAGTTATCTTCAGTTTTTTCCATCCGGTATGAAGGCTTCCGTCTTTTGCCACTATAATATTGCCAAGATGTTTTGTTGGGATTGCAATATCTTTTTTGTTTATCGGCTCGTGTTTTACCGTACTTTTTGCGTAAGCCGGATAGGTAAATTTTCCTCTGTTTGATACATGGCCTTTTGGGTAAACTTCTATTCCATTTACAAATACTATGTTCGGTTTGATTTTCTTTAGCGATTTACTCAGGAAAAAATTCGCTTTTAGACCTTGCTTTATGTTACCTATATCATCTAACCCGTAATATCCAGCACAGCTGTGTGTGGCACACCTTATTGTTATCAAAGGGTCATACCCAAGAGCAATAGCCTTGTTTACATTGAATAATATCGACCCATATCTATCAATATCAACAACGCTCTTGTCATCAGAACAGAAACAAATATGATCCGGATACGCGTCGATTATTCTGTATTGTTCTTTTCCAGAAACTTCGGCAGATCCTTCTCGTAAGAACAGCATTACGCCATATTCTGCTTTCTCTACCATCTCAGAGTATTCAAGTGATTCATGATCATCCATAATTCCGGCATCATAATATTTGTTCATCAGTTTTCCGCGTAATCCTGGCGCGTGTCCATTCACTACTTTTTTTCCGGCTGCGTTTATCTTTTCCATGATTCGTTTATTTCTTTTTATCACTGCAGGGAAGTCCATGACCTCGCCAAGTCCGACTATTCTCTTGTTTTTCATCATCTTTTTTATTTCTTCTGCAGTAACTGTTGCTCCTGATGTGCCAAGGTCTGTTGCAGGTACGCATGATGGTACGACAAAATAGAATTCAAGTGGCAAATTTTCACTCTCATTAAGAAACAGTTCAAGGCCTTTTATTCCAAGTATGTTGCATATCTCATGACTATCAGCTATTACTGTTGTGGTGCCATGTTTTAGCACTGCTTTTGAAAACTCGGTTGGCGTCAGAAGTGAACTTTCAATATGAACATGCGCATCTATAAATCCAGGTATGAGGTACATTCCACGTGCATCTATTGTTTTTTCTGCTTTTTTATCAATTTTTTTACCTACTCTTTTAATTATTCCATTACTAATTATTATTTCTCCAGAAACTACGTTCATACTTTGTGTATCAACTATCTTAGCATTCACTATCTTTATTGTATTGTAAATTGCATCACTTCGTTTGCATTTACAATGCTGTAAAATTTTCATAAAATTTTCCATGCTCATTTTTTACCTCTGATCCAGTCAATGACTTTATCATAATCCCGTTTTATGCCGTGCTTCCCAAAATATTTGACAATATTCCTTACATCCCTTTCAAGAAATTGTTCTGCGTGCGGATGGCCTTTTACAACTCCCTGGCCAAAATCTATGAGGTATGGTATTTTTCCCATCATAATGTTGTATTCACTCATATCGGTATGTACAAGGCCCGCATCATACATTCCTTTAATATCTTTCAATATAGATTCAAGATCTTTCTCTCCGTGCAATGGTCCAACCATATTCATTGTAGGATATGGTAGTTCTCCCTCTCCGAGAAATTCCATTACTATCATATTATCAATCAGGTAATACACTTGCGGGGCGTGGATTTTTTTCTTTTCACATATCTGGAGATTTTTAAATTCCTTTCTTGCAAATGCCTTCACTATCTCTTTTTCCGTATGTTTTATCCTATCAAATCTTGGGTCGCCATCAAGATAAAGGTCTCTTCTGAAAAATTTTGCAGTTTCTACCTTATAAATTTTGATTGCTACGTATGTACCATCAGTTGTCGTGGCACGAAATACATTGGCTTCTTTTCCTGTTGATATCGGGTAGTCAACAGTGGCAATAATATCCTTTTTCATCAATTTTGAAAGATCTAGAAGTGTTTTACGGTCAAAAACCTCGCTTTCTATTTTAATCCGTTCTTTGAGCTGATGAATCTCTCGTAAGGGTTTTTTTCTTGCCATACTTGAGATAGGTAGCTATTTTTTATAAAGTCAGAGTATAAGTCACAAGTCTTGGGATAATGTACAAATATCGTTTTTGTTTATGTTTCCTTCAAACGTCCAAGAAGGCACCAGTGATTTCCGTTATCTCTGCAAATACTCAAAATCTTAAAATTTTTGAAATCTTTTTTCATCAGTGTTTTTGTGTATATAAAATGAGGTACTCCTTTTTCTTTGCCATCCAATGGGGTATAAGTTCGTGGTTCCGACATCATAAATGCTGTTGCTCCTTGTTTGCGTTTATTTGCAGCGACTGTGATAAAAATAAGCCCACCTGGTTTCAGAACTCTTTCAATTTCTGAAATACAAAATTTTACTTTTTCGTGAAAATTATGGTGGATGACTTGTGTAGAAATAATCGCATCAAAGCGTTTATCCTTGAACGGAAATTTTTCATAACAAGAATGTTCTTTTAGTTTGGCGCAAAGATTTTTTTCTTTAAGCCATTTTCTAGTCATTTTCAAACCTGTTTTTGATATATCTGTTGCATAGACATCAAAACCTTGCTTTGCAAATAATACTGTATGCCTGCCCGAACCACACCCCAAATCAAGAATCTTTCTTACCTTTTCTTTTTTGAGAAGTTTGATTATTTTTTCCATGTCCTCTTGAGCAGTCAAGAAAACCTTCCCATCTTTTTTAAATATGGATTCCCAATCTCCCATAGAACTATTGATTTATATGACGATTAATAAATGTTTGGAAATATACATTCTGCTTCAAGATTTCGGATTTATAAAATATGATAAAAAAATTAGAATTATACGTGTCCTTCTTCTTTGAGTATCCTAGCTTGTACTGGCCAGTATCTCCAGATGACATCTCCTTTCTTCTCGCCTTCTATTTCCCAAGGCTTTACTATAACTACGTCTCCTTCTCTCACCCAGACTCTGTTCCTTAGCTTTCCTGGGATTCTGCACATTCTTTCTTTACCATCTTTGCATGCAACTTTCATGCGTGAGCCACCCATAAGTCCCAGAACAACTCCCATGACTTCTCCGTCTTTTGGGTATCTCATTCTTCTTCTTTCTTCTTCCATGCTTACAGGGTCACGAGGTGTTTTCTTTTTACCGCCGCCTCTGTTACCCCCACGTTGCATTCCTCTATATCCACCCAATATATCACCTTATGGCTGCCCGAGCCCCGCAACTTTCGCATATTATATTGCGTATTCTTCCAGACTCTTCTATGTGCGTGTCTGGTCGTTTGCATTCTTTGCACATTACATATTTAAGTACTAGTTCTTCAAGTTTTTTATTCAGTATGTCTCCTGTAAGTCTTCTTTGAAGTATTAGTCTCTCAGTCTTTATCTCGACAGGTACTGCCAATTCTTTTGATAAATATTTTGATATAAATTGCGGGTCTCTTCTTATCTTTTCTGCAACTGCTTTAAAATTTTTGATTATTGTTTTATTTCCCTCAGTAAAATACTCGAATTTTGGCATTTCAAATCGTTCACCGCTCATTGCACGTTTTGGAAGATTAGAATAAACATCATCCAGTAACTGTTCATAATTTTTATCAGAACTCATAGAGAGAAATAACAAAGGGAATAGTTTAAAAATGGAGGTTTGATACGATCAATAGTAACCACATCAGTGTCAACACACATATTTTAATGGTTGTGGTCGATATTATCTCTTCATGAAAGCAGAGATATCCTTACCTCCAAAGTGCAGTGAATTTTGTCTGAAAGTAGATCCTTCAGATCGTGCTAAATTCTGTAGATTTCTTCAGAGAACGTCATGGGTTCCCGAGACTATAGAGAGACTTGGGAAAAGAGCCAGAAAACCTGGCGCAACAAAGATCAATACTGTCGGTCTGGAAGCAGTCACATCTCATTTCGTTCAACTCGTTCCATTGGAAGAGGAGTGTCTCAGATACATTCCTCCACCTCCAAAAGTATCGGTTGAAGAAGTACCAATAGCCTCTTCAAACGTATCAGTTGATTCTTCTTTTTGGGCACTCAAATTCCGTGCGCACGAAGATTGGTGGACTTCAAGTGGTGACGAGATATTAAAGAATGGCATTCTCGGGAAAAAGCCTATCGCAGATATATTTCTAGAATTACGTGAAAGCATAAAAAAATTTTTTCAGGGCATTGGCCTTGGAAGTAATAGGGATTTTGCTGAAGAAGTTCGATTCCGTGTTGTCTATCTTGGCCTCACAACTCAATACCTGGAACTTGCAAAACCATCATTAGTTGGGAAGCCTGAGGCAGTAGTTGGATCGAGAGGTTCAAACAATCCAGATCCAGTGCCTCCTCGCTCACGTAATACGAAACCAAAAAAGAACAGATCATAAAAATGATCAATATCATCATTTTTTACATTATTCTTGCTTGGGGTAGAGTGTCAAAAGGTATTTTAATATGTATACTTAAATATCATCGTAATGATAGCAAAAAAAGACCTCACTCCTGGGAATCCTAATCCTACTCATGCCAATGGTGTTAAGAAGCCGAAAATACCAAATCCTCCATTACTATCTGGTCCTGATGATTTTTCTGATCTTCGAGGTCTTGCCAGGTCTCATATCCATCATGGTTCTAGAACTGAACAAAGAATATTTTTGGCAGTATGTTCCGGTAAAACAAATAGCGAACTTGGGAAAATTTGTGGCAGGTCTGCCTCATCAATGGCATTTTTTTTGTGTATTCGTAGGGAGGCTCTAATTGAATTTGCAGAACTGCATGATCATGTTGTTGGTAAACCGCGTGCTTTTCTAAAACGAATCTATGGTTATCGGCCAATACCAGATCGTTATGCGGCAACTATCCCGGTGTTTACAACGTCAGATCAAGCAAATAAACCCGGGAAAAATCCTCATAAATCTAATGCTGTAAAACGACCACCTCTAAATCATACTTATCAAAAGGTCGAATCTGCTGAACCTGCAGTTGTAAGAAGAGAACCTGGATCAATGGAAATTCTGGTTGATTCCAATCCGACAAAACAAAAGCCCGTAGAAAAACTGCCTGAAATTCCCACTGGGGTAGATGGTTACCGGTGGTTGAGGGGAAAAATTAATTTTGTGCAGACATTGCTTGAACGCTCTGACTGGGACTCGAGTGACGCTGCATGCGAAGCTATCAGAGAGCGTTTAGCACGCAGATTTTCTGATGGCAATCCAACAATCTCGGAGGTACGTACTCAGATCAAAGCTCTCAGCACTTTAGCTGCAAAGAATGATGGGCCATATATATGGACAGAAGTATCAAACATTGCGTTTGTCCAGATCCTTTCAGCTCATACGGACGCATCTGATTCTGAACTCGCACAGTTATTGAATTCAAGAGTTGGGTGTTATGTCCCATATCCCGCAACTGCGGATGATGTCAAAAGAAAACGAGAATATCTGGAAGGAGTCGTTAAAAAACGGCGTCCAAAAGAGCTATTTGTAGAATCTGCGATTGGGAGTAACTCTGGTTGTGATAGTATCGATAGTTCTAATGATAGAGAATTTATTATGTGGGATGAGCTACGGACATTTGCAATCTCATTAATGAACCAACTAACTTCAGATGGGGTCAGTGTAAATCCGCGTATCTTGTTGAAGGAATTATCTATAAGATATTCGAAGATAAAACATGTGCAAAATCTCGGCGATCTTGAAAGAAATAGTCTAGCCTGGTTTCTGTCATGGAATGCATCAACCAAACCAATCGAAAGAAAAAAAGACGCCCCTCCAAGATCAAAACCCATGATAAAACCAACTGGGGTTTTGAATGAAGAAATTGTGGCCGAGATAAAAAGATTGTCTGAATTTGGCAGTTCAGATGCACACGTTCTAAATCAGCTTGTTTTGAAATATCGAGGATTAAGCGGTAAGCTAACCCCGGGAGATATAGCAAAAATTCGTTCCAACAAACAATAAAATTAGAAATAAAAAATTAAGTTCCTTCTTCCCAGCTTCCAAGATATTTTTTCTGTTCCTCTGTCAGTTCGTCTTTTTTGACTCCCATAACTTCGAGCTGAAGCTCTGCAATGTGATTGTCTATCTCTTCAGGTAGTGTGATCACTTTTGATCCGAGTTTTCCCTTGTGTTTCACAAGATATTCGCATGCAAATGCCTGACCTGCAAAAGATGTTGCCATGACCTCTGACGGGTGTCCTTCGGCTGCACCAAGATTAACAAGTCTTCCTTCAGCCGCAACAAATATTTTCTTCCCATCAATTTCATATTCATCAAGGAACGGTCTTATCTTTCTTTTTTTGGCTGCGTTTTCCAGGCCCGCAACATCTATCTCGTTGTCGAAATGCCCTGAGTTTGCAAGTATGGTTCCATTCTTCATTGCTTTCATATGCTCAAGTCGTATCACGTGTTTGTCTCCAGTGACAGTGAGAAATATTTCTCCGATTTTTACAGCTTCTGCCATCGGCATCACTCTATAGCCGTCAAGCACCGCCTTCATTGCCCTGAATGCATCGACCTCGGTTACGATTACATTCGCTCCCATGCCGCTTGCACGCATTGCGACTCCTTTTCCACAGTCGCCATAGCCGCACACTACAAATATTTTTCCTGCAATCAGTATGTTGCTCGCCCTGAGCAGTCCGTCTATGGATGACTGCCCGGTTCCATAATAGTTATCCAGAAGATGTTTGGTTTTGTTATCATTCACTGCAATCATTGGGCATTTAAGTACATTGTCCCTTTCCATTGCCTTCAATCTGATAATGCCGGTGGTCGTTTCTTCGCAACCGCCAATTATCTTTGGGATCATATGCTGGTGCTTTGTGTGTATGGCAGTTACAAGATCGCATCCATCATCTATAGTAATATCTGGGTTGTGTGAAATCACCTTTTCAATATACTTGTAATAATCCTCTTTGTTCTCCCCTTTATACGCATAGACATGCACCCCTTGTTCTGCAAGTGCAGCAGCCACATCATCTTGTGTACTTAATGGATTACAACTTGCAAGAGCTACCTTTGCTCCGCCGGCAATAAGCGTTTTCACAAGCACTGCGGTTTCCTTTGTAACATGCAATGCAAGTGCTATTGTTAGTCCTTCGAATGGTTTTTCTTTTTCAAAGCGTTTTCTTATTTTTTGCATTATAGCCATGTGCATTTCTGCAAATTCTATATTCAGATGTCCTTGTTTTGCAAGACTTATGTCTTTTACTTCATAGTCATTATCCATTCAAATCACCAAAACCAAAATAAGTTAATGATATTAATCATAATGTATAAATGTTAATATTAAAAAGATAGTCATTAGGAAAACAGTGTCCATTATCCACAGGTCCTTTGCATAATTACATACCAATTTAAATATATCTACTTTCATATATATCTAAAATTGTTATATCCCAAAATTGATGTTTATGCATTGTGAACTAAAACTAAAGAAGGGTATCGAAAAGAAAGTTATGCATGCTGCTTTTCGCGCATTTGTACTTTGGCTTATATCAACCGATGATATGCACGGTTACGAGATAATTAAGAAACTCAGAGTTGATAGTGGAATGCCAAACATAGGTGCAAGCCGCATATATCCGTTGCTTTCAAAATTAACAAATGATGGAATGATAACACAAAAAAAGAAGATGGATGGTAAACGGATCAAAAAAGTTTATGCCATAACAAAAAAAGGCATACTGGTGCTCAAAGCAGCCAGATCACATCTTCATTCAAGTCCATTAAGATTACAGTATCTTAGATACCTTGTGGAGTGTTAATATTATGCCCGAAAATTATACTAAAGACATTCTGAAGCTTGAAAATATCACCAAGTCATATCAAATGGGTGATGACGTAGAGGTTACTGCATTATCAAATCTGAATCTTACGATAAAACAAAACGATTTTATATCAATTCTTGGTCCAAGTGGTTCAGGTAAATCAACCCTTTTGCATATGATGGGTCTGCTGGATACTCCAACAAGCGGGAAGAGGTATGTTGATGAGATAGACACCACAACTATGAGTGAGGATGATATGGCACGCATTCGAGGGAAAAAGATCGGTTTTGTGTTCCAAACATTTAATCTTATATCCTCTTTGACAGCATTGGAAAATGTTGAACTTCCGATGCTTCTTTGTGATCAAAATTCAGATCAAAGGAAAGAAAAAGCAATGGAGCTCATGGGTCTGGTAGGGCTCTCAGATCGTCTTGATCATCTCCCTGGTCAGCTTTCAGGTGGCCAAAGGCAAAGGGTTGCTATTGCACGTGCGCTTGCCAATGATCCGGAAATTATACTTGCCGATGAGCCGACAGGTAATTTAGATTCAAAAACTGGTTCTGAGGTTCTTGGAATATTCAGATCACTACATAAGAAAGGAAAGACTATCATTGTGATTACGCATGATCAAAGCATTGCAAAGATGACTGATAGGATTGTGAGGTTAAAAGATGGAAAAATTATTTGATATTAATGTGGGTGTTATGATGAAAACAAAATTTGTACTGTTAATACTGGCTTTATTAGGACTTAGTTTTGCGTCGCTTTCAATATCTGACTGGAGTGTCTCATCTGATAGTTTCAATCCTGGCGCAAGTGGTATCCTTACTATAGAAATTTCGAATCCATGCACCTCATCTGGTGCCGTGGTTTCGTGTTCAGGTATCGTTTCAGTAAACTCTGTTACTGTGGATGTAAATGCCCCCTCTCAGATAGTTATGACTGGAAGGCAGAATGTGGGTGATCTGGAAGCAGGCGGCTCTACAACTATCTCATTACCTTTCAAAGTATCGTCTTCTGCCAACAGTGCCATTTATCAGGTTGAAATTGTGTTAAGTGGTTTCTCAAGCAGCAGTAGTACTGGTGGGGGGTATGATTCATTTTCAAGGCGCCTGACGGTTCCAATAACTGTTGCAAAACACCCTGTACTTGACATTTCAATTGACAAACAGGTTATCGGCGGGGTTGACGATGTGGTTGTCACCATAACAAACCAGGGTGGCAATGCAAGTGATGTTTATCTTAGCATTGACAGCGAATCTGATGTAGCGTTTTATGGTTCTGACAAGGTTTATGTACCCAATGCAGGTCAGTCTGTCTCAGTAGATGTAACTATCGATTCACGTGATGCCTTTGACGGTCCGACAAACATTCCATTTATAATAGATTACAGGGACGAACTTGGTATTTCTCATCAGGATGAATTGAGTATGAGAATTACTGTGAGAAATAAAAAACTGGATCTTGATTTCCTGCAACAGAGCGATATAATTACCAGGCACGAAGGCACATTGACACTGCGGGTTCGAAATGACGGTGAAGAAACATTGAAGGATGTCAGGTTGACATTTTCTGATTCGTCCCTGAGGTTCGTTGACACCAACGAGTTCAAATTTGGTGATGTGGCTCCTGGAGAATTTAAATCAGCATCAGTTATTGTTTTTCCTGATCTTACACCTGGCGTTAATATTATGGAAGCGACAGTAACTTGGATCGAAAAAGAAGTGCAAAAAGATGAAAAAAGAAACGTGCCTGTGACTGTAACTTCTGATGCGGATGTCGGTGTATATCTTGAGGCAAAACCACTTCCTCTTACTGTTGGGTCAGAGCACACAATTTCAGTTCTCGTATCAAATCTCGGTTCTTACTCGATCGAGAATGTGGAAGTGTCTCTATCCTCTCCTGTACTTTCCTTGCTTGACATATCAGATCGACAATATATTGGTGGCCTGCAACAGGATGATTTTTCAACCGTTCAATTCCTGATGAAAGTAAATGCAACAGAAGCTGGTACATATCCAGCAACCGTGATAGTGAACTATCGTGATCAGTCTGGAGAATGGAAGCAGAAGGTTATTGAAAAAAACATAATGGTCTCGCAGTCTGCACAGTCTGATGTAAATCCATTGCCACTGCTTGCGGTTCTGGGTGTCATCGCCGTTGGCATATGGTATTTCAAATTCAGGAAAAAACCTGCCAAACCAAACGGATCAAGATGAATCTCAAGACGGCCATTAAGATGAACGAATTGGTACGTCTTGTTGGTCAGGAGATGAAATAAATGAACATTGAGCAGATGTTTAATTTCAGCCTTAGATTCCTTATGCACCAAAGGTTGCGTTCATTCCTTACTGTGCTAGGCATAATAGTTGGCATTTCATCAATTGTCCTTCTGGTCGGATTGGTGCAGGGTCTTAAACAGGATATACTTGTGCAACTTGAGGACTTTGGTCCAAGAACCATAATCATCTCCCCGGTAAATATGCAGGGTGGTGGGTCAATAGGTCCTGGTTCTTCTTTTACCCCGACTTCTGGCAAGCTTTTTGAAAAAGATTATGAACGAATAAAGCGAATGCCAGAGATCAAGACTATCACAAAAGTTATCACTGGTCAGATCACAGTCGAATTCAAGGATCAATCAATAAGCAGTCAGGTCTATGGTATAGAAGCGGATGTTTTCATGGATACGCTTTCTGTTGAAGTGGACTCTGGTCGCTTTCTGAGTGCAAGTGATGGTGCTGTTGCCGTACTTGGATCAAAAGTTGCAGAGAGTTTTGATGAGGATGTTCATACTCAGTCCAATATAAATCTCGGGGGAAAGACATTCAAGATTATCGGAATCCTCAAATCAACTGGAAATTCGTTTGCACCTATTGATAATACAATTATGATCCCGTTTGATCAAGCAAAGGATCTTTTTTCCGAAAGGCTGCTTGATGATGAGATATCTGCAATACGTTTGACTCTTGACGAGGGTACTGATGTTGATGCCGCTGCCATTGAAGTTGAGGATATAATGATGGCATCTCATCGCGTTACTGAGGATGAAAAAGATTTTGGGGTTATAAGTCCCACGTTCATAAATCAGCAGTTCAGCAGCATACTTGACCTTCTTGCAGTTTTTCTTGGGGCAATAGCTTCAATATCACTGATTGTCGGTGGCATAGGTATATCGAACACCATGTTCATGAGTGTAATGGAACGCAGGACAGAAATCGGTACTATGAAAGCCGTTGGCGCGACCCAAAATCAGATCAGGAATATCTTTCTGGTTGAAAGCAGTATTATCGGCCTTTTGGGTGGATTGCTAGGTCTCTTGCTGGCTGCAGTTCTTGGTTTTATTATATCTCTTTTGGGAGTAACATTCATTTTTGATATTTACGTAACAATCGGCGCGCTTTTGTTTTCAGTACTTGTAGGCATTATATCAGGTACATTTCCGGCAACAGAAGCTGCAAAAGTTGATCCGATAGTTGCATTGAGGTATGAGTGATGAAATCCAATGACATCCTGATGTATGCGGTGAAGAACATTACGAAAAGACAGTTACGCAGCTGGCTTACTATCATCGGTATGGTCATTGGCGTAATCGCAATTGTTGTCATACTGTCAATAAGTGAGGGATTTAACCAAGATATACTTACTCAACTTAGTGCTTTTGGCGCGGATCAGATCATAGTTATGCCTGTTTCATCTTTGGAAGGTTCTTTTGGTGGTTCTGGTGTGGGGAGTGCACCTACGAGCGGAAAAATATTGGAAGAGGATGTGGATGATATTCGGAGCATTCCGGGAGTGAAAACCGTTGTCCGCACTCTTTACGGGAGGGCAAGTCTTTCATTCAAGGGAAAAGACATAACTGCGACGATATATCCGACGGATGTTGCAATGTTTGATATGTATGAAGGATATATGGAACTGGAATCCGGTCGCATGTATAAGGAAGGCGAGCGCAATGTTGCTGTGTTTGCTGCTGACGCATCAACCGAGTTGTTTGGCAAGGATAAAGTGAGTGTGGGCAGCGTGGTTCAATTAAACGAAAAGAATTATCGTGTTGTGGGTGTCCTGAAAAAAATAGGCACCAGCCTTTCACAGACTGATGATAAGGCGATCTATGTACCATTTGAAGATGGTAAGGATCTTTTCAAAGGGCAGTTCCTGGATGATGAAATTGGATATGCAATGGTGCAGATCAATGAAGGTTTTGAAGCAAACCAGATCAAGGATGCAATAGAGCAAAAACTAATCGCAAATCATCATGTGCGGGAAGATGAAAAGGATTTCTCGGTAATCACATCAGATCAGATAATGGAAATGGTCAGTAGCGTGCTTTTGACTTCCCAGATCGTGCTTGGTGCCATAACCCTGATCTCTTCTGTTGTCGGGGCAATAGGTATTTCAAATACGATGTTCATGAACGTTCTCGAGCGCGTTAAGGAAATAGGTATTCTGAAATCTGTTGGCGCAACAAGAAAGGATATCCTGTCACTATTCTTGACCGAAAGTGCAATAATCGGGCTTATCGGTGGTTCAATCGGCCTGATGCTTGGTTATGGTCTTCTTGAACTTCTTGTGAGCATTTTTGATGTGCCTGCGTTGCTTACTGTCAATATAATAGCATTTGTTTTCCTGTTTTCGGTTGGCACTGGTCTTGTTGCCGGTTTCCTTCCTGCATACAGGGCCGCAAAACTTGATCCTGTTGAAGCTCTGAGATTGTGAGTTTCGTTGGTTTTGATGTCATGGATTTTTGATTTATGACAAAGTTCTGTTTTTTATTTATTACCAATATGAATACCATTTATGTCTACTGATCATGATTACAATAAAGAATCCCTAGAGATCCACAGGAAAATCAAAGGTAAGCTTTCCATCTCAGCAAAAACGCCGATAAAAAATATGCATGATATGTCAGTGCTGTATACTCCTGGTGTTGCAGAACCCTGCCGTCATATCGCAAAAGACAAGGTGCTTGCATATGATCTGACAATGAAGCACAACACCGTCGCTATCGTAAGCGATGGTACTCGTGTTTTAGGTTTGGGGGATATTGGTCCAGAAGCAGCATTGCCGGTGATGGAAGGGAAGGCGCTGATCATGCAACAATTTGCAGGTATAGATGCGTTCCCAGTTTGTCTCGATGAAAAAGACTCAGATAAAATTGTCGAAATAGTAAAAGCGATTGCTCCTAATTTTGGTGCAATAAATCTTGAAGATATTTCGACTCCAAAAGTATTTCATATCGAGGCGCGGCTTATCAAAGAACTTGACATTCCGGTATTTCATGATGATCAGCACGGTACTGCGGTGGTTGTCTTAGCTGGCTTGATCAATGCAATGAAACTGACCAAAAAAACAAAAATCGAAAGCGTGCAAGTCGGCATCATTGGTTCAGGCGCAGCAGGTTACGGCATAGCACGTCTTCTCCATGCGTACGGCTTCAGAAATGTCGTTGTCTTTGACAGCAAAGGTGCGTTACACAATGGCAGAACCGATCTGGTCGATTATAAAAAAGATCTTGTAATATTCACAAATCCATCTGATTTCAAAGGGAAAATATCAGAGTTCAAGGATGCAGAAATCATAATCTCAGCCGCATCTCCAGGTGCACTTCCAATAGAAACCATACGCGCCATGAAAAAGCCGAATATTGTTTTCGCTCTTGCAAATCCGGTTTCAGAAATTTCGTTAGAACAAGCAAAAGAACTCGGAATTGATATTTTTGGCACAGGTAGAAGCGATTGTCCGAACCAAATAAACAATTCATTGTGTTTTCCTGGATTTCTTCGTGCTCTTCTAGATTTGCGTATCACCAAGATTACAGATAAAATGAAGATTGCCGCAGCCAAAGGGATTGCTGCAAGTTTGCCAGAATCCCAGTTGTCAAAAGATAGAATAGTTCCTGATCCATTTGAACCGTCTCTGGCTGAAAACATAAAAAAAGCAATCTCGGGTCTATAATTGGAATTTTTTTGTTTTGTGCCTATTGATTTATTATGTCTTATACATTATCTTGTGGATTCCAACTCCTACATGGCACATCTCAAAATACTATATGATGATGCTTCTAACTTGACTTCGTCACTTAACTTCTTCAGGTATTTCATCGCTTCTATCCAGGATTCTTATCTGACACAGTAATCCAGTATTCAGTTGTCTGTTTCTGGTTTTGCATTGACTGAACACAGGACACTGAACACTCTATGCTGTGTCGGCAGTATGTGTTTTCTCAAGTGTAACTGGCGAACTTAAGTTCTAATCTGGGTTGTAATTTTACCCACATCTCCACAATTATGTTACCTATATAAATGTTGTCCGATCATTTTTATCAACCAGTTATGTTTATTGGAAATTTGTTTATATGGTGCAATCCTCGGTGAACCACATGAGATTCATAAGACCTATCTGTTATCTGGTTGTTTTGTTACTAATATTATTTACATTTCCAGTTGCACATGCTCAGGATGCTGTATATGACGGCGTACTTGGTGCTCCTAAATGTTCTGGCAGTAGTTCGCCATGTATTGCTGCTTCTGCATTACTTATATCTAGAGATAGTATGGGGGGTACGCAAGAACCAAACCAACCAAACACTCTGGATGGGTGTACTGATGGTGGTACTGGGAATTATGGTTCTGAGGAATCAGTGGAAAATATAACTATTACTGATCTTGATACTTCTAATTTTGCAGGTGGGGATAATGTAAGGGTGACTGTGGGTTACCATGCTTTTGAATCTTCTGGGGTTGGTGATTATGTCTCTGTGTGGTATACTAATTCTACCTCTTCCATAACTTGGCAATTTATCGGTACGTTTGCTCTTTCAGATGGTAGTTATGCTACTCATGATTTTGACTTTGTTTTGGATGATGTTGTTGGAGAGCACGCCGTGAGAGCACAAATAAGGTATAACGGGGCTGATAGTTCATGTTTACTTGGGGCATATGACGACAATGATGATCTTGTATTCCAGGTGGATGCAGGAGAAGTTATACCAGATACAAGAATAAATATCACTGGTTGTACTGAAATTTCTTCGAATGGTTCATACAAACTCAATCAAATTCTTTCTGGTGCGAATATATCAGCTACACCCTACTCTGATCTTGCCTGCCTTAAGATTACTACCTCCAATGTTGCAATAAGTTGTGAGGGGTACAATATTTCAAATAACGGAACTACTGGTACTACATTTGGTATTCTTATCAACGGTACTGTGGATATGCAATATAACAACATAACCATTGAGAATTGTCCAAATATTTCAGTATATACATACGGTGTTTATTCTTCATTTGCAAATGTTACTCTCTCGAATTCAACTATATTCAACAATACCTATAACATGTATCTTAATGCTTCAAATACTTCTGCATCCTCATACACTTTGTATAATGCGGATCTATTCGATCTCATAATAAATAATTCTGGAGGATCAGATCAAATAGTAAATATCAGTAGCATGATATTTGATAATTCTGCCGGAGGGCTCGTAGACTACACAACCATTTCCCTGAATGATACTGTGTCTTCAGGTTCAGCATATTCTTTGAATTGGTCAGCCATTCCATTCACTCTACCAACAAACTACAATTCGTTTGAAAACAAATATTTGAATTTATCTACTATTTCAGGCACAGTTTCCATAGAACAAATATTATGGCATTGGACGAATGCAGAAACTATAGGATATACAGAATCGCAACTTCAACTTTATGGTTATAGTGCATCAATATGGGATCAGCTTAATGATAGTCCAGATACCACTGAACATACATTAGGTTTAACTGATTTGGTTCCAGGTACTGTTTACGGTATCCTGGAATCTCCGACTCCATCCGGTTGTCAGCTCATAGATGCTCCTGGAATATACACTCTAAATATCGATGCCACTGGAGCTCCAACTGATTATGACATATTTACTGCTAGTGCATGTATTGTAATTGATAGTTCTGATGTTGAACTTAATTGTGATGGTCATAGTATAACTGGTGATGATACTGGTACTTATCAGACAAAAGTTGGAATATTCGCTGGGGATTTAGCATCATTGCAAAACATTACCATAAGAAATTGCCCTAACATATCATCTTATACTGTAGGTTTGTATACTTATTCAATCAATGAAAGTTCATTTAGCAATATAACTATCTACAATACCACAGGTATAGTTACTTATGGTGCCTATCTTTCCGTATTTTCATACAGCGATGTTAGTAATCTAACTGTCTATAACACAACTGGAAACGGAATAGATATTTACGGATCAAACGTTACTTTTTCTGATACTTTAGTGTATGATTCTGATGCTTATGGTATCTATGTCAATGGGTTTGCATCTAATCATACCTTTAGTAATGCCACTGTTCATAGTTCGGTTGCAGGTATACACACTGCATCATATCTGACAAACATTAGTGTTGCGCACTTATATAACAACACTGTTGATTTGGAATTATATGGTGGTACTGCAGATGTAATTATTTACCTTGATAATGTTGTATTTGATTCTGCATCTGGAACTTATGTTAATTACACTAACCTATCTATGTCAGATACTCTCCCAGAAGATATGATGTATGGTGGCGAGAGATACACAATAACCCACACGACTAATTCATCTACACTTCCAACTGATTATTCGAGTTTTGCGCAGAAATTCATAAATATCACAAATACTTCGAGACCTGTTTCTATTGATTCCATAAGTTGGACTTGGTTGGAATCTGAACTTACTGGCTACACTGAAGCCGATTTTGAACTTTGGAAATACGATGCTTCTGGTTGGACTTTGCTAAATGACACTCCAGATACAACTAACAATATAATTACCCTTTCTGCTTTGGTACCTTCAGGTGAATATGCTATTCTTCTGAACGACACTGCCTCAGATAGCACCTATCCAACAATATCATTAGAATACCCAGAAAACACAACCTACAGTACAAATGAAAGCTTACCCTTGAATTATACTGTAGCAGATGAAACTGCAATTGATTCATGTTGGTATTCTCTTGATGATGGAGCTTCAGTTTCATTAGCTGGTTGTACTAACACAACCTTCAATGTTGTTGCAGGTGATGGATGGCATAACATAACTGTCTATGTCAATGATTCAGCAAACAACACAAATTCAACAATTCAATATTTCTCAATAGATAGCACCTATCCAACAATATCATTAGAATACCCAGAAAACACAACCTACAGTACAAATTCTATAGCATTACAATATCTCGTATCAGACAGCAATTTAGATTCTTGTTGGTATAATCTTAACGGAGAATCAAACACAACTTTGGCAGGTTGTGGAAATACAACACTGACATTAGCAAATGGTGGCTATAGTCTAACTATTTATGCGAACGACAGTGCAAACAATACTAATTCATCATCGATTCACTTTACTGTGAATTATTCACCAACCGTGGATGGTCAAATTGAAACATCTGATGAATCATCTTCAAAGCCAGAGGCATCATTAAGCTGGGAAAATATTTGTCCAGATAATGAATTAGAAGTCACTATAAAAAGAGGTTCTGCTATTTCAGGTGCAACAATAAAACTTATTTTGGTGGATCCATATGCTGGCATCATAGATACAAAACTAACTGACGGTACTGGAAAAACATTATTCGCATTAGAACGATCAGGGACCTATAGATTAATTGTATCACATTCGAGTTATACGTTTGATAATCCATATGAATTTGATTATGCGATGTGCCGGGAGTGCATTGTTGATTCAGAATGTGATGCTGGCTTTGAATGTGTTGAGGGTGCATGCAGTGGGACACTAATTCCTGATACTGTTGAATGTATTTTGGATTCAGATTGTCTTTCTACTGAAACCTGTACTAATTCAGTATGTTTACCTGTTCAACTGGGCCAATGCGGTTATATTGCAAATCACAGCTGGTATGATTATGAATGTTGCACAAACTCGCAATGCAATGACGGGTATAAGTGCGTTGGTCACACTTGCATTCCATTAGAAATGGAGAATATGACAGTAAAAATCTCATTTCCGACAGTACTGGAGCTTAATACTTCTCTTGAACAAATACTACCTGCAGGAACTGAAAACATCACTGTCAGAATATGGATCGATTCAGAAATATGTAGTGAATGTGTCGTTGGAATACTGACTCTCAATGGCCGAGAATTCTCGGGAATTACTGATACTGATGGTTTCATTTCATTTCATTTTGCTGGTGATGGAATTTACAAATTCATATTGGTGGATACTGAAGGTGGATCTACGCGGGAATCATTCTTGAACATCTCAGTAGAATCAATACCATTGGTTAATCCTCCAACCTTAGAAGATGAGCCAAAGACCTGGATTACGATATCCTCATATCTTGGCCTAGGTTTTATCCTTATCATTCTGATTATACTCTTGATCTATTGGAAGAATAAGAAGAAAAAATAATAATCAGAAAAATCATCATTAATGTTTATGGACAATGATTTTCATCTTCCAGAGTTTCAGTATCAAATCCAAAATTACCTACAAAATATTCTGTAAGGTCTGATCCATACACATCCGACATCGTGGTTTTTATGAAATATCCGCTTTCTCTGTTACAATTAGTATTATCATCTTCCATTGTTTGCAAAAGTTCTTGAAAAAATCCTGGCTGTTCCTGCTCAAGCATATGGAATGCGCATGCCGCACTGTCATATGCCGGCATATTCTCTCCATGCAAATCTACGATAGAAACAAACTCCTCGCTGCAGTCTATCTCATCATTTATCGTTTTTGTTGTGTATTGTGCTATTCCTTCCTCTGCCCAGTATGGTTTTTTCAAATAGAGTTGCACATGATGTGCCATTTCATGCGGTATTGCAGTATTCCACATATCTGCTATCTGTGGATTATCTATATTATCAGTCCAAGGGTAGCATACTGTCCAGATTCCATTTGAACTGCCTAACCAATCGCCATATCCTTGTTCAAGGATTGTATTGAATGTAAAATCTGTTGTATCTGAATATGGTTCAACCTCAAGTATTTCCATTACCTGTGGGTAATACTCCTGCATGCTGTCCATTGCAATTTCTGCACATTCTTCATCTCCATCGTAATATTTGACTGTGAATCTTCCTTCACTCATTTCATTTCGTGTTCCTAAATCTGATAGTGTAATCTTCCCAACATTCCATTCTCCAGATGATAATTCTTTTGGTGTTTCATCATAATCATAGATAAATTCGTCTATGTATCCTTCTTTGTAAATCGTCAAGAAAAAATAGTATGGTGGTTCTCCTAATCTATAGCCTAATTCTCCTTCTGTTATATCTGAATCTGAAAAATAGAAACTTCCATCTGCCGTTGTTTTTTCATCAAGAATATACATTCTATAAATTTTTCCGTTACTTACGCTTTGGCTAGTCAACTGGACTGTGGCTCCGGAAATTCCAGAACCAGTTGAATCAACTACTTCTCCTTTTATTGAAATTGAACCAGATTCTGAAGGTTCTAAGATGCAATAGTTGTTTATACACTCATATCCTTCATCACATTTTGGATTTGCATACTGACATCCTTTTTTCAAAACACAATCATTATTTATGCAATTATACTCAGAGTCGCATCTTGGATTATTATACTGACAACCTTTCTTCAAAATACATTCGTTGCCAATACAATTATAATCGTGATCACATGCAGGATTATCATAGTCACAACCTTGTTTTAGAATACAAGAATTGCTGATGCAATCATACTTAGCGTCACATACCGGATCACAACCTTCTTCTATAATCGAAGTATTGTTATCATCTACTACTGAATTTGTCGTTGTATTTTGTTCTGGACCGTGTGTATCGTCTGAGATACAACCAAATAAAAAAAGCAAAATCACGAAACAAGATAGATACTTTATTGAGTTCATAACTTAGGTTTGCTCCTTTTATTAATAAAACCTATGCAGTTAGTTTGCAATCCCATATTATCTTGGATTTTTAATTGTATTCTGACATATTGGTAAATCATGAAAGAGGTTAATCATAATTCTGGACCCCACTATACATGGCATCACACTTGGTCTAGAAATTATGGTGTGCAATATGGAGAGTTACTGCTTACTTCAATGACTACAAAATGCAATGGTGCAGCTTCAATACTAAAACATCATCTTCTATATCCGGATAATAAAAACATAGGACATTTTATTCGTGGCGATGACTGGGACAAATTTGTTGTTGCTATGGAAATCATATTATCCGATGAGGTTCTAATCGACAAGGAAATTTCATTATGCAAATCCTCTGCCAAAGATTATATTGATTTTGGAAAGATGCTCAGCAAAGTCGATCTCAAAAACTGTAGCAACCTGGAACTTCTTACGCATTACAATAGCTTACTGGAAAAATGGACGCGCTACACCGTATATCTCTGGTCATTCTTTATCCTAAATGAAATTCTTTGCCCAAAATCAGAGCGTTTTCTCCAAGAAAAACGAATCCAGTTCGATTCTGAAGAAAAGTTCGATGATTTTGTCAAATATTTTACAAGTCCAATAGAAAAATCATCCATTCTCAAGCTTAATCACGAGTTGCGGGAAGTAAAAAATAGTTTTTCTGAGACAAAACTCAAGGCCATTTGCAAAAGATATCTTTGGGTTCCCTGCCTTGACATCCATCTTCTGCCATGGGATGAAAATCATCTGATGGAGTATTTTGAAACACATGATTTTGCCGAAGTATCAACTCCTGATAGTTCAATACTTGATAAATTAAATCTGACTGATAAAGAACTCAAATTCATTTCGATCAACAGAAAAATGACCTATATGAAAGATCTAAGGGATGAATATCGCCGCAAGGGAGTTTACTATTCGCAAAAGCTGTTCTTGGAACTGGCAACAAGAATGGGCATTGATCTAACCGACACGTCATTTCTTACAATCAAAGAAATCACCGATTTCCTGACAAAAAACACGCCTCCCGATAAAACTCTCATCGCTGAAAGAAGATCAAATGGCTTCATGATATTTGAAAAAAACGATCAGATCTGCTGCGTTTGCGGTTCTGATGAAATAGCTTTATCCTGCAAGGAATTCGGTTTCACAAAATCAAATCGAGCCATGACAACTCAAGAGATATCTGGCATAATCGGGTCAAAAGGAAAAGCCACTGGAACCGTAAAAATCATTGTCACCGAAGACGATCTTCACAAGATTTCAAAAGGGGATGTTATTGTAGCGCTTACTACAAACCCTGCTTACACCCCTGCAATGGCAAAGGCCGTTGCATTCGTAACTGATCAGGGCGGCATTACGTGCCATGCAGCAATAGTCGCAAGGGAAATGAAAAAACCGTGTATCATAGGTACGCAAAATGCAACATCGATTTTGAAAGACGGCGATCTGGTCGAAGTGGATGCAGATAATGGAAAAGTAAGAAAGTTATGAATATTATAAAATACCAGTCATTACTTTTGTTTTCTCACACGCTCAAGTATTTTACTGTCAGTAATCGCAGGTCCAGAAACAGAAAGTACTTTTTCCAGATCATTTTTTTCCATGAGCCTTTTCTGCAACACCAATTCCTTTATCGGAATGCCATTTTTTTGCGATTCTGTGACCAGCTTTGATACGAGCGAATATCCAAGATATGGATTAAGAGCAGTTGCCTGTGCAAATGTCCCTTCAAGCAATGATTTAGTTCTCTCTTCATCCACTTCCATTCCTTCAATACATTCCTCTCTAAACAAGCGTGTGCCATTGGTAAGAAGCACAAGCGACTGGAGCAGATTGTGTGCTATTATAGGTGCGCCAAAGTTCAGTTCAAGTTGTCCAGACTGTGCCGCGAGTTCTATTGTTCTGTCATTGCCACAAACCTGCCAGCATATCATATTCACTGCTTCGGGAATTGACGGATTTACTTTTCCTGGCATTATTGAAGAACCTGGTTCAATCGCTGGTAGTTTTATCTCTGTAATTCCAGCATTTGGTCCTGATCCAAGCAATCTCAAATCATTCGCAATTCGATTCAGTGTGCTTGCATAATTTCTCATAACACCGCTTACAAAAAGCAAATCATTCATGCTCTGTGTTTTTTCTACCGGATCTTTTGCAGGAACATACCATTCGCCTTCAATGCCAGTATCATTATTATTTTCGATTTTATTTATCTCAGCGACAATTGTTTTGCGAAATTCCGGGTGTGCAGTTATTCCTGTACCTGTTGCAGTACCGCCAATTCCAAGTTCACGTGCCTTTTCAAGCGAGCGCTCAAGATTTGTTGTTTCAGAATCTATCGCTTCTGCATAAGCGCCAAACATCTGCCCATATGTCATTGGTACAGCATCCATCAAATGCGTTCTACCACATTTCATTGTTTTTGAATATCTGTCAGCTTTTTTTCTGAATTCATTTTCTAATAGTTCCATTTCGATTGCAAGTTTTTTGGACAGCTTTACACATGCAATTCTTACTGCACTTGGCATCACATTGTTCGAGCTTTGGGACATGTTCACATGATTATTTGGATGAACTTTGTCATATTTTCCTTTTTCTCCGTCTAAAATCTCGTTTGCCCTGTTGGCAAGCACTTCATTCACGTTCATATGTGTCGGCGTGCCTGCACCTGCCTGGAATGCATCGATTATAAACTGGTTATCGTATTTTCCTGCAAGGGCTTCATCAGCAGCCTTTGTTATGGCATCTGCTTTTCCGGCTTCCAGCATTCCGAGTTTTTTATTTGCAAGTGCGGCAGCCTTCTTAATCACAATAACTGCCCGAACGAATTCTGGATTTGCCATCTGTCCACTTAATTTGAATGTGGAACTTGCCCGTACAGTAAATATTCCATAATAAGCATCTTCAGGAACTTCCATCTCTCCCAAGAAGTCAGATTCTTTTCGTGTTTTCATAAACAGCACCAATACTCTCGTTTGTTTATCTTATATTATAAATTTATCAGAAATAATGTTTTTAGGGGTGAGCAAGAAATACTTATCTGCTAACTCTTTTCTTAATTCTCTATTCCACAATTTTTATATATTCATTTGCAATTTTTAAATTCTCATTTGCTTCAAACTCCGAGATCATGCCCTCTTCATCATATATCACTTCGTGTCGTTTTCTTCTAACTCTATCGAACATTTCAATAAAATCGTCATATTTTCCTTCAAATGTTGCTTTTACGAATTCAACAACTATCTTATGTTGCTCTTCTTCTTGAGCACGATACCCATAAGAAAACATTAGTGCTCTGGAAATCTGTAGCATTGCATTATAAGAAACAATAAAAGATCAATCCAAATTTTCAGTGATTAATGTTTTGGCTACATTTAGATCTCTTTTAGCAAGTTCAATCAGGTTCTTGATTTGTTTTTTATCTATTGGTATCTCTCTAATTCTTCCTTTTTTCTTCAGTTCGTTCAAGTTCATACTCATTCCCCAAAATGAATATTTTTTTCTTGTTCATTATGTTTTTTATAAATCCATGCCTTTTTTTCTCAAACTCATCCACAGTATAAATACTATATTGTATCTCTCTGCACAGTTTTCTTTCTATTTTTGATATTGTTTTGTTGATTATCCTAACGTTCGGATACCCTATTATCATCAAATCAATATCACTTTTTGGGCCAAACTTTTCTTCTGCATAAGACCCGAAGATGAATGCATATTCTATCCCATAAATACTCTTGAGCTGTTCTTGAAGTATTGATTCAATTCCCTCACTTTTCATTATTATGTTTTTGAATTCTTTGTAAAGCGTGAAATCTTTGTCAAGTTTATACTGGTGGATATTTGCTATTTTATTTTTTTTAAGAACTCCGATATCTCTTAATTTTTCAAGTTCGTTTCGTGCCTGATTTATGTTAATATTTAAAAGTCGTGAAACTTCTCTAATATGGTAACCATCATTCTCATTCAAATAAAACAATCTCAATATCGATGTCCTTGCTTTTGATCCGATAATTCTTTCAAGCATGTATACTTATTATATACAATTGTTTAATAAATATAGTCAGCAACACTTTCGTTTTTTCTCGCGCGTATGTCCATCACTATTTTTATTTCCAGCAACTATGGGGTATTTATATGTTCTACATGTAACTCAGAACCAGATTTTATCAGGAGTCTGGACATTTTTGGCTCTATATATACATAACTACCAAGGGCAATTTAAGAGAGCAAATCTAAAAATAAGTTGGTTGAGCATATGGAACTCATAGTTGCAGAAAAGCCAAGCGTTGCTGAAAAAATAGCGAATGCGATCGGGGACAATGTGAAAAAACAGCATCATAATGGTGTAGCATATTATGAAGCTACATGTGACGGCAATGAAGTTGTGATAGCACCTGCTGTTGGTCACATATATACATTAGTAGAACGGGAGAAATCTAGGTCATATCCAGCGTTTGATATAGAATGGGTGCCTGCCTATCAAGTTTCCAAAGCCGCCGAGTATACAAAAGGTTATGTTGAAACACTCCAAAAACTTGGAAAGAAAGCAGATATGTTTGTCTCTGCGTGTGATTATGATCTTGAAGGGTCTACTATTGCATATAATATCTTTAGGTATGCAACAACCATAAGAGAAGGACAAAGGATGAAATTTTCAGCACTTACAAAGACTGATCTTGTTGAAGCTTATCACAATCGCGGTGATTTTGATTACAATAATGCATATGCGGGTGAAACCAGACATGTGGTCGATTGGTATTATGGTATAAATCTAAGTCGTGCTCTGATGTCTGCTCTTAACCGGGCACATAAATATCGTGTTCTTTCCATTGGACGGGTACAAGGGCCAGCATTATCTATTCTATCTGATCTTGAGCTTAAGATAAAGGCGTTTGTTCCTACTCCCTATTGGGAAGTCTCTACAAACATCAAAAATACTGAGTTCATGCATTCAAAGGGCAGGTTTTTGAAAGAGGGGGATGCAAAAAAAGCCATTGACAATACGTCTGATAGTGGTGAAATAACAAAAATCGAAAGAAAAGAACAGGAAATCCAACCTGGCCCGTGTTTTGATCTCACGAGTTTACAAGTCGAGGCATATAAACTTTTCAAATTCATACCCTCAAAAACACTTCAGCTTTCGCAGTCGTTGTACGAAGCAACCATGATCACATACCCTAGAACATCATCGCAAAAAATTCCATCGACAATAAAGATCACACCTATCGTCTCTGCTTTGGCGTCAATGGAAGAATACAAATCACTGGCAGAGAAGCTTATAGAGAACAAATGGCTAAAGCCTATCCAGGGAAAGAAAGATGATCCGGCACACCCTGCAATTCATCCGACTGGTGTGGGTGGAAATCCCAGGGCAGATGAAAAAAAACTCTATGATCTTATTGTAAGGCGATTCCTTTCATCATGTGCTCAACCTGCAATGCGGGAGCAGAATCGTGTCGAGGTCGATTCAAACGGGGAGTCATATTCAGTTTCAGGTAGTAGGATTATCGAAAAAGGGTGGACCGAATTTTATGGCAAATATTATACTACGGAAGATAAAGAGCTCCCGAAATTTGAGAAGGGGGAAGAAGTTGATATCAAGGACAAACAGAATATCAAGAAAGAGACCAAGCCGCCAAAAAGATACACTCAGGCATCAATAGTTTCAGAACTTGAAAAGCGCCATCTTGGTACAAAAGCCACAAGATCTGTGATTATCGAAACATTGTTCAAACGCGGTTATGTTGATGGCAAATCTATAGATGTTACTGACTTTGGTTTGAAAGTAAAGGACATTCTGATCAAATATGCGCCGGAAATTCTTGATGAGAATCTTACAAAAAAAATGGAAGATGACATCGAACTTGTGCAAGGTGGCAAAATAGAAAAGGATCAGGTAATCAAAGAAAGCAAAGAAATCCTGACACAAATACTTGATAAATGGAAATCAAACGAAGTGAAAATAGGTAAAGAACTTGCAGATGCATTAATGGTTACCATACAACAGGAGAATATACTTGGTCCATGTGATAAATGTGACAATCAATTAAGGATGATAAAGATGAAAGCAGGTCGTCAATTTATCGGTTGTACTGGTTATCCTAAGTGTACTAACACCTATCCACTTCCGACGGGTGCATTGGTAAAAAAGGTTGAAAAACCCTGTTCTCAGTGTAACAAGCCAATGGTAAGCGTTATAAAAGGTAAAAGGAAATATTATACAATGTGCATTGATCCAAATTGCCCATCAAAAGCTAGCTGGAAGAAAAGTGATCCCAATGCGAAAAATAGCTGATTATGACGTTTCAGGCAAGAAAGTTCTTGTTAGGGTTGATTTTAATTGTCCTGTTGAAAATGGAATGATCTCCGGTGATACCCGTATACGGGCACATGCAAAAACAATCAAAGAACTGAGCGATCGCGGGGCGAAAGTCATTGTCCTTTCGCATCAGGGCAGAGTTGGGCGAGATGATTTTTTAAATTTGGAACAACATGCCAAAGCATTACACCGTGTCCTTGGGAAAGATGTTCTATTTGTTGATGATATTGTTGGCAACAATGCCCAACATGCAATTTCGAAATTGAAAAATGGGGAAATACTTGTTCTTGACAATGTTCGTTTGCTCAAGTGCGAAATCGAACATCCTGACGGTGATGGCGAAATCGTATATCATCTTTCAAAGATAACTGACTATTTTGTACTTGATGCTCTTTCTGTTGCACACCGGAACCATTCAAGTGTGGTTGGTTTTTGCAGAAAAATGCCCTGTTTTGTCGGTGATATCATGGCTGCTGAGATAGATGCCGTTGACAAAGTGCGTCATGGTACTGATGTGACATTCATTCTTGGCGGTTCAAAAGTTGATGATTCATTCAAGATAATGAGTACCTGGCTTTCCAATGGTAAGGCCAAAGAGGTTCTTGTTGGTGGTGCACTTGCAGTATTGTTATTGCGTGCAAACGGATACAATGTTGGAGAATCGGAAAACTATTTAAAAAATTCAAATCTTTCGGATAAAATACCAAAAGCAAAGGAACTGCTCGACAAATTCGATGGTAAGATCGTTCTTCCGATTGATGTTGGTCTTTCTATACGGACAGAAAATCCTACAGATGGGAGCTCAATTATCACAAGGGAAGATGTTCTAATTTCAAACATAAACAAAGGGCAGATATGGGATGTGGGTGATGCCACAATCAAAAAATGCCATGATATAATAAACAACTCACATTACATTGTTATGAATGGGCCACTTGGCGTATATGAGATCGATGATTTTGCAAGAGGGACAAAAAAGATTCTCGAATCAATAGCAAACTGCGATGCATTTTCCTTGATTGGTGGCGGGCATACAATAACTGCTATTGATAAGTTCGGTATAAATTCGAATCATTTTAGTTATGTGAGTCTCTCGGGTAAAGCGCTTATAAAATATATATGTGGCGAAGAACTTTGTGGTATCACGGCTCTTGAAGAAAACGAAAAGAAGTTTCCTATCTACAAATCAAATAAGTAATGAAATTATCCCTACTACATCTTTTTCTTCGAGGTTGAGTGTGGAACATTTATATATGCTCATGTGTTACACTCTTAAGTTTTCATTAATGTACTGGTGATTCTCATGTCTCTTGACAAATCTCTTGTTGATAATCTAAGAAAGACCAATGGTTCTGGCAAAGTCATACTATCACTGGAACAAAAAGGTTTTTGCGTTTCACTATTTGGGGATGGTACTACTACTGAAAGAGAGTTTCGTGATCCGGAAGAGCTTCTCAGTCTCATAAAACCTTCCTCGGTTTCATGGATAGATTACATTGTCGATGACCTAGCAAGGGATGCTCCGAATGTGGTTGCTTCATTGGGATTTGGCCCTCAAATCGCAGAAAGCCTGCTCAAAGGCCAGTCTCAGAGTGGTTACGAAGATTTTGACATTGAGATGGGCCTTCTTGTGCCTGTCATATACGCAAAAGGTTTTGAGGTTACCATTCAGCATCTTCTTGTACTTCTCAAGCGCGATGTCGTAGTTACAATCCATACCACTGAAGCTACTCGTTTCTTTAGGCTAAGGCGTTACGGAAAAATATTCATGAAGAAAATATCACGCAAAAAAACAAAGCGTGATAAGATAACTCATATTCTAATTCGGCTTCTTGATGAAAATAACAGCAGAAACTTTGACTCACTGCGTGGTATAGAGAAATGTGCTGATGTTGTGAGCGAGAAACTATCTAATTCAGAAACCCCACGAGATGAAATAGGGAAAGAAATTCATGCAATGAAACACGCACTTATGGTTTATCTTAATGGATTATGGCAGACTATTGATGTGCTGAACACATTGCGTTATGGCGATCCGGAATTGCTCAGCGATAACAGGAGGCTTCTTGAGCGCATAGGTTCGCTTGTAATAGAAACAAATTATCAGGTGGAGCTTGCAGAGCACATGAGTCAGGTGCTTGCCAGCGGGCTTGAAGTGATGCAGAGTATCTACAATAACCAACTCCAGATCCTGAACAATAAGCTTGCGCTTATAGTTACCTATCTTACGGTGCTTGGTACTGCGGTTCTGGTTCCAAATACCATTGCCACTATTTTTGGCGTGCCATTTTGGTCTTTTGGTCCAGAATTTGTCAATACCTATCTGGTAATTATCGTTGCTTCTACAATACTCTCAATTGTCATTTCATATGGCTGGGTAAAAAGTACTGGACTACTGCCAAAAAGGGCAGATTGATTTTATTTTGGGATCTCAATGTCAATTCTAATAAAAGATGCAACTATCATTACACAAAATAATTCTCGTGATCAACTTCAGGCAGACATATTCATAGATGGCAATATAATTTCCAAAATCGGAAAAAATCTCAATGACAAATCAGATGAGACAATTGATGCGGGTGGAAAGATTGCAATTCCCGGACTTGTCAACACTCATGCCCATGTTGCGATGACCTTATTTCGCAGTTATGCGGATGATCTACCACTTAATCAATGGCTTGAACAGAAAATTTGGCCTGCAGAAGCAAAACAAACCAGCAAAGATGTTGAAATCTCATCAAAACTGGCATTTTGCGAGATGATACGTGGTGGTACAACTTCATTTGTTGAAATGTGCATACATGATACGAAACCAATATTCAAGGCTGCCAATGAAATCGGCATGCGTGGCATCATTGCCCAGGCTGCTCTTGATTTTGGTGATCATTCAAAGTCAAAAGATGTCATGAACAAGATAAAACCAACTGCTGATTATGCAGTTGGAAACATAAACGCCTCAATTGCTGCCCATGCGCCTAACACCTGTTCAGAAGAACTTTTAATAAAGACAAAAGAACTGGCAGATCAGAAACACTTGCTTTATCAGATCCACGTAAGTGAAACGCGGCAGGAGGTTTTTGACATACTAAAAACCAAAGGTAAATACCCGGTCGAATATCTGGACTCAATAGGCATTGCTGATAAAAATTCTATTTTTATCCATTGTGGTTGGCTTACTAAGCACGAGATCTCTCTTCTTGGAAATAATTCAGTAACTGTTTCATCATGTCCTGTAAGTAATCTCAAGCTTGCCACTGGTGGAATCGCGCAGCTTACTGAATTGGACAAATCTGGTGCTTTGGTTACTTTAGGTACTGACAGTGCGGCTAGCAACAATTCTTTGAGTATGTTTGAATCAATGAAGTTTGCCGGGTTATTACAAAGGCACCATTATTGGAAGTCTGATGTTATTACAGCTCAGAAAATTTTTGATTTTGCTACTATCAATGGGGCAAAGGCACTTGGAATAAATGGCGGTTCCATAGAAGCTGGAAAACTTGCAGATATTGTTCTTCTTGAACCTGGGTCGAATCTGCGTCCCAGAAATGACCTATTGGCACATCTGGTATATTCCGGAGGCCCTCAAAATGTTTCTGATGTTATTATCGACGGTAAAATTGTCCTTAGGAATCGGAAAATGCAGACAATTGATGAAGAAAAGCTTTATTCTGAAGTTGAATCAATGGTATCACTTAAGGAGTAGTGTTTGATTCCATCTTCAGTAAATGGTTGCAAATTCTGAACATATCATATCGTTAGCAAGTACCTCTTCCAATGCCCGTCTCATCTCACCTGCCGTTTGGAACCTATCTTTTGGGTCTAGTTGAGTCGCTTGTATGACTATATTTCTGACTTCTTTCGGGGTTTGTCCGCTACGGATAATATGATGCATACTCTTAGGTTCCGGGTTTCCGGTTGGTTGCTGTCTTCTGGTAAGTGCCTCGAACAAAACCACACCAAGCGAATAGATATCTACTCTGTGATCACACCATGGCATATGCCTTATATTCTCCTTTAATGTTTCTGGTGCGTTGTACCAATGTGTTGTAGGTCCCACATTCCTAAAATCGAGCTCGCCTGGAGATAATATTATGCTCCTGTCAAAATCAAAAAGTACTGCACGTATATGATCTTCATTTATTGGTTGCAATAGCATAATATTTCTTGTTTTTACATCACGATGCACAATCCCTGATCTGTGGATGGCTGCAATTGCATCACATATCTGTGTAACTGCTTTAATTTTAGCGAGTTTTGATATCAATCTATTCTCTATAGTCGCGTGAAATGTCTCTCCTTCAAGGTACTGAAGAACTAAGAATTGGCGGGTTCTGTTAACCAACTCCCCGCGTTTATTTTCTATTTCTACTGTATATCCTCCTGAATCCATGAGGGGTATAATGTGCCGATGGGGTGATTGTCCAACTGTCGTAAGAGCATTGCGTTCAAGTTCCACATAATCAAAATCACATATCCAAGGATTGCCTAATTTTAATACTACTGGGTTACCACTTTCATCTGCACCAAGAAAAATGTGGCACGCGTGGTCTTCATTAGCGATAATTTTAGCCAGTGGATAATATCTTATGCTGTTGTTGGAAGTTAAGTAGTCTGGGAAAGAATGATATACAAATGCACCTTCTTTTCTAGCCTCTTCTAGAAGCGGCATCATTATTTCTGATATTGGTAGTTCCTTTCTTTTCAATATATGGAGCCACGGCATTAGTCGTTGTTTATACATACCACATATATTCATATATCACTACAAATTAAAACATATCGTTTTATATCGTAAAGATAGAAAAGTTTATAAATCCCAACTATCATAAAATTATAGTAATTCTTAAAAACTTTACTATAATGCGGGAGAGATTTTAATGGGAGCTACAACTACAAAATGTCCAGAATGTGGAAGCAAACGAATTATTCGTGATTATGAAAAGGGCGAGTTGCTCTGTGGTAGCTGCGGTCTGGTAATCGCAGATAACATTCATGATATGGGTCCTGAATGGCGTGCATTTGATGCAGAACAAAAAGAAAAGAAAGCCCGTGGTGGTGCGCCAATCAAGTATATGAGGCCGAACAAAGGACTTGTAACCGAGATCGATCAATATAATCGTGATATTCGTGGCGGTAAGATCAGTCCAAAAAAGCAGGCACAACTCTATAGGATGAGGAAATGGCACAAGCGGGTTTCCATTGCAACTTCTATGGAGCGTAATCTAGTTATTGCACTTGCAGAGCTTGATCGTGTGGCATCTGCACTTGGTCTTCCGGAAAACATCAAGGAAAGTGCTGCGCTTCTTTATAGGAGGGCAGTAAAAGAAGAGCTTATTCGTGGAAGGCTTATTGAAAGCGTAGTTGCTGCGGTTATTTATGCTATTTGCAGATTACAGGGAATTCCAAGAACTCTTGATGAGATTGCAAGGTCATCTGGAATTGAGAAGAAGGAAATTGGCAGGGCATACAGATTCTTGAAATGCGAACTCAAAATCGATGTTCCTCTTACTGATCCAGCACAATATGTGCCTAAATTCGCAACTGCACTTAAACTCGGTGTTGAAGTGCAGGATGAGGCAGTAAAGCTTATCAAGAAAGCTTTGAGAAAAGGTTTGATTTCAGGAAGAGGTCCGACTGGTGTTGCTGCAGCTGCACTTTATATTGCGAGTGCGATGCATGGCGAAAAGAAAACACAGAAGGAAGTCGCTGATGTTGCCGGTGTGACTGAAGTCACTATCAGAAACAGATACCGGGAATTGAAAAAAGAGCTTGGGCTTAAGGTCAATCTCTAGATTTTTCTCTTTTATTTCTTATCAATTTTTGAAATCATCTTCAGAAACACCCAAAGAAATCAATGCCCCTCTCGCTTCTTTGTGCCCAGTTTTATTTTTGACAATAGCACCCACTAATTCTCGCAGTGCGTGTTCACTCGTTTCATCATATATCTCAGGATCGCTTGCTACCAGGGCAAGTTGCGTTGCCCCTTCCTTTCTTGTCGATATTGACTTTTCATCATCACCACGGCTATTAAGCATTTTAACCACCGCTCTTATCCTCCTTTTATCAGTCAACCCTTTTTCAGTTGCAACTATTTTAAGCCGTTCTATATCATTCGTAACAAGGCTCAAAGTATCAGTTTGATACGGTCTGGAAGCTCCTGTTAGCAGTGGTTCTCCATTCTGTTGCAATAATTCAAGAAGTCCTTCCCGATTTTGTCTTCTTAATCTCAAGCAGCTATTATTATCATCATATATATGCGGTCTTAATTCATTGCATGTTCGTTTAATTTTTCCAACATGTGTCTTGATCCAAGCATGTATTTCGCTAAAATTATGAATATATAATATCGGTACTATTGTTGCTCCCCATCCTTTATTTTTCTTTATATTCAATACTCCTATCTGTACTCCAATTGGTGATTCTGGTTCATTTCCGTCTCCTAAATCTGTGTAATTAATAATGCCTATTGAAATCCCCTTTATTGATGCAAATAAATTAAATGGCGCTACTGCAATTCCTTCCATAGTACCAGCAATATTCAAAAGTGCTGAAATTGAAAGACCTGCGAGTTTTTTAGATATGTTTCCGAGTATCCCAATTGCTATTCCAGTTATCCTATTTGCTACATAGTTTCCCAATCCACCTATAAAAACTCCCTTCCCGTGGCCATCACTGATCCAGTTTCCGATGCCACCTATAAAAATTCCATTGCCATCTCCTTCAATTGCGTTTTCCCCACAGGTAATTGCAGCTCCATTTATCTTCCCTAAAGAATTCCAAATGCCAGAAACTGCAATGCCATTAAATTGATCTGTAGTTCTATTGGTTATTCCTGCAATTGAGATGGCATTTGTGGTCTCTGCAACATTTGTTATACCAGCTATCTGAATTCCTGCAGTTGAGTTATTAACATTGCAAACACCAGCTAACGAGAGACTGAATGCAGTACTTGCAACATTTGTTATACCTGATATACTGATTCCATATGCAGATTCATTAACATTGCAAACACCAGCTAAAGAGAGGCCGCGTGTAGTATCTATCACATTTACGATACCTCCTATTGATACGCCTGCAGCTTCTTTGCACGAATTAGCAATTGCAGCAGTTGATACGCCTGTCACATCATATTTGTTGGAAATCATAGTTACTCCAAATCTTATTTTTGCTTCCTTCGGTGGAAAAAATCCGAATGAAACTGGGGGGATGTCCATTGCGGTAGTTACTATTGAGGTAGTCGGAGGTAATAACCAACACATAGTCTTCGTTTCTTTCAAATGTCTAAATAAACGCGTTTTGCGTGTTCCAAGTCGATTCTGTGCATCATCGGTTCTTTCTATAGCGGTTTGTTGTAATTTAGCTGATCTCATATACCCACCAAATATAAAAATCATATTAGTGGTATTGATTTATAAAACGTGTTAATCTCTGTCTTAAAACGGTTTGTTAATTTTTATCTTTTTTTTCCAATCTAAATTTTCACCACATCCTCATCGTGGGTGATTTTACTCGGTGCAATATTAGTAACTTGGTTAACTATTTATCAAATGTTTGGACTACTTATCATACCGTGATGAATGTTCGACAGACTGAGGACTAGTTGTAATGACCTGTTCTATGATGACAAAAACACATCTGACACTTACAAAAGAAAACCTCAGGAAGTTTCCTGAAGGTTTAACATCGGAATTGCTGGCTGAAAGCTTCATGATGACAAAAACACATCTGACACTTACAAAAGAAAACCTCAGGAAGTTTCCTGAAGGTTTAACATCGGAATTGCTGGCTGAAAGCTTCATGATGATAATTCTAATGGAGCATTTCCAATTTTCTCGAGTTTTTTCCAACTTTGTTTTCAGTACTCAAAATCTACTTGAACTATCGTTCAAGTCTTCCGAGTTCTTCCTTACTTCATTAGTCAGTACTCAAGATCTTCATCATTGAAGCTTTTAGGAAAAGCTTCACCAAAACTAGTTTTTGATGACCAATTGAAGCGAGCTTCAATGGTGCGTTGAACTTTAAACAGTTCAATCGCAAACTTTTTCCCAAAAGTTTCTCAGAGGTATTGCATTATCATCACAGTTATACCTAACATAAGTAAGTGCTTAAATATTTGCCTAGGGAAACCATTTTTGAAGTAAATTACATCACGCGCTTGCGAAAGCTTATTATTCATTATCATCGTTCTATCATTATGCCTCCCAAGCATAAGAATGCGAACAGCCAGTCAAAACTAAAAAAAGTGCGTGATTCAGCATCAGCTAGCGATCTAAGATATACACAAGGTCGTATGAAAACAAAAGGGAGTTGGTTTAGCATTATTTTCTGCTCATTTTTAGCAATCTTTTTCCTATGGATGCAAATGGGTATGACATTTGGTCATTATTTATCGTGGTTATTCAGATCACCCAGTATCTTTTCATATATGGGCCTTGCTATCATAATTGCCCATGCAACGGCATTTCTAGCTACTTTAATTGCAGGGTTTGTTTTCAATGTACTATCAAAAGCAGCTGGTTCATATAAAGAGAATTCAACCCTTCTAAAAATTGATATTTTCGTAGATCAGTTGCTTTGGTGGGTAATCCCATTCTTTCTGTTTACCTGGTTTCTTATACACATAATTTTTGTTGATTGTGTATCCCAAAGTTGTATATAAAATGAAAAAGAACCAGAAATTCAAGATTGAAAACTGGCAACTCGAAACCCACAAGTTAACCAGTAAGATTTAATACATTAGTTCCCAATACTGATCATGCGTAGGGGGATCGCATGTTTGTGTCTCGGACTGGTTTTGGGGTTTGCGTTTTGTTATCTTATTCTTAATTTTATCTCTACCCCATCAATTGAACCTGTTTTTTCTCCTGACAGTGGCAATAAGATAATCTCTTTGATAGATTCCGCACAATCCTCAATAGATATCGAAATGTATGTATTTACCTCGCGTGATGTGGTTGAAGCATTATGGCGTGCAAAGAGCAGAGGTGTCAAAACAAGAATAATAATAGAGCGCAATACCATGGGTGGTGAAAACAGTGCCATACACAATGAACTTGCTGCCAAGGGGTTCAATATAAGATATGCAAGCACACAATACAAATTAACTCATGCAAAAATCATGATAATAGACGGCAAATTCGTGTTAGTTGGTTCGCACAATTTCAGCAATTCCGCACTCTATGAAAATCGTGAGGCATCTGTGATAATCTCAGATGACATAATAATCAGACAATTCTTAGACGTCTTTGAAACAGATTGGCAAATTGCAAACTAATCTCCAAAAAGCTTTAGGCATTCAGTCCATTCGGAGCACATATTTTCCGTATAATTTTGCAAATATCTTGTATTTCCCACGTTCGATCTTCACAATATATCCTTTTTCGAGAAGTCTTTTTGTGAGTGCGGTTATCTGGCCTATGGGTTTTTTGTTTATTACAGCTATCTCAGATACTCTCATGCCTTCCGGGTTCTTTGCAAGGATTTTCATTATTTTTCTTTCTGCATCTGGTGTCTTTTGATAAATTTCACCAAACCATTCTCTTGAAAACATGTTCATTATATGCGGCAGATAAGCGAGATAATGTCCTTTTGTCAATATCTTTTCATCATCCCTTATTTTATCATAAATATGTCTACACACACCTCTTATTATTCGTGGATTTCCATCACTGTCATTCAATATTACATTCACGAATTCTTCACCTGGTTTCAGGGATTTTTCACTAAGTGTTTTTGAAAGAAATTCCTTGAAATCATGTTCGTTAAATCCTCTGAGTCGCACGTTGTTTGCGTATTCTGGTACTGGTTTAAAATCAGCTGTGGCACCAATAACAAATCCTATTTTTTTATTCTTCAACTTGCCTGAACTCACCAAAAGTTCTATCTTTTTGACAATTTCATCCGGATTCTTTGAAACATCTATATCATCTATAAAAATCACTGTTCCGAATTCTCCCAGATACCCTATCTTCTCTACAAATTCGTTGAAACTTCTTGCATCAAGTCTGATTTGATGCAGCATGCCAAATTCTTTGCCCATCCTTTCCAAAATCTTTTTATTGTCCTCTCCTTTTTGTATTTTCACATACAATGCAACTATCCTGTTCTTCTCTGCAAGATGGGCAAACATATGCATGAGCCTTGTTTTTCCTACTCCTGGAACTCCACTAACCAGTATTATCCTTGGTTGCCCTGAAGATATATTATTTAGGAAGGCATCAAATATTCTAAGTTCCTCTTTTCTTCCATATGTCTTTTCAATATCATCGTCAGATACTATGAACGGATTTGGTCCTATCATGCTAAAACCTCCTCGAGATAGTCTTTATGTGTATGCTCAAATATAAAAACTACTTCTCTTGTAGTTTTTGTAGTTTTCATTTATCTATTGACCATAAACATTTATAAAGAAAACAACGCCCGTATATACTTATGTCGGCTATAAAGTGGTTGTCTGGATTGTTTATACTATTCATTGTCGCACTGTCCAGTGCTTACAATTATGGTGATCCGGGATTACAGGATAGCCAAGTGGTAATAGTGCCGAACGAAGATGGTACTATTCTCGAGATAAGTGTGTTGACATTTGCATCTGGTCATACTGATACCGGAACGACAATCAGCCAGGAGATGCGTGCTATTATCGAAAGTTGCCGGGATTCACCGAATTTCAGGCAATGTATATACAGTGAAGGAAACAGTTTTACTGCAGGTACTGATTTTAATCTTGAAATGCGGTCTGTCCAAGATGCAAGAATTACTGTTACTTATTACAATGCCCTGACTGGTTCAGATACAGATGTACCTGAATGTACTGGTCTGGTTACCAACACAGAAGGAATCGCATATACCCCTTCAGAAACAGGTGTGCCAGATGAGATTCCATATTACACTACAACCTGTGATATTTCAGAAATTGTAGAAGGACAAAGGACAACTACCATAATGGTAATCTATAGTCCTGATCTTGAAGATGGTATTTCTGCCAGTACTGCACCATACACATATACAAATGCTCATGTCACTGCTTCAAGTGCAATTACCCGCCAAATCAATGATCTTATCTTAGGTTTGTCATCAGCTCAGGGAACTGACATTCCGATTCCGCTAGCATCACCATTACCATGTGTTGGCATATTTCTTATCTTGGGATTATTATTATCATCACTATATTTTGCAGGAAAATCGCCAATTTCATTACTTGATATCGCTGCCCCTCGTTTGCCAACACCCAAGGGTGTTGCTGCCGGTGGCCAGATTCTTACTCCATTCGGTTATGGTGAATTAGGGCGAACTACAAATGCAAAACTCAAAGCTTCGGTTGCAGCCCTTGAACTCATATCCAGACGGTTAAGAGAAAACCGGCTTGGTGGCGATATGGCTACAAACAGGCTCATGGGCAGGATTGATTCAAGAGGCGGTACAAATGAGCAGAGGCAGGTGGCAAGATCTATCGTAACTGCTGGTCGGGCTCTTGGAATAAATGCGCATGAATTGAACGGACTTGCAGATCTCCCATCAAACTATAGGGAAGCACATTACCAACAGATAGCAAACATATTTGAACGTCTCAGAAATGGTGAGCTTGGGGGAGCAGGGAGACACCTTGCTACTACTACCCAGGACGCACTCCATGCCTTCAGGGTAAATAAAACACTATCAGTTCTTGGTGGTCATCCTGATATGGAAACACAAAGCAAGGCACTCACATGGGTTACAAAGAAAATGGACGTTGCTTTTGGTTCCAATCGGTATGCCGTTATTGGTCCAACAATTGCTGCAACAAGAGGTTCAATAGTCAGGTCAAGCAGACTGACTGGTAGGCTTGCAAAAGCAATATTTACTGAAGCTCCAAGTCTTGTTAGGGGTGCCACAAAAACAACCATGGAAATGATCGGTGGTTCTGATGCATTAAGAAGGCTTGAAGCAAAGGGCAAAACTTCAAGATCTGCAGGATGGTTGTTTAATCAGCTTACGAAACATCCTAGCAACATTGAAATCGGTCACATGTTTCCGATTGTAGATAAAATGGGGTATATGTATGATTCAATGCGCAAGGAAGCACTTAGGGACTCAATGAGGTATGTGCTCAGGCAATTTTACAGATCAAAAGGCGTAAACTTCAGTATAACTGAGGAAGAACTTTCACAAATGGGGCACAAAGATATTAATATCCTTCAGAAATCAGGTTATCTTACTGCAATTCAACACATGAGTGCAGATGAACGGGCATCATTTCATAATGCAGAAAAAGAATTCATGACCATCCTTGGAAACAAAGATCTGAGTTCATATGAAAAGCTCCAGAAACTTATTGACCTAGCAAGAACGCATACAAGTAACACTATACATATAGATTCAAGTCTTCAGATGTTCACCGACAAAATCAACAATATTCATCAAAGTACAGAGCCTGACTATGTAAAGATGATCCAGTTGCAGGAACAATTTGAAAAGCAAAATGCAGTACGAGCAGCTGGTGATACTGGTGGTGTGCTAAGGGATGATTTATACGTCTGCCATGTGGGCGGAGGTACACTCAGGCATGAAAAAATCTGGGAAACAATGGTCCTTCGTACCATGATATGGGATGCAGAAAACGGCTATATGAAATCGATAGGCCAAAGCGAGCACCTTGATGAACAGGCTGGTGTAAAAGAAGCACTTCTATCAGCAAGGCTTAATGTTGCGAACAGGCTTGCAACCCTTGATCCAACTACTGGAATGGATAAATTACCAGAACATATGCGAAATATGTCAGATCTTGAAGCGGTAAGAGATAGAAATAAATCTGACATGATGCAGTTGTTCTCAAAGGAAGGGCTTGAACTGTTCGAGCAGACTACCAATAAGAAAATGGGCCAGGCATCTATACAAGACATAGTATTATTCATGTATGGGGCCAACATGCCAAAGTCTGGTCATACTGATCCAAAAACCGGAAAAATGGTCTACTGGGGCTGCGATCAGGAACTTACACTTAAAAAATCTGAAGTCCGTGCAGATGTCAAAAGGCACTGGATTACCAAGCTGGACGACCGTGAGAACTTTGCATTAGGTCAATGGACAGAATCAAAATTCACAAGAAGCTATGTTCCTGCGTTCAAGGCTTCCATAGAAGCACAACTCAAGAATATGCCCGGTTATAACACGTGGAGTGTTGAAGAACACCAAACCCATGCAAAGCAATTGTGGGTTTCAGATCTGCTGATAAAAGACATGGAACAGAGATTCAACTCACACTTTGGTCAGAATACTTACGGGACTACGCACGAATCAATGCGCTTCTATGGAGGCATAGCGGTAGGTTTCCTTGAAAAAGCGCTTGAAGACAAGCTTCCTGCTGATCACGCCACGTTGGAGTTCCTGAAAAATATAGACATGAACAATGTAAACCATCTAAGGGAACTAGGGACTCTTCTAAGTGCACACAGACAGGACTTTGAGAAGATAATCCATGATCCTGTTACTTACGAACAAATGGCAACAGGGAAAAAGCCAATGGTAATGCTTCATGAAGGTGGTTTTGCATACTATCATAAAGGCATGGCACTTAGTGACATGGATCGTCTCGTGAATGCAGAAGTTGCACTAAAAGATAATAATGGGGTGTCACGGGTATTCATAGCAGAAGAAGTTTCAATCAATCTTAATGACAAATTAATACAGGAGTTTTACAAGCTAAAAAATTCAAGGAGTGCGGGTAATCCTGAGGAATGGTCAAATCTTATTGAGAATGCTCGGGCTTGGGCAAGTGAGGGGAGATACAATTACGAGCGTGAAAAGCAATTCGCTGCACTTGTCTGGGAATATTCAAATGCAACAAATGATTTCCATAGCTTCTACAACAAGACCAAGGTATTTGTTGATTCAAGAAGAGAAGTTACCCCTGCAGCTCCAATGATGCTGCGATTCTTTGGAATTGAAGGTAGCACAGCTGCAGATGCATGGAAGCATGCAAAGAAATATGGGTTCAATGTACTTGACTACATCACAAAGGTGTCACTGCTAACTGGCGGGCCTGTTCATGATGCGTCATACGATATCACGCCAGTATCAGAGCAATTCAGAAGACATTCGATGTACATGGCATCAAACATAATGGCTAATGTTGATATGAAAGATATGACTGCAGAAGAACGTGCAGCATTAAGGAATGCAGCAATGCAACATGCCGCACTTCATCAGGTTTGGGATTATGCGATTGACAGGCACCCTGGCAGAACTTCTGCAGGTTATGGTACTCATGCTTCATGGGCATCAGGTTTCCACTTTGGTCCTGCACAGAACTTTTCAGTAAAAGACAACCTGGGTTCTTACATGTCAAAAGGTGAGTACCTAAACTTCATGGTCATGTACGGTTTCTCACTGGATCTTGCCAGTAAGATGCTTGCCCCATATACAAACATAATCCGCGGCGTTCAGATGTCTATGCAGGGTTATTCAAACAGGTGGGGTATTACAGAGAATCCATTGAAAATGTACGATTACACTACTCCAAGAATGCAAGAAGCAATGCAGGCAGCCAATCCATTTTCTTTCAGATGGTTTGAAGGAAAGACCTTTGAGAGGATTGCAAAGCTCAATGTATTCGGTGGCAGTCTTGAACATCATCAACTTGCAGGTCCTGATTTCTTCCTTGGTCTAAGGCAGGCACCTCAGGATTTATTCCTTACAAGAAAAGGTGTCTATGCAGTTCTCAGAACCGGTGAGGCAAATCCTGGACTTACTCACTACGACTATCGACACACTCTCAGGCTTGATCAGGCAATGGGCGAATATCTTATGAGAAACCGGGATGTTGCCTATATGTATGATGAAGAGGTAAAACATTCGGCATTCACTAACACTGTAAGGCGTACGGTTGCTGCAGAAGCACTTGGTATAAGAAGGCGCCAGGAACTTAACAATTTCGGGGCTCTTCAAAACCCACTCTATGGTTGGGCAAATCCAATTGCTTTCCTATGGCATCTTCCACCTCCTGGTGTTCCTGATGGTCTTGCGCCGAGGGATCTTGTTACAAGATGGGTAGGTATATCCAAGCGCGGTCATGATCCGCAAGGCGGTTTCTTGAACCAATTCAAGCGCGCAGCATCCTCATTTGGCAATACTGCGAAATCATTTAGCCGTCCTGATCTGACAAGCAGGCAGGTTCACTGTAACTGTGGTCGTACGGGTATACGTGGTACTAGGTGTCAAAACTGCGGTATATGTCTATGAAGAGTAGTCCGGCTATTGGTGTTTAGACTCTCGAACCAAAAAAATTCGGTTCTGGGAGTTGTCATTTCTTTTTATTTATTTCCATTCATTTTCTATGCATGCAATTTGCTGGAAAAACTTTCTTTGTGCCACTAATAGGCATTATCGGAATACTCATCTTTTTTTACGGTTGTTTGGGTAGCGTTGGATCTGACCAATTCGGAGAAAATTACATTGCTGGGCTGGAACGTGTTTCTGCTCCTAGTCCTGAAGCCTGTCCTATAGGTAATTGCTGGTGTATGGTCTGTGAGAATACCCAATTCGAATATCTTTTTGGCCCTGCAAGAAATCTTATTGGTGGCAGCTGCCATTTTAACACAGAATGTACGCCTGAAGTATTCACTGATCTTGCAAGTGATGATACTACTCCCACATTAAGTATACGCCAATTCATGTTAGGCCAGGGGGCATCATTTGCTGATTTTGCAGAAGCAAATCCATACTGTGCTGATAAACTTACTATGGCTGTTCAGTGGCTCACAGGTGATGAAAATACTGAATATCCTGTTCCTGATGCACCCCGTACAATGTGCTTTTTAAGCAAGGATGTGCTTCCAGTTTTTGTTCTTTATAGCAATGGTGAGAATATAGATGCTGATCGTGCAGAAGATATTGGAGAAGTACTTGGCACCCAAGGCGATGATTTTTTTGCCGGTCGATTATCAACCGGTCCAGTCGGTCCTGTGATTGTTGTTACTGAAATAGATTTCGATAGGGAAGATATTCCTTTGATTGCAGAACAGGTTCGCGCAGTAAATCGCGGTTGTAGAAATGACCGGGCGAGTGATGAAATAAATTGTATGATCGCAGTAGCACCAAAGATGGGTGATACAGAAACACTTGATATGATAATGGAAGAAGTCGGTGATGAGGTCGATCTTATCGCATTTGGTGTTAATGGTAGGGACACTGAATCATGCGATGGTGCGCGCATTGTTTATGATGTAGAAGAATATGCAGCACATGCACTTTATCACTGGAATAAACCAACCATAATTCCGTATATCATGTTTGACAGCAGCGGTACAAATGCAGATGGTTCATGTACCTGGACAGAGAATCGTATGATAGCAGCATACTCATCATTTTTTCCTACAAATATAATATCACTTCAACAAAGGGGCGTCATTGGTATAGCTCCATATTCGTTCAATTCAAACAATAATCGTTTGTCCAATCCGCTTGAGTGCACCAGCTGCGGTCTTGGTGCAAATGAACAAAGAACTCAATCGTGGTATAGTTGGTGTCAACGATTTAATACAATTACAGAACTATCTCCAACTGGAGATTCAATCAGACAATCAGGTTCAATTCCAATAGCATTTTCTGATGAGGCTGGCGGGAGCTGCAATTCTAACAATGGTCAGCTCGCCTATCTTGTAAGAGAGATAAGTTTCTCTGATTCATTATCCACACGGGACATAATGAGTCCAAACATGCCAGAGCTTGCTGATCCCACAGATAATATCTTCACATGCGATGCATGCGTTGTTTATAATCATCCGGAAAATCCCGATGCGCCAATCACTCCTGCATTTAGCGGCATTCATGCTGCTGACCTTGGTGAGCCTGTAGGGCAATGTGATATTTATCCAGAAATAGATCGTTGGGCAAGTCAGCGTAATCTTGATCCAATGTTAGTAAGGGCATTCATAATCAGTGAAAGCGGTTTTAGTTTGCCTGAAGGTTTTGATGTGTGCGAAGTCGCAGAGGTACACGAAGTTGGTACTGGTGGTTTGAGGACTTCGAGCGGTGCTGACGAATGTTATGAAAAAGGCTACAATTTCATTACTGATCCAACTGGCGAATGTGATGAGTTGCCTTCTGCACCAACAGTTGCGCCTGGTGCAGATACTGAAATGCGTTATTGTGGTCTTGGCATGATGCAGATACTTGAACCACCGATAGAATTCTGGCCAGCAACATATCGTCAGGATGGGGTTGACGGGGTATATGTGGATTATTATACTGATGTGGTTTCTAGAGGCATGAATCCAAACCTTGAATTCGCACAGTCATGCAATCCAGTGAATTTCAATCCATTCAATATCGATGATGCACTTTGCGTTGGTACTGCAAAAATAGAAGCATCATTGAATTATGCAAGGCAATGGATAAGCACCCATAGATCTGAACTTGGCTGGGGAGCAGAACAATATGAAAAAGATAATGTGCTTGCAGCATATATCGCAGGACATGATTATGTAGGTTTCTGGCGTGCGCATAGTAGCACTAATCGCGATTGTATAAGACGAGGTATTCAAAGTCATGCTATAAATAATGGTGATTGTTGGGTAGCAAATTTCAATGAGCGCAGTACCTCTCTAGATGCCTCAACAGTGTGTGTGAGGGATGATGATGGTAATCTACCGGCACAATGCAGCGGAGTAGGCGAACTTGATCGCGATAATTGTTATGGTTATACTGATTTTGTTGAATATGTGCGAGCTTGCGAGATAATCTACCTTCCAAGGGAAGCAGATCCTGGTGCAAACAAGCTTAGTATTTACTATTGGCTGATAAATCATTGTGATAATAGTTTCTGTCCTGAAGGAAGGAGGATGCTATCCACATTTTGTGAACCTGATGAAAACGGATACGTAAATCCACAATTCTGTGATACTACAACCGGGTTTCCGTTATATCCAGACAGTCATAATCCATATATGCCAGATTTGGCCCCGTCCGGGCCATAAGTCGTACTGGTTTTCTGTCTTGGGTTTCCAGTTTTGGGGTTGATACTAAACAACGGTCCAGAACATAGGACATAATACACATGTTATCTATGGCATCAATCATATTCCAAATCCAAGACACTAAGTTCAAGACATTAACTTAAGTTCGCCAGTTATCCCGATCCAACAAAAAAGTTCCAGAGAATTTTATTCTCTATCTCTTCAAAAGCTTCGCTTTATGAAGACGGATCGATCTATTCTCAACCACTGAGATAAACTCAAAAAACAAAAATCTGAAAGACTTATTTGGTTGAGAATACTCCTGAGAAAACACATACTGCCGACACAGCATATAGAA
>JAHJBM010000094.1 GCA_018813505.1 Microcaldota archaeon
CTGAGTCTTGATTCGTTCTCATCATCCTGAAGTCTTCGATATGCTTCAATTGCAATTCTGAGTGCAGCTAGCAACATTTCAAGAAGTTGTAAAATATTATTTTGTATCTCTCTTCCTGAACTTTGACTAAGGTTCCATTCATGTGCGATGCTAAATATATCTGATGCAGGTGCACCATACTGGGCTGCTGCCCGAAGCATGTCTGCTCTTTGTGTTTCGTTGAGGTCTTCTCCTGCATTTCTAATAAAAGAACGGATTGCGTCACTATGTCCATGGACTTGCTGAAGTTCACGTCCTGTATCTATACCAAATTGCAATAGTCCATTTCCTTCTGCAGTTCCGTGATAAGGTTCATATTTTACTGCAGTTTCAGTGTTTCTCATTGCCAGGTATTGATTTCTTATTTGCTCATATAATTCTCTTGCAGTTTCATTGCTTGTGCAATGTCTCAGCTGTTCATAAAAAGCATTCCAATTATTTTCTGTTGCAAATGTAGCAAGATCTCTTGCCTGATTAGGATCAGTTGCAAATCCACGCAAATCAGTTGGAATTTCTATTCCCCGTCTCTGCATAAGATCTAAACTGTGTGCAATAACCTCAGAGGCTTGATGTTGTACTTGTGCCACCATTTCTCCGGTGACTGCATCCGTTACATTAAATCGTGGTGTACTTGCCTGCATATTTGCATTTACATCTTGTTGTGCTCCTGATCTTCCAGTCATAAATAGAATAGTAAAATAAGAATTAAAAAGGGTTACCTTTGTGCCATAATATTTGCTGGATCAGCATCGCCCCTATTATATAACAATACCCGTCCTCTCCATATCGGGTTTTCTTCTGCCGCTCTATCAGGATAATGTGCTATGCAATATGCTGGTTGCGCATTCATGCTTCTTCCTATTGGTGGACCATTTACGCTCATGGCAGGTACTGTAAAGAAGTTTGTCACTCTTTCTTGCGATCCATCGTCTTGTTCTTCTATTGTACGTTCAACTACTATCATGAAATTTGATGGCATTTGACCAGCTAAACTTTCTATATCATCCATATTTATACCATATCTCCAATTTCCTTCTCTATTTGTTCGTTGAAATCCATATGATAGCATTTGTTCTTCTGTTCTGTTTCCTTGCGGAACATCTAGAGCAATAGATGGTGGTCCTTCAGGTCCAGTGGCGATCATAAAATGCAATCCTTCTTGTCTATGTGATCTCACTACCCCACCGTTAATCTGCAACACTAATGGTCTGCCTGTTTCCTCTGCCAATTGTCTAAGGGTAGAACTCAATTCTAAAGTTTCAACTCCTAATCCTCTAAATTGCATTTCAGTAGCTTCAACCTCTCTAGGGTTTGTTCCAACACCCAAGCCCAAAGCAGTGGCTGTGGCGATTGTAAGCGCACCAAAGACTCTTCTAGTTAGCATCCCCCGTGTTTCATGGGCTAAAGGTTCTCTTGATCTAAAGCCATGTCTAGTTGTTTCAGAATTAGTAATATCTCCTTGAGGTTTTTCACCCCGGTTACCAAACAATAGTCCTCTTCTCGATACCATAAGTTACACCCTTATAGTTCACTTCCACCCAAGTATATTAGGACACACTCTTATTATAAATATATGTTTTTCATGATGGCAATTGTCGAAATTACTGGTTCTATCTACTATAATGTGATTTTCCACATATTTTTGGCTCTTTTTTAAATAAATTTATATATGTGTTACCTTTTCTGTTTATGTCTGACAATCTCTAATGTGAATCTGTACAGCAGAGCTTTGCGACTAATTAACTAAATATCTCCCACCATTGTTTTTCTTTCACGGGATTCTCAGGATCAATTTTATGGATCTCTCTGATAGTTTCACCGTCAAAAAGATACAACAGTTTTCCATCCTGAGACCAGGCAAAATGAGCATGATTTGTTCCGCTAAGGCTGCCTCCGTCATCCCTGAATATTATTTTCTCAGTTTCAGTATCGACAATAACTACGTATCCAAGGCCGGATATCTGTCCCCAGTTAGGGCCATCAGAGATACTATATGTTCCGCTCATTGCAATGTACCTGTCATTTGGTGAGAATTCCATTTTGTTTATCAAATATCCCCTATACCATATTTCCTCCATATAAATCTCTTTGATTTTGACGAGTATTGGGTTTTGTTCGTATTCATCTAACGAATAGATGGTTATACTACTAGCTTGGCTATACACTGATTCTTCTAATGAATAAATCGTTATATCGTCAATCTGATAATCATAAACGTTTCCACGTGGAGTATATGTTCCTACTGTATATGTTGCTATCTTTTTTCCGTCATGCAATCTTGCAGGATTGCCATAGTCATATATTCCATACCCACCCACAGAAAAAACAAAGCTGTTACAATATTCTGGAGAGGTTTTGAGACAATTTAATTGCTCTATCTCTTTAACAAAAGTCGTTTCATTCATTATATTCAAAACCCTGGCATTTTCAATGTCAATAACTGCAGCATACCAATCATATTGTCTTTCACCCCACATCGTCATACTTTTGTTGGTTCCAGGTTCGTAATATGTTATTGTAGGTTTGTATGCGAAATTAACCAACAAGTGGCGTCTATCATAAGACTGCCTAAATACTATTTGTTGTAGGCTCTCATTAATTGGTAATTCTATTATTTTATCTGGAGTTGATTTGTTGATATCCTGAATCCATAGACAATACTGACTATTTAGACAATTTTTGCTTCCGTTCATATCTATGACAAAAGTTGTATCGTTGATCCATAAGAAATTATGGTAAGCAGTGATATCTTTAACTAAATTCAAGTTTTGGTCAAAAATACACACACTAAGCATCGTGTCGTAGTATCTATGGTCTCCATGTTGATCTACGATATACTCTCCATTTGGCGAAGAAGTCAGTGATTTATGGCCATGATAATCATAACACTCATTAGCATCAAAAAAACTAGTACATCCAAAAACTAGTACAAACGCAAATAGCAGCCAAATAAGTTTTAATTTCATCATGAAACCTCAGAAATTTATCATTCCCTTATCGAAGATACGATAATACTGACCACCATGATTTTTCTTTCACTGGATTTTCAGGATCAATCTCATGTATTTCTCTTATGGTTTCACCGTCAAAAAGATACAAAAGTTTTCCGTCCTGAGACCAGGCAAAGTGTGCATAGTTAGCCCCGCTAAGGCTGCCACCATCATCTCTAAATACTATTTTTTCAGTTTCAGTGTCAACAACAATCACGAAACCAAGGCCTGAAATCTGCCCAATGTTCGGACCATCAGAAATACTATATGTTCCGCTCATTGCAATGTACCTATCGTCTTGTGAGAACTCTATCCTATCTACAGAATAGTAGCTGTTCTTCAAGATGGCATTAGTAATATTTTTGATTTCAACAAGCACAGGTTTTTGTCCGTATTCATCTAACGAATAAATAGTTATCCTGTCAGCTCGACTATAAAATGATTCTTCTAACGAGTAAATAGTTATATAATCAATTTGATAATCATAAACGTTTCCACGTGGAGTATATGTTCCTACTGTATATGTTGCTATCCTCTTTCCGTCATGTGATCTTGCAGGATTGCCATAGCCATATATTCCATACTCATCCAAAGAAAAAATATAACTGTTACAATGATCAAGGTCTGTTTCGGAACAATTTATTTGTTTTATCTCTTTAACAAAGGTCGTTTCATTCATTGTGTTCAAAACTAGGGCATTTTCAATGTCAATAACCGTGGCATACCAATCGTATTCTCTTTCACCCCATATCGGTATGCGTCTCTTGCTTCCTGGTTGGTAATATGTTATTGTAGATTCATATGCGACATTGGTTAACAGATATTTTCTATCGTAAGACTGTCTGATTCTTATCTCTTTAGGTTCTTCATCAATGGGCAGAGGAATTATCCTGTCTGGAACTGATTTGTTGATATCCTGAATCCAGAGACAATAAGGACTATTCATACAATTTTCACTTCCGTTCATATCTATGACAAAAGTGGTATCGTTGATCCATACGAAATTTCGATATGCTGTAATATTTTTAACTAAATTCAGTTCTTCATCAAAAACACATGCCACTAGTTTTAAGTCCGAATATCCATGCTGAGTTATAATATATCTTTCATTGGGCGAAGAAGTCATTGATTTGTGGCCATGATAATCATAACACTCATTAGCGTCAAAAAAACTGGTGCATCCGAAAACTAGTACAAACGCAAATAACAGACAGATCAGTTTTACATTCATCACAAAGCCTCAGAAATCTATCCTTCTCTTTATCGAATATAAGGATTTCGATCCAGTGCGATCTAAAAGCGATTCGTAGGTAAACAATACAAATCCTTCTGCCCAACTGCTTGCCCGTATATCTGCACTTAGATCTGGAAACAGACTCGTAGCATCGGTATCTTGGTCCTTTGTTTCTGGTATTGGCCATGCCCTGAGGTCTGCCATTATCGGTACAATTGGATAGTTCCTTTGGAGGGTAGTTATCTCCGACTCAATCTCGGTTGAATTATCAACTGAAAAGCGTGAATATGCCATAGGCATAATCATCTCAAGATACTGAAGTGTATTCTCTTGTCCCAATCTCATTCTATATTCCATATCAGGCATTATATTTCCAGATACTACAAATTCCGGATATCTTTCAACCACACGTTTAACAAAATTTGCTGCTGCATCTGGATCTACTATCCATTCATAGACGTTTGGGGGAGCGTTTTCATCATATCCTCTACATACTGCAGGTCCTACATCATTGTATCTAATATAATCGAGACTGATCCCATAAAGCTTTGAACCATATCTTGTCGTAATCTCATCGAGAATGCTAAGTTCATAGTTCATTACTCCTTCGTGTGTTGGTTCTGCGAATATTTTACTCTCACACTGTGGTTCACCCTTACCAAACACCCATCTCCAGATTTGTTCTGCTAATCCATCTCCACCAATATATCCTTTCTGACCTTCAATACTGGCAGCAGTTCTATCCTGAAATATCGGAACCCACGCATGTACTTTTAGGGTTTTGCGCCCTCTTTTATAGACCAATTTGCAGGTGTTGATAAGTGTACCAACAGGATCAAATGTTGTATTTTGATTATTCTGTTCGCTGGAGTATAACAAAGTACCAGCATTTCCGCATTTTTTATATCTATCTTCATAGTCTGATCTAAATGCAATGAAAATATCCGTAACCCCGCTATTCCTCAGGTCTCTGCAGGCTTCTGCTATGGTCCGTTTATGGCATTTACTAAGGGGGCTACATTCTTCTCGACTTCCATCAACAACCAAGGCTTTTTCATTTCCACTGGCAAAAGAAACATAAAACTGGCCTTTACAAGGTCGTATAAATACCCCTTTTCTTTGTTTATTTCGCATTTCTTTAAGTGTTTTATTCATCTCTTCTATGCTTGGCCCACGTGGTTCATTATCAGATATTTCGGTGTCAGAGTTTTTTACACA
>JAHJBM010000095.1 GCA_018813505.1 Microcaldota archaeon
AACAGCCAGTTATTCTCAAAGTAGTCGTGAGCAAAGGCTCACAACTACCGGCGGAACGTCGGGAAGTAACGCTTGCGGAGATGTTTCAATGGAAACGTCGATGAAACAAGACGCCACGGGATTTATCCCGTGGTAGTTCACAATAATCTCATTTACTCCGCTTCTCACAAATATGAATCATTTGAAATTCGGTGCGGATCTGGTTTGCCTTCAGCTAGCTGAGGGCTGATTGAAGCACTCTTGCTTCTATGGTGTCGTAATCGATACGTCGATCGCAACATCCATTGAAATATCGATTTCAATTGGACGTTCATTTGGTCTTGAAACCTGGCTTTCAAGTGATGGGGCCGAACAAATCGTATTTATAAATGTAGGTAGCATATTTTTATTCGGTGCACATATGGTTAAGAGGAAAGATTCTACCTCAAAAAAGAAGAAATCAAAAACATCAAGATCTACAAAGCAATCCAATTTAAAATCACAAAAATCAAAACTAAAAAATACTAAAAAAAGTATCCCTGCAAAAAAGGATGCGACTTCTGTTGAAAAAAGAACACTGGAGCGAGTTAATCGTATAGTTATTTCCATGGACAAATTCCTTGCTCAGTGGGATGGATCAAAAACAAAACCTGATGGCATGGGTGTGCAGGTGGAAAAAATAAGGAAATTCCATAATGAGCTTGTGGATTGGCAGAAAAAGGCGTTGAAATCTCAGAAAAAAGATCCTGGGGAGATTGTAAAAAGACTTCGCGACCTAATAGTATTGTGCAATAATTATTCCTGAGGTGTTTATGTGTCTAGAGGTCAGTTCGGAAGAAGGAGGGAAGAGGTAGATGTTTCATTAATTCCATCAAGGTTGGAGATTCCACAGGAACAACAAAGGGATCTACAACAATGGTTAGCTGGTGTACAAGGAGAAATTCACGAGTTTGTAACCGAAACACAATCTATGGTAGTATCTCCGGTAGTATCTATTCCTGATCTTGAACGTGAGTTGGACAGGCTCGATGCGCTTGCAACAAGATTGGTTAGTAATCTACCACCACTACCTGCTCTGAGAGAACGGTGGCTGGCAATTATCGATGGAATCAGGCAGGACCTGGTACAAGCACGCGCGGGCAATTCAGATAGCAATCTTGGTGAAACAACTATTCTTGTTGAAAGAGCTAGGGCTCGGCTTCAGCATCTCGGTACTCTTGTGGAAACAGAAACTAGCTTATTGCAGAATAATGGATTTACTGGTGTGCGAATAGCTGGAATGGAATCAAATAATATCACTCCGTTGTTGGATGCAGTTGAATCAGTATTCAATTTTGACCTTGGTACAGGAAACAGAAGGCGTGCACATGTTGTGTTCAATATTTTGCGACATTTGAATGATAATTATGATGTATATGAAGGCAGTGCAAGTGGAAGACGTGCAAGAGATAGGGCCCTGGCTGTTGTGTCTGGTCGGGCAGAAGATGCGCGAAATGGAGTTGAATATACTGAAACAATTGCACAGGAAGATCATAGGATGCTTACAGAACTAAGATCTGGATTGCCTGAACTCGAACGCGAATTGCGGATCGAACGCATGATTGTTGTTCGAGACTATAGTGATAATCTGCTCATAATAATTTCTGGGGAGCAGATGATGCAAAGAGCAACCGATCAGCTGGAAGCACTTTGGAGAGAATCCGAATCAGTACTTAATGCACTTGAGAATAATCGCGATGTTGAAGATCAAAGACTCATTGCTTTACAGAGACGGTATTATGCGCTCACACAGGAAGTTGAACGAACACGTGCACAGGAAGATTCATTGCTTGTTGGATCTGCAGAAGAACTTGCAACCGATCGTGGCCGAGCGGTAGCACAGGAAGGTACTGTGCGATGGTATGGTCAAAGGGCTCAGGAATTTTTAGAGCGAGGCGATGAGCAAGGGAGAAGACTTGCCGCTCTTTCAGTGCTTGGGGGAATGTTGGAACAGAAAGTAACAGGAACACGTGGCGCGCAAAATTATCTTCCATCTTATCAATTGTTATTAGATCTTGTTGCAGGTCGAACAACTATAAACGCGCTTGAAGCAAGCACGCCTGACAGATTTGATGCACTTTTAAGAGAAGTAAATATCGGTTCAATGCTTGCAGAAGCAGATCGCACTGCAGAACGTTTCAGCGCTCGCAATGCTGCAACACCAGAACAAAGACGCAGGTTAACTGAGCTTGTACAAACACTAAGGCAAATGGTTGCCAGTGGTGCCGAAGGAATCGAAACAGTTGCAACGATGCTTCGTGTTTATGCAGATATTATTGAAGAAAGTAGGGCTGGTGCCGGTGCAAGAAGAAGAGGCGATGCAACAAGAAATGTCCCTGGAATTTCAGAAATCGAAATCGCAATAGACCGGGCAACAGGACAGACAATTGTTGTTGGACCGGATTCTGGCGTACGTCAAGAATATGCACAAATGCCAATAAACGCATTATTTACTCTTGGTGTTGAACAATATCACATTTCATCAAGAATGATAGCGCTTGCACATACTTCCGAACAATGGACTGGTGATGCATGGCAGCAGAATAGAGAAGTAATGCAACAGGCAAATACGCGAGTTCTTGGATTGCTTGAACAAGGGAGAACTGCAGATGCAAGAGAATTGGTTGCACTTGTTGTAATTTATTCTGATTCAGTAACCCGTTTCAGAACAACTAGTGCGAGGGAAGGACTTACAACCGATGAGCAAGTTCAAGTAAGAAGAATGCGCGATGCAAATAGTGAAATGCTCAGAGTATTACAGACATTTGTATCTCCAGAAGCAGAAGGTTCAGGAAGCGGAACCCGTGGCAGGAGACCGGCATCCCGCATCCCGCAACCGGGAACTGGAAACCGGGAACAGGTAACTGGGAGAGATCGTGCAGAACGGGAATTTGTAACCCAGTTCACACAATCACAGCAGGCTTATTTTGAATTGGAAATTCTTAGGCTTGAAGCACTAGCCACCAGATTAGGACGACCTACTATAGTAGATGGTCATGAAGATCCAATTACTACTGCATTTAGGGTAGCGAGAACAAGAGTTGAAGGTGGATATTTTGAAACTGCTGGATTGTTACTCACACTTGTTGCAAATTATTATGGGGTAGATGACACAGGACAACCAAGACCCGGAACCCGAGACAGAGAACCACCAACCTCGCGGCACGAAGGCTGGAGATTTGCACTTCATTCTGGAAGAAGAGCTGGATCAAATGGAAGAGTTGCAAGAAATCAGATGCTTGAAGCAATTACGCTTGAAGCAAATGCAAGTTCAGAGCCATATGATCGTGCACACAGAGTTGCTGCCCAAAGATTTGACAATGGAACATTTGTTCTTGCTCGTTCATCAAGATTATTACAAGAAGCACAAGATTTCAGAAGAAGGTATTTCCTTGGTGAAATTCCTGTTGAACCTGGAATGCCGGCTGGACAATTGCCTGTTGGAGAAAGAAATGTTGATGGCAACTTTCCAAGTAGCATAGCAATCAGGGATGTAAGACATTATGATCTAGGACACCGACAACGGGGAGTACCATCACTGGAACAACTTGCAAATTCAGTAATGACTGCTGCAAGAAGTGGTGATATTGGTGAGTATGATCATGCGGTTCAGGCTTATATGGACAGATTCAGGCTTGTTGCAAATATGAGCTTAAGAAACAGGCCTCTTGATTTACTTAGGACTGGATTTGCACAATCTGCAGAAGGACTTCGCGGAATTGAGCAAATGTATGCACAAGCTGTTGCAGTGCGGGCAAGTCCAGAACAGCCTGCAGTGGTTGTACCACATGATGAAGATGAAAGGACGCCGCATTCGCCTGCAAGAACGCCAACACTAGTAGCCCAAAGGAGACGGGGGCCAGAGACAGTTCCTGTGGATCTTTCTCGATTGCCATCGGCCGGAGAACGAGAACTGGCAGCAAGAGCAAGACGTGAAGCGGCCAGTCCAACACCAACAGCCCGTCCAGTATTACAAAGACAATTACAATTTGCATCTCCTGGACTGTATCAAAGGCTTGTAAGATTACAGCGGGAAAGAACCGCATTGCATCGCAGGTTCGAAAGATTTGAAAGAATGATAACTGCAGGACAACAGCCACCTGCAGAAGAATACAATCAATTCACAAGAGATTATTCAATATTCCTTGGAAGGGTGGATCAGGAAAGAAGAGTAGCACTTGCATATCATACATTATCCAACCAGCTTGAGGTAACTGAACAATATATTCTTACAATAAATTCACAACCAGGAACATTAAATTTGCAAACAACTCGTGCACTTGAACAACTCAATGAATGCAGGGATGCGCTTACACAAGCGCGCGCAGGGTTGATACGTGGAGATTCATTTAACACTGTAATGACTGGCTACAGAACTGCAATGGTTCATAGTGCAAATGCAATGCGTGTTTATCGTGCCAGTCCGGCAGAGTTGGCGCGTGAAGGTCGTCCTCCTCGTGATGCCATTGCACCAACAAGAGAAGGGCGAGATGCAGGTCATTTGAGATTAACAGTACCAGCAGAATATGCAATGTATGTTGATGTGCAAACTGGTAGACTTGATTCAATATTCTTTGGAGTTGGTAATGGAGCTGAAAGAACAGTTCTTACACAAGCAACTCAGGCAGCATCATTGCTTGAAAGATCTGTGTTTGACATAAATCCGGGTAATGCTTCTGGTCCGGCATTAAGTCTATATCGGGCAAGACAACAAAGAGTTGCAGAATTGACGAGCAGTATATTTGCAAGAATGTTAATGCCCGGTGCACGCGAACCAATGGTTGTTGGTCAGGCTGAAGAAGACGAAAGAACAAGCGCGCCTGCAGGAGCTGCTGCTCTGGTGCGTGGGAGAGGACCGCGTTTAGCAAGATCATTACCTGCAAATAGTGTGACTCAATTAGAACAGGCAGAAGCTCTGCTTGGTGAAATGCATTCAAATGCAGAGCGCGAGAGATGGGTAACAAGTACAGTGATCATGACTACTGCCATTCTGCTGTCATTTTATCCGCCAACAATGTTTATTGGCGCGACAATGTTCGCATCACAATTAATCGCACAACAAATTATTCCACAATATAGAATTAATGGACATGCATCGCCGCAATCATGGGCATTGCTTGGATTGATAATTGGATTGTCTTTGCTTGGACCAATGTCTAATGGATTGCGCGGAGCGTCAAGATTATTACAGGCGCGCGGAGCGCTTAGGGCAGCCGGTGCAACAGAAGTTGCAGCAGATATGGTTCCATATGTTGGACATATTGCCGGTGCAGGTTTTGCAGTTTCAATGGTACCTGAAGCATACAATGAATTCAGACAAGGAAATATTGCGGAAGGATTATCACTTACTGCGCTTGCACTTGTGCCATTGGGTGTTTCAGCAAGTCTGCATGTGAGGGGAGTTGCAACTGCGAGGGCAAGACAAGCAAGAGCTGTTGAAGCACATGTCATGGGAGAACTAGCCCGGCTTGCGGCAGGACCAGATAATGTTCCAGTAATTTCAGAAGTGACTGTTGAGCCGAGTATGGGACCTAGAGGTCCAGCTCCAGCAGAAGGTGGAGTAGTAATTCCAATGCGACCAAGGGCTGCACCTGCAAGAGCAACTGAAGTTCCAATCAGTGAAAGAGTTTCAACATTTGCAGATATGTTAAGAGAATATTCAGGACTCGGAACAGTTCAGCAAAGAAACGAGTTCCTTTCTAGATTGCCAAGAGAAATTCCAAGAGATGTTTTCCTTGATCTTTCAAGAAGCACTGAAGTAATAACTGGGATGCGCGATGGTGCAACTCCAGAACAGGCACAACGTTCTCTTGATCGCATAAGAGCAAGACTCGAACCCGGTCCACGAGGGCCAGGTGGTGGCGGATCAAGATTGGGCGGACCAAGAGTAAGAGCTAGTTCACAAGATTTACTAGCACTCGGAAATCTTGAGACGTTGGTAGGTGATTTGACAACAACTGCACCAACTGAAAGTCAGATGCAAAGAGCAAGTGCTTCAGACTTACAAAGATATGGTGCAGAAGCTCAAAGAAGAGCAGATGCACAGCAAAGGCTTGATGCATTAAGAGCAGAGAATCCAGAAGCAGCAGAACTCATTGATCGGCTTGCAGCAAACCAGTTGCTTGCACAGGCAATGAGAGCCGGAAGACACAGTGATGCAGTCGATCGTTTGATGGATGATGCAAGAACAAGATTAAGAGAATTGATTCCGCCTGAAGCAGGTGCTGGCCAGGTTGCAGTTGGGCAGGATTGGGGACCAGTTGATGCAGTTGGTGGTGGCATAAGGCCTGGTCCAGAGTCTCGGGTTTTGGGTCAAGAAGGTGCAAGAGTTTTACCATTTAGAGGTGTAAGACCTATAAGGGCAGGACCAGAAGGCGGAGGAAGGCCTCCGGTTGCACCAGGACATGTTGATACTGCTGGTGGCAATGCTGAGTCTAGTGTTGCTGGTAATCCTCCGAGATCCGGAGGTCGTTTTGGTCAATTAACCCGAGGGGCATATGCTGCCGTGAGTCGAAGAGCTGGTCGGGCGTGGGATCGGATGTTTTCAAGAAATCAGTCTGCTGGAAGAACTGATGCTGCAGCATTGAATAATCGTATGGAAGGTCAACTCAACGATCTGTTGGAATTTTTTCACGATTCTGCAACGGCAACTCAAATGGCTGCAGATTTCCGAGCACAGGGAAATGAGGCTGCAGCAAGACTTATCGAATCTGCCCCTTCATCAATGCGGGATATTCTAAGAGCAATGCTTATAATGGAATTCTCACCAAGCACTCCCGCAAGTACAATAACTTCTCTTACTGAATTAAGACTTCACCTCTATGCCAGACTGGCAACATCTCCAAATGCTGGTGCATTTGAATCTTTTAGAACTATGTTGGCTGAACTTGTTACTGAACCGCAGATCAGCAGGCTTATATCTTCTAGTCAACGTGGGGGTGATGGTCTCAGATTCGTTGATAGTATGGAATCTGACATAATGGCGGCTTCAGACTCTACCGGTCCAAATGCATCTCCTGCCAATCGTCCGGTTGTAATGAGGCGTTTTGCAGCACATTCTCTCAGTGAACACATGCCTTCACTTACTTTGGCTCTTGCTCATAGTGCTGGTGGTCAGAGAGTTGCTGTTGCACGAAGAGTTGTAGGCTTGGGTGAACAGCTTCAACAAGGGCAGGAAAATGCCGCGTCACTTCTTGAGGTTGGTAGAACATTACAGGATGTTGTAGATCATGGTTTTAGAAGTGGTGATCACAGAGCATCTGTTGAACAGGCTATTGACAGTGCCGGTGATTTAGTTCCGCAGGATGCCCGGCATGCATTGAACACTGCGAGAGAAAACCATACACGTGCACAACGTAACTTGGGAGAGGCACGAGATGCATACAGTCAGGCAGAAAGAAATTACAGGCGTGCCAAAACAACTGCAATAAGATTACTGCAAAGAAATGGTCATGCAGATCCAGATAGTTTTAGTGATGCTCAACTGCTTGATGCCCTCAATGGTATTGATTCAGATGCAGCAAGAAATGCACGTACGCAGTTAGAAAGCACAGGTACTGCGTGTGAAGAATTACTCACTGCTTCTGAAACTGCATCAAACGAATTAGACACATATAGTTCTGATTTAAGCGATGCACTTATTGAAGCAGCACGTGTTTTATCTCCAGTACTCAGACCGGTATACGATCGCCAAGTTCAGGTAAACACGGATACTGCATCTCAATTAAGGCAGGCAAACGCACGATTTGAACGCATTGCAAATGGTCAGTCTATAGAATCTGTTTTGGCAGAAGGGGCTAATTTGAACAGTCCTGATTTCGTGCCATGGATAGAAGATGTTCTTGGGATTCGTTTATCTCCAGTTGAGCGTGCTGGAGTGATGCTGGATCTCAGGCAAAATAATCTTGCAACTCCAACAGACATGAATGCCGAGAGGATGAGGTTAAGCGATAATGTCATGCAAACAGCTGATGATCTGCTTGCAGGAATTGAAAGCAGATTAGAATCTAATCTTGAAAATCAGGGTATGTTAAGAATACTAAGAGCACTGCGTGATGAGGTAAATACTGGTGTGAACGATGCAATAACTGCCACTGGTGAACCTGTTAGTGTTAGTCTTGATACAGTACTTTTACGTGCATTGAATAGTTCAAGTGTAAGGGATATTCTGGTAGAACAATATGGTCATAGTGGTGATGCCATTGTTGATGCATTGACACCTGCACTTGAAAGGGCAGTAACTGGCGAGGGATTGACAGTTGAAACCGGTCTCGCATCTATTGAAAGATTATTAAGAATAGCAGATGTTGCACATGCTATTGATCCAAATGCCGGCGGATTGCAGGGTGCAATACGACAAGGTCTTATTGATCAACTTGGCCGAACACAATCACCTCAGTCTGCAACAGGTGAAGCTGCACCAAGACCACAAGCAGTGAGTCAGACTCCACTGCTTGATGTATTACGGGGGGATGCAGTTGCTGATGCAGTCGTAGAATTATATGGTGGATCAGAAAGTCCAACAGGTCAGGTTGCGAGAGAAATATTTATTCAGTGCATATCAAATTCAAGAACTGTTGCACAAGCGCAACGGCAATTCAGCTTCAGACTTGGTGCATTGGAAAGAATTTTTGCCATGGATCGTACGGGGGCAAATGGGGAGGTAAGAAGAATCCTTCTCGAAGCACTCAATGAAAATAATCTATTCAATCCTAATGGGACTATCAGAAACGAGATAATTGCCCGCGTCAGGGCAGATGTAAGTAGTCGTACTACAAATCCACGTGCTTTGGATGCTTTTTTTGATCAATATAGTGACATTTCTGAGGTGCCATCTACAGATAATCTTGTTGTGGATGGTCTTATTGAAACAGTACGTCAGACAAATTCCAACTTTGCAGGAGCGGGCAGGACATCAAGAGTAACTGGTCTGGTTACAGAATTTTTAACTGGAATGAACACTCCTCAGGTAAGGCAGATGTTTGATGCAGGTACCGGTCCACTCAGGCAAGCTGCAAATGCTGTTGGTGCTGGACATGTTGAAACTGCTCGTGGTCGACAGGCAGCGCGAACTCGTCGAATTCGTATCATAAGAGCGGCACAAACTGCCTGGAGAAGGGGGGTAGTGCCTCTTGGAAGGGATGTAATATATGCAAGAAGATGGGGTCTTCCAAGCACTTCCGAAGTATGGCGTGGTCGCCAGCCTGGCCGTGCAGGGGCAGAAGATGCCATAATCGGTATTCGGCCTCCAGGCATTTTAGTAAGAAGCGCTGCACACCTTGCATTATTGGCTGGTCTTGGATATGGTATCTATTCATTATATGATTGGGCATCTGGAGGGGCTAATGATACTGATGAGGGTGCAAGACTTGCACTTGATCGCCATGGAGCAAGAATAGGCGATGACAACTCAAGATTTATTCTTGGCCAGGGAAGACAATATTTCAACACTGCATTTCTTGGCGGGTTCCCTGTTGAAGAACAAAGAAGGCCAATACGTCCTGATGATATGCGGGCAGCGCTTGAAGATCCAAGATATCTTGTTGATCCAAGAAGGCTTGATACTGCCCTTACACAACTAAGGATTCTAAGTGAAAATACTGATGACCTAAACTTAGCACTTTCACATTACAGAGAAACTGGAGAAACTAGTCTTTTAATAATAAATATTCGTGTTATCCGTCTTAATCGGATTCTTGAAAGTTGTGGTCTCACTCTGGAAGACCTTGAAAATTATCTTACTGCAAATAATCTCACCAATCTTGATTTTGAACGAGATGGCATTGCACTTTTAAGGCCACACTGGCTTGAGCAGGGGATGATGCAGACCTATGGATACATGCTTGCAGAAACCATGTGCATTGACGGGGGAATTATCACGACAGAAGAATCTGACAGCGGCAACCTGGCACCTGAACATCTTGAGCTTGTACGTTTCCTTGAATCCAATCCAGATGCACTATTTTATTTGTGGAATCAGGTGCGGCTTGGTTACATTCCAATAACAAATCTTGGCGAGGCAATACGATTGGTTCAGACTAGTTGGAGAACATTGGATCGGGCTGAGAGAGAAGAGGCATTTTATCAGTCGGGTGATGACCGCAGATCTGTGATGGCAATTCCAGATAGTGCATTTGATGAAACGTTACCGCGTTTAAGGCTTGCGCAGCCGATGCCGCTCAATTCATTTTTTGACCGGCTTGATAGGCTAGCATCGCTTGAAGAACCTGAAACTGCGGGCAGCGATCAAAATTCACTTAGAAGTCAGTTCAACACATTGCTTGAAAGATATGCAGAAAATACAAATGCAATGGCAGCGTTAAATGCATTCAGGATACCTGAGACAGAGATGCTTGTAGGAAATCCTGGGGAACTTGCCGAAGGCATCATAAGGATAGCCGAACTTGATGTTTTATTACATTCAGATAATCCTTCTCATGTTGCAAGGGCAAGAGGGGCATTAAGGGCAATGCATGGCCTTTCAGCAGATGGACAACATGCCGATCCGCTTCGCTGGGCAAGGTACAGGGGATTCATTGCACCTGAATTATTAGTATCACTACCTGTAGAAACTCCGGAGCAAAGGGCAGAACTCCAGAGGCTTTTGGTGTTTGCACAACAGTATTCCACTGATGATACCGGTATCATCCCATGGATTCGTTCAAGATCCGGTGAAAGAACACGGGGTGCAGGAAGTATTACTGATCTGCTTGCAATTCTAAGGGAATTTGCAGAACCTGGCTTCATAGCAAGTTTGCAAATCCGGGTGCCTGCATCAACCGCATCTGAGCAGGAAATTGTAATATATAATGAAACCGTTGCAAGAATGCTATTTGAAAGAAGGGATGCACCTACAGGCCGAGGCGGTCAGGTTACTCCCGGAGAAAGGACCGATCGTGCAAGAAGTGTTCAAGTGCGTGGCGTGCTTGTAAACAACGAAGAATATTTCTCTGATCGCCAGTGGTTCGAAGGACCGACAGGAAGAACAGAGCCTCGCGGATCAACGTCAACTGCAAGGCGTGTTGCCGCAAGGACTGTTGATGCCGGTAACTGGGTGGCAGAAAGATTCACTGGTGCAGAACCAACCCAAGGTACTGGGCCACAATCAACTGTTGATGCAACTCTCCCTGTTGCAACTCCGACTCGTCTAAGGCAGGAATATGATCAACATGATATGAGACGTGGAAGACGTGGAACTCCAGGAACTCCTGAAGGTGCAGAAGCACAAGTTCAGGAAGAAGGCGCACAACCTGCGGCAGGTGCTGAAGCGCAAACACAATCACCTGAACTTAGTGCGGAAGCAAGAACATATTTCGAAGGAAATGAAGCTGCAAGAGATGCAACCGAAGCAATAGTAACGGCACTGGTCGGTAGGCGAGCAAGAGCAAATGGTGAACCTGTTGGGACCGAAGCAAATACTAATCCCATTACAACCGAAGCAGGTACTGATGCCAATGCAATGTCTACTGGGGAATACGGTAACAGGATAAGGCAGGCTGCATATACTTATATACAAGAGCATAATGAGTTCCCAACAGATATAGATGAAATCGATACATTCTCAATTGCGATGTCTAGCAATTTGAGCGGACAATTCCCTGCTGTTGGACGTAGTAGGCCTAGTAGGAGATGATCATATGGTACGAGTATTCATTGCATCAAATGGACTTATAACAATACGTTGGAGCAATGGACAGAGTACGCCTACTGGAATCTCCGTACCTGCAAATACAACAGAAGCTCAAATTCCTGGAATTGTTGAACAGGTTAGGCGAAGTCCTGCTGTGGCGCAGATGCGTGTGAATGCAGGTCTTGCTGAAGAACCTGAAGCAACTAGATTGACCACTGATTTGCGTACTCTAAGCAATGTACTAACACGCGCAATACGTCATCATCGTAATCTTGAAACACCTGCAAGAAGAGGTGAAGTTCGTGAAGCAGGTGAACCCCCAAGACGTGGAGCTCGAGGTCGAACACCTGGAACTCCAGGGCGCGAAACCCGAGACAGAGAACCGGCAACCGAAACCCCAATACCTGCCCGTCCTCCAGCACCAGTAATAACTACTGATTGGGTTAGGGGAAGATTAAATGATGCAAGATGGACATCATTAAGAAGAGGAACTCCGCGGGCAAGAATGAGTGCAGCAGTTGTTGCTGTTGATGCACTGCGTGTTAATTCTGCTTCAATAAATACTTTTCTTGCAGCAGGTACAAACAGAAGAGAAGTTGCAATACAACTATTCAACATGCTTCTTGAAAATCCTACATTTGCGGATGCATTTCTTCAGGCCCAGACCGGTACGCAAGAAGGTCGCAATTTAGTTTCTTTCATAAGTGCAAACAATGGGAGACTTCTAGATAGTGTAACTGATCCGATTCTAAATTCTGCAGTACTTGCAATGAGGCGGTATGTCCTTATTCTGAATGATTCTAACTATCGTGCCGAAGTCGCACCACTCAACATCCAGGGATCTGGCCCACTTGATGCATCACTTCTGACTGCAATTGCACTTGAATTTAGAAGGGAAAATGTACCTAGAAATGCAACTGTTGAACAATGGACAGCACCACAAGTTGTGGTTGCTGAAGAACCTGCAAGACAGCCACTGCCACAACCAATACCTGTTGAGCAACAAAGAGAAATCCCAAATGCAAGACGCGAGACCCAAGACAGAGAACCTGCAACCGGAGGCCGAACTCCAAGACGCGGAACCCGAGACAGAAGACAACCAAGATCCGAGACTCCAGACAGAAGACCCACGACCATCACGTTGCCTCAAAACCCAAACATCATGATAATCGGCGATTCGCTTACAGATGGCGGAGTATATGCAACTGCACTAAGGCAGAATCTTACTGATGCAGGAAGAAGATCAAGAGTGAGATATATCGGCGTATCAGGAATGGCACTGCACACCATGCGTCTGCCAAACCAGATATTTCACACTGCAATGGGTGAAACACCAACCCCAAACATAATAATAATAGAAGGTGGGCTTAATGATCTTGGCGGATTACGTACTGATCCGCATCAGGTAGCAAATAGAATAATCGGTGATTTTGAATACATGATTCAAGAAGCAACAAGAAGAAATCCAAATATTATAATCGTAATCCCATCTCTTACTCCATGGGGCAATTCTGATAGATGCACTGGTCCAGCGCAACAAGCAACTGACGAAGTTAATGCAAGAATACTTGGTACTGGCGATTATGCTGGTCAAGGTCTTGCAACCAGATTTCCAAATGTAATTACTGTTGACATGTCATCGCTTGGAGAAGGTACTCCACTGCATTACCGTTCACAATATCAAAATAGGGGGCCAAGAGGTACAGATTGGCTTCACCCGAATTCAAGGGGTCGCATTGAAATCGGAAGATTGCTTGCGCAAGGACTTTTGGATGCCGGAAGAGTTAGAACGCCAACTACTGCACCTGAACTCACTCCATTGGAAAGATGGGAACGATTAAACTGGGGTGGGGAACGATTGATATCTGCTCTATCTGATTCAGTGCAAAGAAGACGGCCTGACACGTTTTTATTTCATTTGCGAAACCTCCCCCCAAGGCCTCATGTTGATGGAGAACCAGACCGAAGTTATACATTACCAGAAGCATTAAACGAATTCGAAAGACAAGATCTTCGGATTGCATTTGACAGAGTTTTTAATGAGTATCTGCGTGGCAATGCGGAATTCAGAAGATTCCTTGAACAAACCTCTGGTTTTAATGCAGATGCAATATGTGGTGCAACATTATCTGTTTCAAGTTCTGTTTCAGATCGTCAGACTATATTGCGTGCAATAAATGCTTTTCTTGTGCAACAGTCTAGTGCAACTCAAGGCTGGCATCATCGGCTTGGACAAGATCTTGATATGCTATATTCAGAAACTGGTAGGTTTGATTCAGCAGCAACACAACCTGATGCAACACCAACACAATTAGATGAGCAATATTTGATTGCAGTTGCAGCGCTCTCGGTTTACAGCTGGAGAAGTTTTGACCGAAATCGTACTGCTGAACCTGGTGGAAGATGGGCACAACCTCCAGAACCAGTTACTGAACCGCAAAGTCAACAACCTGTTCAACCTCGTCGTCCGCAAGATAGCGGAAGACGGATAAATCTAGGTAGATGAAAATCTAACTAGTGGTTGTGCTCGGAGTTCAGTGTTTCGTGTCTTGATGAAATACGAATTTCAACAATATCAAGATCGACATCTGGAACGAATTGTCCAATTGAAAGACGATTCTTTCAATGGATGTCGCGATCGGTTTCCGATCACGAACATGTTCGTAATTGAAATGTCGATTACGACACCATAGAAGCAAACGTGCTTCAATCGGTCATTCTATTGGTCGTTCCAGGCTTGAGTTTTGTGTTTTGCATGGATTCACCATTGAATAGATAAATATATAAATAAGTTTAATCTTATTTTAATATGTGTTAAGATGAACGTTCTCGAAACCATCAAGGTATCCTCAAGGGGACAGATTGTTATCCCGGAAGGGGTGCGGAACGATTTAGATATCAAAGAAGGATGCAAGCTTATTCTTATCGAAGATAATGGCAAAATCGTTCTTGAAAAAGAAGCTGAGTTTCTTAAAAAACTAAAAGACCAGCAGGAAAAGGCCGGATGGTTAGCTGTTGCAGAAAAATCGCTTGAAAAAGTCTGGAATAATAAAAAAGATGATAAGATATGGGCGAAATACTGAGACAAAAACAAATAATTCTCGTGCCTTTCCCTTTCTCTGATCAAAGCGGTACAAAGAGACGGCCTGCTCTTATTATCAGTAATGATAAGTTTGATGGTCTTTCTTCAGATATTATTATTTGTGCAGTAACCAGCAATATCTCTAATGATATTTATTCTGTGAAAATCAAACCAGAAGATTGGAAAAATGGATTATATTCTGAGAGCTGTGTGAAAGTGGCTAATATTTGTACGGTTGATAAGAGACTTGTAATTAAGACGATCGGGAGACTAAGTAGCGAAAGATTCAAAGAAGTTATGACAAAGGTGTACGGAATAATAAACTAGTTCAAAATATTTGTACTTTACAAATCATTCAGCATTTTGAGACATCCTTTTTTAATGTTTTATTAACACAATACTTTTAGCAATACTACTTGTAAAAATGCCATTGATTAATTGGTTGAGGGTATGGGTGTATCCAGAATAGAAAAAGAATCGGGGGAATCAGTAGATCCATCCATGCAAAGACCTCCAAAAAAAAGAAATTTGTTTGCGCGTGTTGGGGGGAAGTTATGTCTTGTTGCAGAACTTATGGCATTATCTTTTCCAACAACTGGTTGTATAAGAAATTCAAGAAACACAACTGATTTAGGAAACACAACAGATTCAAGAAACACAACAGATATAAATCACAATAGAGGTATATTTACTATGGCAACCCATAAAGAAGTCCGTAGAGATGAGAATGAGGATCGCGCCATATTAAGAGATATGGCGGTCAGTGCGGCAACACATTTTCGTGATTACATTCTAACCGGCAATGAAACAGACTACAGTGAATTCACAAGAATATATAATGAAAATCGAAATAATACAAATTTCAGGCCAATTTTTGAAGATGAACTTGACAGTCGCGTGCTTAATGATACAGCCATAAGTCCATTGTGGGAAGCCTATCGGCATGATATTAGTGGAGATAGTAGGGGCAGAACTGGTGCACCAAGTCCTGTGGAATTTTTGCAGGCAGTGCGCACAGTAAGAGCGCGGTTTGATGCATCCAATCCATCACAGGCTGAAGTCGACAGGTTAGTGGCAGAATTCAATGAAACTGCTGAAGGCGCAAGAGGCACTACGAGAGTAGAACAAGTGAGAACCTATACGCGCACTGGAATGCCTTTGGCTGACGCAGCCTTAAGTGTACTTCAAGATGATCTACGCCATGGTTCTGCTACTGGCCGACAAGTATATAGAACACTCACAGATGCAATGGGGGAGAATCTTCCTGCAGAACGTGCAAGGCGTGCGGTATTCGCATTCCGCGATTTTGTACTTACTGGCAATCCTGAACGTGCAAGCGAATTTGACGATCTGTTTGATACATCAGGAGATGCGTTCATAAGCGCATTTGCAACTGATTTCAGTACATATATCACAAATGGTACTGATTCTGCGCTTGGTGCAATAGTACTTGAATATGCTAGAAATCACGGCGGAATCGATCAATTTTCTCCAAGAGCATTCATTACATTTGTCATGGATTTGACAAGGGCAGCACAGCGTGGTGAAGTTGCACGCATACAAGAACTCCAAAGGCAAGAAGGTAATCTTGTAGTTGATGGATTAATATCAATAGTTGCAAGAGGAATGGCAAGAAGAGCAACTTCATTATATAGTAACATAGTACTCAATGAGTCTTCACTACCCCCAACTGAACTTGCAGTAATGTTAAGAGATTTCAGCGAAATATATGATTCTACTTTCGTAAGAACAAGCCACCAAGCTACTGACAGTACTGGTGCGCTTCGTTATAATGCTGATGGCAGTCCGATAATGGAAGCTGCTGTCGATGCTGTAAGAATAGCTGCAAATCCGGATTTCAGTAATGAATATAATGAACGTTACTCAACTGACCGCGGTGGCATAATGCGTGGCAGGGCAAATAACCAGTTCCAGAGAAATGGTTTACCTATTGCAATACGCGATATATATGTTGAGTTGACGCGGCAAGATCCTGACGTTGCAAGATTGATACTTGATTATGGGGAAAATCTTGTACTGCTTGTAAGAAGCCAGTTGCCAAATCTCGGCTGGATGTTAAGATCTGATGAAGATCTTAGCACGCTTTTAAGACGGCGGGCTATACATGGTGATGCAACTGCGCGGGCGTTTATGCGAGTGGAGTTAAACCCTGACAATGATCGCGTACATGCGCTTCGTGAAGTTTATGGTGCCTATGTAACTGCAAGATCAGCGAGACATCGCTCTGCATTCCTCACAGTGGCTGATCTTAGATTTCTTGGTGCAACTTCTGAAGACATTGCATCTGTTCCTCTTGATTCTCTAAACCGATTGCTTGAACAGCTTGAAGGCAGAGGGCATAGTAATGATAGGCGTCTGATTGGTAGACTTGAAGCTTTGCTTGAAGGAACTGGCCTTACTGTTGAAGAAGTCCGTACCAGATTCCAAAACAGAAGGTGGCTTGAGCAACAGTTTGCGGAATTTGGTGCTACAACTTTCATTGAATTACAATCTGGTCAGAATACTGCTGCTGTGCTGATGCGGGCTGCTGAAAATGAGGACCATCCTCAACATGCACTTGCACTTGCGATAATCACACGATTTGGGGATAGTCGTGAAGGCAGAGCAGAAGCAGTAAGAACAATAACTGAAATGTATGATGTGCTGCAACCAACCTATGAAACAGAAGCACATCACACACAAACATATGGCAATGATTTCACAACATTTGTATTAGAACATGGTTTACAACTAAGTTGGGTTGTAATTTCAGCAGATGATGTAGGATTCGAACTCAATGAAAGATCGGACGAAGAATTTGTTAGTGGTATGCATACAGATCCTGGAATCGGGTTTGCCTGGAGTACATCTTCACACGCTATTCATGATATTTACAGTGCACATGGAAATACCGGACAACTTAATCTGCTACGTGCAAGATATGGAGAAACATTTGTAGAGTTTATAGAAAATCCTACAAACCGTGCTTTGCTTTCCTGGGTCCAAGTTAATGGCCAAATGTTAACACCAGAACAAATAGAAACTGAATTACGGAGGAGAAGGGGGGTTGAATTATCACAGACGACAAATGAGCCACAATTACCTAATGGTATAATGGGGTTTATTTATGGAATGAACCCTGTGCAGATTGCTGCAGCAGTTGTTCAAACAAGGGTTTCAATGGCATCAGTAAGAGGAAGCAGATATTTGCTTGATGACATGGCTGATCGTTATGGTCCAAGTTTTACTTATGTATTAGTGCCAAGTACACTAGGGCAAAGAAGTCCGAGATCAGTAAATCCAATTGTTGTAAGTGCACAAATCGATAGAAACTATGGCCGTATAAGGGAAGATCTTGATGATCTGCGCAGAGCAATAAGCAGACACCCTCAATTAAGTGCGCTTTCTGAATTATTTGAAGTATATATACGCGGTTGGGAACAGGAAAATCTCGATATCCGCGATAGCGCAGCAACCGATCCTGCATTCGCATTGGAAATGCAACAAGGACCACAGGGACTCATACACACCATACTCAACACAACTGAAATGGGCAATGCCATAGATATGGCGTATCTTATGCTTCAGCTTGTTCAAACAGGTGGCGGATTCGGTGACGATGCAAATACTGGTGATAGAAGTGATCTTCGCAGGCGGTTTGAATGGTATGATACATTGTCGCCGTCAAAACAACGAATGGTTGCCGACATTGTATACTCAGTGCTTGGAAATATAGATGAACCATTGCGTGGTTTCATTTCATCAATGGGAGGTCATAATAATTTCAGTGCATTGCGTCAGGTTGCAGGTGCGCTTGCATTAAATCGGGATAACGATGCCATTGCTGCATTTGAGTATGGTGATGCATTTACTGCAGAAGTCAGAAGACAATATCCTCATCTGGCATTTGTCACAGGAACTGATGCAACAGAAAGCATGATGGGACCAGTAACCCAAGTCGGTGAAGAGAATGCGCTTTTTGCAAGTATCCTTGCAAGAACATATCTTGCACTTACGCAACCCACAGATACTGAAAACGAAGCTGCAATGGTTGATCTGTTCGGAGCTCCATGGGTGGCTGCAGTAAGAAGTCAGCTTGAAGCACTTGCTCCTCTTGTAGATCAAACGCTTGTAGATCAAGAGCTTGTGAATGCAGAAGAACACCGAGCATCTGCAATACGCGGGGCCATTGACAGATTAGATCAATTATCTGACGAAACAAGAGCTGCGCTTGTTCGAGCATACAGTTATCCATATTCTAGTGTAAGTAGTACACTTACAAGATCGTTGAACCAAAGCAACGTTAGCATGATATCAGTGTTAAGAGAGGTATATCGTGTTGTGTCAAATCCTCCGGCAGAAAATGCACCTGCATCTGAAACAGAAGCATATAATGTAAGAAGACGTGGTCTGGTGGCACGCTATGGTGAACGGCTTGTTCATGCTGTTCAAGTAGGCACCCGCGATCTGGGATTCCTTGGCCGTAGCACAGATGCAGAATCACAAGTTGCACTTAGCGCGCTCAATGCATCTGATGCAACTCCGGACAGACGCAGATTATACGCCACCCTTTGCCAGGCATTTGATGATGGTGCAAGAGATCGAATAGAGTTCATGGCAAATTTCCGTTCTGCATCAACGCGCATTCCGCATGTTTATCAGGTATTACGAGATGCACTATCGTTCTCATCAGACCTGTCTTCTGGTCCATTAGATAATGTTGGTGGAACAGAAGATGATGGTGCAGGTACGCAAGCTGGTTCAGCCATGGCCGGTCGTTTTGCAGCTGCTCTTCAAACATATCGTGATCAGCTTGGAAATGACAATTTCCTTATAAGCAGATATTTCAATCTACAGATGCTTACTCCCGAGGTTCTGAGAAATCTTATGAGGCGATATGGTGCAGAGGGCACTCTTCCTGAAAGGCTAAGGGAAAATGGAGTACAAACTGCAGAAGATCTTCTTATTTTGCTACAATCGCCTGTTGGGCGGGCACTGGTTCAAGGCGGTATAGAAGCATACGACGAGCTTGAAAGACAATATCTTGCGCCAGGGCAGGGAATCGATCCATCTATAGCAGATGAAGTTGAAGGAACTGCACTTGAAACCTTACGAAGCAATCTTACTATACTTGATGCACTTTATCTTGGAATAAGCCTTGAAAGTCTTTCTTCACCAAATTCAGAATTTGGAAGGCGGGCCGGACGGGCACTTATGAATTCAATGTTATTGATTGGCGAGCATGATCCCTATCTTCTTGGACCGTTTATTCTTCAGGTGATTCCAACATTCATTAGCGTAACCCGTGATGAGATGGCGCTTGAAGCACTTATTACTTCATTCAATTCAATGTTTACAACAACCTATGGAAGGGGCGGCAGAGTGGATGCATATGAGATGCTGCAATTAAGAACATATTGGCTTGCCGCATTTGACAGAATCGAAGAACGCCTTCAGTATGGCGGAGGCACTATGGATGAGCTACAGGATCGTATGCGCAGAACTCCAGAACCAGGAAGATCTGGTGGTTATGATAGACTGCCTGGTGGAGTTTATGCTCAACGTTCGTTGATGGAAAACATTGACGATAATATTCATCATCCACCAAGGATGTTTGCCAGAGGATCGAGGTTAATGCGCATTGCCCCTCATCATACGCGGGTTGATCCAGATGCAATGTTTCTTCCAAGTGCTACGGGTTTCGCTGTTAGCTCTGGTGCAGTTGAACACCATGCCCGTCTTGAAGCACAACTCAGGCCTGGTGAAGAGCCTGATCAAACAGGGAGAATTCCAGCAAGATATCAGATCGGATTTTTAAGAAGTGCAAGTCTTGTGAGTGCACTTGGCAGATTGGTGGGTTCGCCTCCGAGCAATTTCAATACCTGGCTTCTTGGTCATGATGTCAGTGGCGGATTATTTGCAACAGCATCAGGAAATACAGATGACAGTGGAAGCGTAAATAATGAAGAAGGCGGAAGGGTGATCGGAGTTCACAGGGGAATTGGTGGTGCCAATGCAAACGAAGAGCTGGTGGTTCGTCGTAGAGCAAGTGAACGCACTACTGGTGATGGTGAGGATCAACATGATTCATCACGTTCTGATTGGGGTACTGAGACTGATATAAATGTCCGCAGCTTGGGAAGCGGGGCAACAGGAGTACGCTATTTCAATCTTGCGTTTGATCAGGAAATTTTAACAGGTACAGACACTGAAACACCTGAAGGTGGTGGAGCCGCAGAAGAAACAGATATTCCAACAGAATATCATGCAACTGGTTTGCTTAGCACATACGCGCGCATACTTTCAAATGAAGAACGTGAGGCAGACATGCTTATTTTTGTATTGGGAAGAGATGTGCCAAACACTGCAGAAGGTGCAGAACAAGGCGATCAGGATGTAGATCTTACTGCAAGGGCATATATACTTACAAGAGAAGGAAATATCTATCAGGTTGCAACGCATTTCACTCCAGAGCAGGTTGCGAATTATTTCTATTTTGGTACAACCCGTGATGATGTTTTAGCATCATTTAGATTTGTTGGCGATGCATTACGTAGCGGGGAAGATGGAGTTCGTGGATTTGATGGAGCTGCATTTGGTGTGCCGCTTACAGGAGGAAGGGCAGGTCAGGATGAAGAAGCACAGCGCAGGGGAGATGAAAGACCTGCATTGTTGACACTTGCAAACATTGTAAGACGTCTTGGAACAATGGAACCAACCGAAGCACAGGAAGCATTAGGGGTTGCAGTTCCAAGAGTGCTGACAGATGCCACTGGAAGGGCCAGGGCAAGAAATGTGTATGCTGGTTTCATAAGAACAGGGCAAGGGCTTGCACTTAATTCCGGTGGCGAAAGCGAAGCAATTGACGGACTCACTCAACTTACTGGCGAATTCCTGTGGACGCATGTTGGACTTAATCCACGCGAACAAAGTTGGGAATTAAGAGTGGGTGTAGGGGTAAATGACCGCGATCAGCGGGTAGTGGCTTCTGAAGAAGAAGGTGGTCTTGAAACAACTGAAGATACCTCTGCGACTCCGGTGGTTTATGCGAGTTTCCAGCATGAAATTCCTGATTCAGATAGAATCGGTCTAAGGCATGGTTGGGGTCTTGCAGCAGGTTATGCTGACATTGAATTAATGGAATATGCACAACAGATTGTGCAAGATGCAGATATGATTTATCAAAGGGCGCAGACTGGTTTTGCAAGCGGCTATTATTGGCAGCATGATGAAGAAAGGAATGCTGGTTTCCTTGTTGCAGCAAGTTATCTTTATTCACGGCTTGAAGAACGTGCGGCAGAACTTGAAGCAGAAGGCCAGCATTTATCAGTTCCATTCCCGCACTATGGCAGCCTTGTTACCATGTGGTATGCAAGAAGACACAATATGCTTATAGGTGTTGAAAGGATGCCTGCACATCTTAGGGGGATGGTGGATGTTATAGACGAAACATTCAATGCAATGCAAACAGAGGGTGGGGCTGCAGGTACCTCTGGCATGTCGCGGGAACAAAATGCCCAACGCGCCATTTCACGATTGCGTTCGATGATGGAAAGCGATGAATGGACTGTAACTCTTGCCTATGGTTATAATGGAAGAACCTGGGGACTTCATGCAATAGTAAGTGCAGATGTTGTTACCACTGCGATTGGTCTTGATCATAGAACAACAGACAGTGAGGGAGACGATGCGCTTACTGAACGGCCATACGGTGATGCTGCAATACTTGCAGTGTTTGGAAGACCTGCAAGAGGATTTGCAGATCTTGTTGGTCATTTGCATTATGAATCAATGATGTTATTTGAAGAATCAGGGGAAGACGGATCAGTTCTTCATGTAAGACGTGGTGCAGGAAGGCCATACCTTGATCTTTATCTTGGTGGCGGATGGTCAACTGGTGGCATAAGGGGAAGGCATCGCATAATGGCAGTTGAAGTTGAACCAACTGCTGATCGTGCAAGTGCGTTGCTAGATTGTTATTCATCGCTTGGCAGCTCACCGGCATATAATGATGGAAATGTGCGAAGAAGACTTAGGGGTGCCTATGGAAATCAGGTGCCTGCACTTGTACAAAGTCATGGTGGCACATTGGATTGGCTAGTTCGGAGCGCAGCAGATATTGACGCAGATCTTGTAAGAATGCGAAGACGAAGAAGAGATCACAACCCTCTTGCAGATGGTGTAAGATCACATTTTAGTACTAATGCTGGTGAAAGATTAAGAGAATTATATATTGCGCTAAGAAGTGAACCGCTTACAAGGGCAAGAAGAACTGCACTTGAAGATGAATATGGCGCTACTCAGGTTAATTGGGTAGAAAGCCATGGCAGCGAACTTGCAAGTCTAATGCTTATTTCACCAGCCGGTGTAAGAGCACGACTTGAGGATGAACCTGGTGCACCGGCACTAACTCCGGATCAAAGAACTACGGCCGAGGCACTTAGCGGAGTTGCATTGCCACAACCTCCTATCAATCCAATGCTTACTGGTGCGGAAGTTCAGAGTCTATTCGAACAAAATCTTGCTGATATGCTCCCTGCAATAACTGGTGATGTTCATCTGCTTAGCGCAAATCCTGGAAGATATCAGATCGTTTTGGGAGATGATCTTGTACATCAGGCAACCCGGGCTGCTGAAAGAGGGACAGCAATTCCAACCTATACAACACTCTATGTGATTGTGCCAAATCCACATGAGCCAACCTCAGAACCCTCTGCAGATCTTGGTCCAATAATTGTTGGATCAGAGGCAGATTATCGGATATGGGCCGGACAGGGAAGACGGCTTGGTGTGGATGTGCGGCGAGTTGAAATACAGACTGATGAAGATGGTTACAGATTCACATTCTCAGGTAGCGACAGGACAAGATGGTTCTCAGGTGGAAGGGTACAGGTTGGATTCCCAGTGCCAATAACTGAGGATGGAAGGTCTGGTTTTGTAGATGCAGGAGAATATATTAGACACAATTGGACCGGCGGATTAGTATTAGATGTGTTGAGCGATGAAAGGCAGCAATGGCTTCTTGGTGTGCTTTTAGGGCAGCGTGAATATCGTGGTCCTCCAGCTGAAGGGGAGCAAGAAGGAAGCGGGGAGCAATGGACTCAGGTTCAGGTAACTCTTTCAGCTCGTTTCAGGGAAGCAATGTTAAGTGGTAACAGTGATGAAATCCATGGTTATCTTTATTTCAACTACACTAACCGCTCCATAGTAATGGTTACTGATGAGCAATATCAGGCCATATGTGAGGGGCGTTTCTCCGAATGTCAGGATGTAAGTCCAAGCAGGAGAATGACTGGTGGTATCGGTTTCACCTGGCGTAGGAGCGAAGCAGTAAGTGGAGACAGTACTCAGCTTGACATTTTTGCTGAAGCTGGTGCAGAAAGAAGAGTAAGAGCGGTACCCGGTGAAGCACCTGAACAGCATGAATATCCTGTGGCAAATGCTGGCCTTGATCTGAGAATACGGAGGGGGTCGCTTCGTGATAATGAATTAGGGATACAGATTATTGGCGGGATTGGCATAGATCCATCGGTAAATGGGGAAGTTACATCGCCAGAAACCCTCGCAGCTCAAGAAAGATTAGGTCGGGAAGGCGAACCGGGTCAATGGGGAATAATGATTAATCTGCGCATTAGAAGATAATCTTACCTTTATTTCTTTTTTATTATATTATGTAAGTACAATAAAATTTTCGAAATCTCCAGCTATCAAAATGCTATGTTATGGTGTAACGTTCTGTTACGGTTAATCGTAACAAATAATCAAATCTGGATGAGTTGTTATGGTGGGGATAAATACAGATAAAACCGTTTTTTCAAAAGAAGTACGCGAGCGCTACGAAAAAATATATGGTCTTGTTGGCAATCACTCAGGCGTGCAAATATGCACATGGACAAAAAAAGCCATGCGTGGCAAAGGCGTTTGCTACAAGCAGAAATTCTATGGTGCGAGCTGTTTTGGCTGTTGCCAGATGTCACCTGCGCTTGCATGGTGCGAGGAAAATTGCATCTTCTGCTGGCGGCCAATGGAATGGATGAAACAAACTGAAATGAAAAATGTTGATGATCCAGAAGAGATAATCAAAGGTTGTGTTGAGCAGAGAAAACGCCTTCTTAGTGGCATTGGCGGTGCTGAGGATACTGATCAGGAAGCTTTCAAAAAAAGCTTTAATGAATTTCCATGCCATTGGGCAATCTCGCTTTCAGGAGAACCTACTCTTTATCCAAAACTCGGAGAACTTGTGAAGTTGCTCAAAAGCAAGAAAGAAGTAAAAACTATATTTATTGTAACAAATGGGCAGGAACCAGAAAAAATCAAAGAGCTTGCAGATCAGAATGCGTTGCCAACACAGCTTTATGTTTCTCTTGTTGCTTCAAATGAAGCGTTGTTCAAAAAAATCAATCGGTCGAATTACAAAGACGGGTGGGAAAAACTAAACCAAACACTTGAAATCATGCCAAAGCTAAAATGCAGGCGAGTAATCAGACTCACTTTGATAAAAGGAATGAATGATGATTCAAAGTTCATGAAAGAATTTGCAACATTGGTTGAAAAATCAAAAACTGATTTTGTCGAGGTAAAATCCTACATGTTTCTTGGGCTTTCAAGGCAAAGGCTGAAAAAAGAAAACATGCCTTATTATGAGGATATGAAACAATGGAGCGAGAAATTCATCACAGTGTTGGGCAATGGAGATCATCCACAAAATTATGAAATCGTGAATGAAGACAAATCATCAAGGATATTTTTGCTAAAAAGAAAAGATTCGAAATATCCTGACATAATAGATGAGAAATAAAAACCCATCAATCAAAGATAATTCATGGATTTATTCCAAATTGCTAAAACCATAATTGATCCGGTCTATGTTGGTGCTTTTGTTTTTTTCGTTTGTGCCATAGCAATAGTTGCACAACTATTTATTCTTGTTTTCTGGAAAAAAACAAATGGATTTGTATTGAAATCCTATATCGAGGGTAAAGAAAACAGAAAAAGAAAACGCGGGACTAAATATCGTGCAGTAATAGAATACAAATATCATTATGGAGGAAACGAGTATTCTGGAAAATCTGGGTGGATTATGAACGAATATCATAGCTTCAAAGAGTTGATGCAAAAAGTTCTGCAATTCGATCTGAAGTCAAGTCATTTCATTGGATATTGATCGTTCTTCTTATATTAAGCGGATTATTCACCATAGTTATGTACTCAAAATTTGGGAGTGGTTAAATTCCACTATCTCTTCTTCTTTGGTCTTATTTTCCCAATTTTGCTGCTTTTTGATTTTGTCACTGGTGCGGAACGTGCAATTGGTTTGGCTGTAATTACTGGTGGTGGCATTGTCGAATCCTTGGCTTCAGGAACTATCGGTGGTGGCATGAATGGTGGAACTAATTTGAACGGTCTAAGGATAAGAAGCGAGTTTATGCCAACATTTGCGTTTATCATATTAAGTGCATTACCAACCATACTTACTGGTAATTTTCTGCTCTTGCTGTATTCAGTTACCAATTTCTTTATATTATCCTGACTGTCAGAGCAGTATGCGGCACCAGTTAGTCTCATTCTCGCAACCATAGGCTGATATTCAATCAGATAACTAAATTCCAATATAACTGTTGTTGGGTCCCGTTGTGTCATTCTGCTGATCTTGACATCAACGTGGACATTTGATGATGGTGCATTTTTCATTATTTTTATTTCACCTGACGAGAGTACAATTTCAGAAAGTCTAAGCATATTATCACGAAATGTAAAACCAGATATCTAATATAAACCTATTGTTTGGTCAGTTTTAGCGATCTCAATTCTTATCTCGATAGGATCTTCTTTCCTCTGGCACACGGTTCAATCCTAAGCTTTCCATTGAAATCAAATCCGCCATTTTTCAGTTCTTTGCCATGTTGTAGACGATCTAGGGCTATGGCAAGGGCAGCCACTTCGCTGTGGGGTTGGGTAGTCACAGAAATATTAAAATCCGCAAGTTCATATATCTCTTTTGGAACTTGTTCTGATCCAACAACCAAAAGCAGTTTTTGATGCTTTTTCATTTCATTAACGACGTCATTAACGCCAATCCCATACATTGTGAGGTGCACAATCACGAAGCCGTCTTTTTTATATTTTTTCATTACACTTTTTGCGCTTTTTACATATTCGATTGTGAATTTTTTTCCATCTGCGCCTGATCCCCAATTCTCCCCTATACGTTCAACACTTGCCTCGAGTCCAGAGTCATGCTGTCCTGAATATATAATTTTTTCTGCACCGAATGCTCTGGCTACCAGTGCCACGTGTGTGGAAATACGTTCGTCGCGCGGAAGGCGATGACTAAGACGAAGGATGTGGATCTCCATAAATACATATTGTTAAGATAATTATTTAAATTGCTGAAGATAATCCAAATACTATGTCTAAATATTTTGGCACCAATGGCGTCAGGGGAAGATTCAATGAACTTACTCCAGAATTGGCCCTTAAAATAGCTCGGGCAACCGGCACATATTTCAATAAAGGAAAAATGCTTGTTGCAAGGGATTGCAGACTTACTGGAGAAGTCCTTAAGAACAGTGTAATCGCCGGACTTGCGAGTGTTGGTTGCAATGTTATTGATCTTGGAATTATCAGTTCACCTACTGCAGAGCTAATGGTAAAAAAACTCGGAGCTGCTGGTTGCATCATCATTACCGCATCACACAATCCTCCTGAATGGAATGCGTTAAAGGTTGTTGATGGTAAAGGCGTTTCGCTTTCATGGGAACGCGGGGAAGAGATCGAAAAATTCCTTGACGATACTGGTGATTCTTCATTCTTGAACAGTATTTCAAAACAAGAAAAAACAAATCGTGCAAACTGGGATACTATCGGTAGCATAGTTACATATCCAAATGCAACTAGTGAACACACCCATACAATTCTCAAGTTAATTAATCTCGATAAACTTACAAAAAGAAAGCAAAGACTCAAGATTGTACTGGATTGCGGAAACGGCACAGCATGCGTGATAGCTCCGCTTCTTTTTGAGCAGTTGGGTGTAGAGACAATATTGTTAAATGCAACTCTTGACGGAACATTTCCAGGAAGATCAAGCGAACCAACCGAAGCAAATGTTAGTGAACTTATTGCAAAGGTAAATGAAACAAAAGCTGATGCCGGAATTGCATGGGATGCAGACGGAGATCGTGTAATTTTCGTGGATGAAACCGGCGAATATGTAATTGGAGATAAAGTTTTTGCATTATGCGTATTATGGAAACTATCAATTCCTGGTGTATCTGGTGATGTCGTTACCACAGTGGCTACAAGCAAGGCGGTAGAAGATACGGTCAAAAGCATAGATCCAAAATACAAGACTAATTACACCAAAATCGGAGCTCCGTATTTGAGCGAAGAAATGATGATACTTGGCAAGAAAGCAGTTATGGGCGGAGAAGAAGTAGGTGGAGTCATTTGGCCAGAACTTTCTCTTGCAAAAGATGGATTCATGACTGGTGCGAAAATGATTGAAGCAATTTGTGAAAAACCGCTGAGCGAATGGTTGAAGCAGGTTCCCGTATATCATAACGTGAAATCAAAACTCAAAACATCATCAACAGAACAAAAAACAAAAATGGTTGAACGGGTTCGCGTTCATGCGCAGAAAAAGAAACTCAACTCTATTGATATTGATGGTGTGCGTATAAATTTTGAAGATTCATGGGTTATTGTAAGGCCTTCAGGCACTGAGGAGTACGTGAGGGTATTTGCAGAAGCAAAAACGAAAAAGAAAGCTGAAGATTTGGTTGAAGAATATACTAAGATCGCCAAAGGATAATTTGTATATTATGAAATAATCGATATGTTTTAATTTATAAGTAAATATGTATCTACCATGCAAAAGGACGGTAAACAACCTGCAAGTTCACAAGGAAAGCAACCTGACAAACGAACTTCTGCGGCATTAAGGACTCTTCTGACTGAATCCGGAAACAGAATAAATTTGGCACGTGCCATTGAACAAGACAAAAAGATTATTTTACCATTCATAATAGAATATTGTGGACTATGGGATGCTGCGATAAAAATAGCAAAACGGCATAGAGAAAACGAAATTCCGTGTGAGTTGACCGAATACGATCCATTCTATGAACAATATCATGATCTAACTGGCAGGCTTAATGGAATATTACATCTGACTCATTTTGGTGATATTTGGAGTACCTCATTATCTCACCCATTTGGGAAGCCATTGGAATATCTATATCAATACTCCATTGGATCAATTGAACTTGGTGATCTTTGCGATATCAGTCTATCTGCAAATACGCGCATTGCGTTTAACGTGGGAATAGATCGCGAACCTGGCACATTTAAACCAGAAGATTTTCTAGGTATAATCGATCACATATGTTTTGAAAGAAAGCTAACTAATTCAAACTCATATTTTAGTGGTCTCAAGGGGCATTCAGTATTTTCTATAAATACTGTTGGCGGTATTGTTTATCGTGTAATAACGGAGTTAGTGCAAAATGCAAGATATTCTATAGCTCAAAAATATGGAAAAAATATCTCTAGGGGGAGTATGTTATTAATTGAAAATTTGAATGGATGTGGTGATCTTGAGATAAGTATTCATGATAATGGCATTGGTATAAACCCCGAAATAATTGATCGCATTTTTGAACCTGGGGTTTCCACAAAAGGCGAGATGCATGGCAGTGGTCTTGCATACATATTCAGATTAATGGAACTTATCGGTGGATCTGTTTCTGTAAAAAGCGAATTGGGCAATGGAGCAACATTTACATTAGTCATACCAAGAGAGTTCGTTGAAAAAACAGAATAATTTTTTATAATCTGGACATGGATTTGAACATTCTCAAAAGTTAACTCTCTAATTAATCTTTAAGAAGTTCAATTATATCGACTTCAGCCGCGGCATTTGGAATAGAATTAGTTGTAAAAACACCATCAGATATTTCGCTTAATCTATCTAATGATTCGTTAATGAAAAACCCGTGCGTTGCTGCACAGATTATGCTTTTTGCACCTCCGTTCCTGATATTTCCAACGGCCCTTATCATTGTTCCGCCTGTTGAAATCATATCATCAAGAATAAGTACATTTTTGCCCTTTACATTGAAATTCCCATCAATCGTTTCAATTTTTCTGTGGGCAGTATCTCCTTCTTCATAATCCCCGCGCACTTTTGTCATGCTCTTTCCTCCAAAACCCGAAACCAGATAATTGGCTCCCTGGTCAGGTGAAATGATCTCAAGTTCACCATCATCAGTCATGGATTTTGCATGTTCTACAAGCATTTTGTTTGCACTGATATTCTTGATTTTCAATCCACCATATTCAAGTTCGCCTTCTTTTTTAAGGAAATGACAATCCAAAGTCACAAGCCTTTGTACGCCTGCGCATACAAGAAGATTGCATAAAACTTCTGCGCTTAATGCCTCCCCTTCCTTGAATATCTTATCCTGTCGTGAATATGGGAGGTACGGTGAAATAAGTGTTGTTTTTGCACCTGCTCTTTTCAATGCACCTAGTATGAGAATTGCATGGAATATTGAATCGTTCTGGTCAGGATAAAGACGATGGAACAATTGCACCTCAGTATTCTTGCATTCATTTATGTTTTCAATAAACACATAACTATCCCCGTCAGGGAATTCTTTTATCTCGATGTTTGGTTCAAACAAGTCTGAGAAATTTGGGCTGATGAGTTTCATAATATCCATTTG
>JAHJBM010000002.1 GCA_018813505.1 Microcaldota archaeon
CAGATTTTTGTTTTTTGAGTTTATCTCAGTGGTTGAGAATAGATCGATCCGTCTTCATAAAGCGAAGCTTTTGAAGAGACAGAGAATAAAATTCTCTGGAACTTTTTTGTTGGATCGGGATAACTGGCGAACTTAAGATAATACTGTCAGATATGACATTAGACCCCAAAACCGAATACACAAAACCCTAAACAAAAAAAGAAAAATAGCCCCCGGCGAGAATTGTTCGGTTTTGAATTCTCTGTTTTGAGTTTCGGGAATCCTCAGGGCTTTCCCAGGGGTTTTGCCCGGAGAAAATGAGAAGTCAAAAGGCCTTTGAACTCGCGGCCTCGTCCTATTCAGGTAGTTTTTGATGAAACTTTTTCCCAAAAAGTTTCTACCAAGGACGCGCGCTACCTTTACACGCCTTGAGTGGGTAAATCTTGAACAGACCCGTTCAAGGCTCTGCGCTACAGGGGCTTTAGTGAAATATTGATCAGACATCTTTTTATTATTGATCCTCACCACTTTCAGATTCTTCTGGATCTTTTTCCAGTTGCTGGTTATGATCATCTGCATTGAATATCTTGGCAAGTAGCTCAATCACGGATTCTGCTTTTTTATTGACATGTAAAGAAAACTTCCTTGAATGGGCTAAAAAATTAAGTGCATTTATCTCCCTTCTTCTTGCAAGTTCCTTGAGAATGATATCGAGATTATTTTCTGTTGCTTTGACCGCTTTGGCAGTAACCTCCGTCACAGTGAGCAATGGTGTTTCTGCAATTTTCTTGACTATAATATCATAATTTTTCAAAAATTCAATTGCAGTAGCCACAACACGTACCCGTTCAACACTACCAAGGCCATCAAGCAAAGCCCGAAGCTCGAAGGGAGTATAATCCTTAGAGGATGGATATATTTTTTGAATGTACTTAAATTCAGTAGTTTCAATTTCCATGTGCGATTTTTCAGACTCCGAATTAGACGCATTTACATTTACTTTTGCTGGTGAATGAGAAGTTTGTAATTCTTGATTTGATTCATTAATTATTTCAATCGCCCGAATTCTTATGCCTTCTGGAACCTGTTGTAAAGATGAGATAAAAATAAGTTCTGGAACCATTTTTTGTTCTGCCAATTGTGACAGTATTGCCTCTGAATTTTGTTTTATTATTTCTACTGCCTTGATAGTAACCTCAGTAACAGAAAGAAGAGGCATTTTGGAAATCGTAGGAATAATCCGAGGATACTCTTTAATAAACTCAGTTGCCGCTGAAATCTGGACTTCAGTATTTTTGTTATCAAGCTTTGCAATTAAATTCTCCACTGCTTCTTGTAAGTAATTGTCCTCATGAATCAGCTGTTTTGGAACAACGCGTGTTTGTTTTGATATATGTAATCTTCTTAGAGCAGATTCGGCTTTTTGTTGAATTTCAGGAGGTATAAATGATGCAAAAGTTATAAAATTGAGTGCGACAGATGCCCCGTTTTTTTCAAATGTCTTTAACATCTGACCTTCGTTTTTTATTATTGCAGCAGCAACCAACTCAACCAACTGGGTTTCAGAAACACTTATTTCAGAAGCATTTGTTTCGAAAATATCGGCATCGTTTTTCGGAATAGTACTGCATACACTCTTGCTAAATACTGCAACCGCACTTATTTCCATCATTGCATCCCCACTCGTAAGGGATGACAGTAATGCTTGAAGTTCTTCCATAGTAAACGCTCTACCGATAAATATCGGCGAACTGGCCTTTTTACCAATAGATTTGTTTTGCGGTTTGGGAATTTCTTTTCTTAGTAATCCCCTGCCATGAAGATTTTTTCTATGCATTATATCTTTTCAACTTACAATATTTTTAAACTGAAGGAAAATGATAATTGACTGCTATGAAGAAGTTAACCTGTGATGCCAGGTTTTAATAATCAAACGGCATAATCAACAAATTATAAATGTATTTGAAGTATTTAGCAGAGAGAATGTTCCGTAATGTAGATGATAGATGAAATCGAGGATGAAAACATGTTAGGTGGAGATGAAATAATATTAACAGGAAAATACAAGCAGTTCAATGCCACATTGAGATTTGACTTAAGCAAAGCAAGCGAAACGGATGTCGTTGGCGGACTTAACCATGTGAGCAACGAGATTGAATCATATGCATATGGATTTTCTGGAATAGATACTATAGCGATTGAAAAATTTGTAAATGTTGGCAATGGTCTTGGTGCAGTATGTGACTTCCTTGAAAAAAATACATCAGAATGGAAAAAGAAAATTATTGGAAGTATGGATAATCAAAAGCTTGCGTCGGTAGCTGAATCATACCTGTTTAATCAATTGCTGACAAAAGCAGGAGTACAATTCAAAGCTAATACTGGAAAATTAAACTTAAAACCGGAGAAAGAGGAACAGGGGGATTACATTGCATATGTAGGTAAATACAAAAATTGGATTTCAATAAAAAAACTTAGTCTTGACAACGCAAAGGATTATGAGATTTCTGGGATCCTAAGCGGTATAAACCATTCGGTAGTGAACAAAGCATTTGATTTTGCAGGAATACAAAAAGATGACCGCACAGTCAGTTCGTTAGTCAGCGCAAAGCGAAAGTCTTATGGAAATGCAATGGCAGTGCTTAGAGAACTTGCACCGAGCCTTAGTGGCAAAGGAGAGGATGCATATTTGGTTTGTAAGGTCCTTGAACAATTGAGTTATCCACCATATGCAACTCCGGGAATGCTCACAAAGGCGTATCCAGATATTAAACCACCAAAAGTAAAAGGCAGAAAACCAAAAGCATGATGATAAAAGAATGCGATGACGAGGTTCTGATATGGGAAACGGAAAAGGGCATGGAAAGATCATATTATTCGGGGAGCACTTTGTAGTCCATGGTACTCCAGCAATAGCAGGAGGAATAAGTAATAGTGCAGTTGTCGAAGTTAAAGAATCAGACAAAAACAAGATGGTGACAGAACAAAAGGTAATTGAAGAGATGAGCCTCAAAGGGATAGAAAATGTCATAGACGCAATGGGAATAAGAAAAAAATACGCGGTCAATCTTAGCGGTGATCTGCCAACATATGGCGGACTTGGATCTTCTGCTGCTTTTTGTGTTGCTTTGGTAAACGCACTTGCAGATGAACAAAAAATTCACCTTACAAAAGAACAAATAAACAAATATGCTTATGAAGGTGAAAAGGCATTCCATGGAAATCCAAGTGGAATAGATAACACAATGGCCACCTATGGCGGGGTTATGGAATTTAAAAGAGGAACCGAAAGTAATGAGGATAGTTTCAGGTTTATAGAAATAAAAAAACCACTGCACTTAGCCGTAACGTTCACGGGAAAATATAGCCCAACCGAAAAGATGATCAGTGCCGTTCGGATGTTTAAAGAGCAGGGGCATGATGAATTTAATCAACTCGTAGATGAATATCTTGAGCTTGAAGCCCACGCACAGAAATATATTGAAAAAGGCAAAGTCGAAGAACTTGGAAAATTAATGAACGAGAATCAGAGCATATTATCTGAATTGGGAGTATCTGATGAAAAAAATGATGAGATAAACAAACTTGTACTCGGATTTGGAGCGCTTGGTGCAAAACTCACTGGAGGGGGCGGTGGCGGATGTTGTATAGCATTGGCAAATGATGAAGAACATACTGTGAAAATAGCAAATGAAATGAAGAAAAAAGGATTTGATTCGTTTCCCACAGTTATAGCAAAAAAATAAACATTGCAAAAACTATTAAAAGTACAACTTTGAATGTCCCTCATGAAATTGATCATGATAATGTTGGTATTTGCTGGGTTGGCTTTTTCTGCAACCGTTTTTCCACAAACTATACCTGGCACAGGATTGGAAATTTTAGATTCCAATGGGGATATGAATTCAGGAACAGCCCACTATTCAACCAGTGATGAAAAGACTATTGCCATTGTAAGTACTGAACCGATGAGTTATGCTGATTGGAATGAGATTACGCAAACATATGATGAAGGGCAGGTCGAAAAAAAGATAGTTGGAAATCATGAGTATTATTATGTTTGTGACGATCTTGTAGGTGAGATACAGTGTTATATGGACATATATGTGGACAGCACATATTATACGATAGACATATCCTCACTTGATAGTACCAAAGCAGAGACATTACAGGTGGGAATTTCGATTGGGGAATATATCCTTAAGGATGAAGAAAAAGAGCAATTACTATGTTGTCCAAGCACGGCACTTCTGGCTTTGTTGATACCTGTTGCCTTGTTAATCAGATCATGAAATAGTTTTTACTCCTTTTTTAGGACATATGGAATTTGCAGGGCATTCAGTGCATCTGGGAGTCTTAGGAAGGCAAATAGTCTGACCAAAAGCAACAAATGATTTGTTCAGTTTTCCCAGATATTGTTTTGGCACTATTTTTATAAGTGCCATTTCTGTTTCTTCTGGCTTTTTTGTTTTTACCAGACCAAGGCGATTGCTAATGCGGTGGACATGGACATCAACACCTAATGTGTTTTTTCCAAATGCCCGAGCTAAAACTATGTTTGCAGTTTTCCTCCCAACTCCAGGTAACTGAAGAAGTGACTCTAAAGTATCAGGTACTTTTCCGAGTTTTGCAATGGTTTTGGAGGTTTCAATCAAATTTTTTGCTTTTACACGATAAAACCCGACACCATAAAGCAGGGTTTCGAGTTTTGAAGTTTTGAGTTTTGCCAATTGTTCAGGAGTTCGGACATATTGGAACAGACGCTCAACAACCTTGAGTGTTGTCTCGTCTTTTGTCCTTGCAGAAAGCATTGTAAAAACAAGAATTTTGAATGGAGTTGATTTTGTGGCTAGTTCTGCCCTGAAAACAGGTGCATTTCTTTTCAGCGCTTCGCCCTCCATTTTTTGCAGAACAACGCCGATATTTTCCAGTACCGCATTTGACATTGGCCAACTCTTTATTTTCTCGATAGTAAGAATCCCGCTAGAATCAAACCAGGCAAAACAACTGAGGCTGGACAACAAATGAGATTGTCGCTTGTGCCATCAGTAAGGTAATTCCATTCAAACGTGATCCTGTTGATATTCCCATCAGCATCAGTAGAGCCAAGATGCACGGCCTCAGTGACTTTTACTTTTGCATAAGCACCAGTTCGTGTTTTGATCCAGTATGCATGCCCCTCATTTACATAATCGCAGTCTGCAAAACCAAGAACATCGTCACTATAACCGGAAGTCGGTGGGATTGTCAATGAGCTTAATGGCACATTGCCCATATCGATGCGGTTTGTACACCATGCCGGTTGATCCCATGGTTCAAGAACTATGTCATACATGTCTGTCGGATCCTGGTTTGTACCACTCGCCAGATAATCATCGTAAGAAAATGTCTGTGCAGTTGAAAATTTGAAATATGCAGAATCAGGCCATTCAAGCGTGGTTAATCCACTTGAAGCAAATAATATTCCAAAAACCACGATAAATGAAAATAGATTTTTCAGCATAAAATCACAAGACAATAAATTCCTGAAAATTTAATAAATAGTTGTTTGTTTGACACCAGAAAGGAGAGGCAAATATCATAATTAGTTTTATAAAGTGTTCTTAGAAGACTAAGTGTGGTTGTTTGTGGGGATGAAGAAAGTTTGATAGTAACAAGAAAACTGAGAAGGATGGATTATGGCAAAACTGATAACTACTCCACTGAGAACTGTTGAAAGAAAAGATGGAAAATTCGGAGTCCATTATATAAAAGCGTATCGCCCCTTTGGTGGCTTCACTATTAGGAATGCCGGTTGCATACTTGAGACAATAAGAAAGGATAACTTATCCGTAAGTGAATTGGTACAATTGGGAGATTTGCATAGAGTATCGTCAGATACGCTAATTTTTTTAAACAAACTCTCACCAGAACAAAGACGCGGAGCAAGGATAATCTCTGATAAAACCGCACGTGAAATAGATACAGCATTGGCAGAAAAAATAGCAGATACAGGTGAACTTGATAGGGATTGGTTTTGTAGATATGGTAGCGTCTGGACACGAAGATTATTCGCATTTATAGACAAATTAAAACCAGAATATCAAAATGGTGTATCAGATCCATACAACGCATGGGATGGCTGGAGGGGTGAGATTAACTTTGATTTTTGGTTATTTATTATAAAAAAGAGCATACAAATAGGCAGATTGGAGAATATTGCATTCTTTTCAGATGAATATGATATTGAATCATTGTACGGTGATACATATGGGAGAACAAATGGCAACGCTGTTGGTGCCAGATTCAAACCAAAAAATATCAATAGTATAGAATTTATTCCGTATTTCCCAAATAATACATTTATGCATAGAGTGAATGGTAGAGCAGATGATTTTTCAATATTTGGCACTAACACAGAATTGATATTCTTCATATTAAATCTCAAAAGAGTGATGCTCGTTGCAAGAGGAGTTGGTCGAGAAAAACATATTATAATTGACGGAGATAGGTCGATTGATAGGCAACTTCTTATGGAAATCCCAATTATTGAAAAACAAATAACTCGGCTTCATCCTCCTTTACCCAAGGCTGTCAACGATCAAAAACTGCCGGAAAGATCGCAACAAAGGTTACAGAGTCTCACTAAATTTTTTACAGACCAGAAAAAACGCACGGCTGCCATTCTTGGACTTGTAACCCATGAAGAGGATGAAATCGACCAAATAACAGCATTTGCACTGGAATGTCCAGAAGCACTTGTTAATGCTGCCGGAGGCACAGATGAACTGAGGGAAGAAATAAGGATGAATTTATACATGCATGGTTATGGTAATGGACCGGTCATGGGATTTGCTGAATTGCTAGAGAAGGTGTGCTCGCATTTTGATATCAGACTTACTGGTTTTTCTTCCCAAGAACTTTAGTCCAATTGCTTTTTTGGATTGACTTTTGTACAGATTGTTTCTTTTCCTTCAAAAAGCGCAAGAATGCGTTCGGGTTTTTCCGCGTTGACAATGTATGAGACATTATCAAGCTCGAGCAATTCCTGCAATTTTCCCTTCATTGCACCGGTGACATCGTTTTTTGTTTCTTTCAGATGCATGGATATTTCATCAAAGTTATCCTTTGTTATTAATGGAATTGCTTTTCCTTTGCCATCAAGAACACCGTCAACATTGGTTGCAAATACAAGAAATTCTGCTTTCTTCCCAAGCCATGCCATTATCTGGTCGCCTGAACATACTGATCCACCAATATCACTGTCTAAAAGCATGTCACCATACAGAATAGGCAGATATCCGGCATTCAGATAATTGTTTACGATCTCGAATCTGAAATCGCATATTCTTTTGTTTTTTTGTTTGGCTATGATGGTTGGTGGGATGGAAATTGCCGGGACGCCCTGATCCACCAATGCCTTTACAAGAAACAAGGAAAGCTCGGAGCATGCTGCGTGAGTATCAGCAAATCCGATCTTTTGCTCAACGGTTCTGACACCGTTGTCGATTTTATGTTTTATCACAACCGCATGACCGAATGAACCTGCACCATGCACAAGCATGAGATCTCGGGTTCCTGATTTCCAGAGTTGGGCAATTGTTTTGGCTATTTGGATCATGTGTTTTGTGTCTGGACTTTTGTAACCATTTTTATTTGTTATGAAGCTACCGCCTATTTTGAGAACTTTCATGCAGAAACCATAAATGAAAGAAATTAAAAAGAGATTAAGAACTCCCATAACTGAAAAATATCAATTAGACAATCAACGAACACTGATTCGCGGAATTCCGACTATTTTTTAAACAGAAAAAAACAACAGACATATATGCAGAGAGAGGAGTATAAAAAGAAACGCACACTTGTAGCAATTACCGGAGCTTCTGGACTTGAATACGGAAGACGTCTGGTTGAAGTACTCAGGCAGAACAAATCAGTTAAGACAAGTGTTGTGGTCAGTAAAGGTGCTGTCAAGGTTGCTGAAGCAGAAGGCACGAAACTGCCTGAAGCAGATTATGCTGAAAATGATTTCTCATGTTCCTATGCATCTGGATCCAATCCGCCAGATGCAGTGATTGTAGTGCCATGCTCTCTCAAAACGCTTGGAGAAATAGCCAATGGCATTGGTAGCAACCTAATTACAAGATCGGCAGAAGTCGCATTGAAAGAGAGAAAAAAGTTGGTGCTTGTTGTAAGGGACACGCCTTACTCGCTTATTACAATAAAAAACATGGAAACCATTACACTCGCTGGAGGAGTAATCCTTCCGGCATGCCCAGGTTTTTATGGAAAACCTAAAAATGTCGAAGACCTAATAGATTTTATAGTTGCAAGGATAATGGATCAGATAGGATTAGAACATAATCTGTCAAACCGATGGGGAAGTAAGTGAGATAGAGTATAGAGAATAATATAAAGCGATAAAACTGGTGAGCAAATGAAAAATTTCCGTGAATTTGTAGAACAACTCAGAAAAGAGAACAAAATGGCGATTGCAAAAAAGCAGGTTTCAAAAAACCTTGACCTTGCCGGACTGATGAACTCGCTTGATGGATGTCCGATTTATGTAGAACAAGTGAATGATTCTGATTTTGCTGCAGTTGGGAATATCTTCTCAACAAGGGAACTTGTATGCGATAATCTTGGAATTGCAAAGGATCGACTTATACCAGCACTCACGCATGCCATAAACAATCCAAAAAAAGTAAAATGCATCGACACTGGCCCAGTGCTTGAAAACAGCACGGAAACCATAGATCTTTCGCGATTACCGATACCATTACACGCTGAAAAGGACGGCGGACCGTATTTTTCATCCGCAGTTGTAGTTGCAAAGGACAAAGAACTGGGTTATAATTTGTCTTTTCATAGAATGATGGTAATTGCAAAAGACAGAGTTGTAATGCGTATCCTGACAAGGCATCTTGACGAATTTATAAAACGCGCCGGCGGTGAACTTGATATTGCTTTTTTTGTCGGTGCACCGATCAACGTACTATTATCTGCTTCGATATCATCAAAGCTCGGGCAAAATGAACTAGAATATGCGAATGCTCTTGGTGATGTTGAAACAGTAAAATTAAGCAATGGAATAGAAGTACCTGCAGATTGCGAATTTGCATTTGAAGGAAAGATTACAAAAGAAATGCATGATGAAGGACCGTTCATTGATTTGACTGAAACATATGATGTCGTAAGAAAGCAGAGAGTTATGAAAGTAACGAAAATGCATCACAGAAATAACGCACTCTGGCATGTTTTGTTACCGGGTGGTTTGGAACATAAAGTACTTATGGGTATGCCACGGGAACCGACGATATTTGATGAAGTGAATAAAGTCTGCAAATGTAAACAGGTTAATATAACACCCGGAGGATGCTCATGGCTTCACGCAGTTGTTGCCATTGAAAAGAAGGGTGAGAATGACGGGGAAAAAGCCATAGATGCAGCTTTTGCAGGGCACAAATCATTGAAACATGTGGTAATTGTTGATAATGACATTGATGTTGATAATCCGTTGGAAGTAGAGTGGGCAATTGCAACAAGATTTCAGGCAGACAAAGATCTGGTAGTAAAGGAAAACCAAAAAGGAAGTTCGCTTGACCCGAGTGCTGATCCGAACACGCTTGCGACAAGCAAGATGGGACTAGATGCAACAAAGCCACTGAAGGCACATGGAAAGAATTTTGAAAAAGCCAGATGGAAAAAAGTAAATTTGAAAGAGTATGTTTGATCAATGAGGTAAGATGATGGTTATTCTTTCAGATAAAGAACAAAAAATGTTTGACGGCGAAATGGGCGAAGCAACACGTCAGTCAATGGAGATACTCATCGCACTGGCAAAAATATACAATGCAAAAAGAATGATACCTGTAACCAGTGCACAGGTTTCAGGTGTCTCGTACAAAACAATAGGTGATGCCGGACTTGAATATCTTGAAGATCTGGTCCAAAAAGGGGCAAAGGTAGAAATCCCAACTTTCCTGAACCCTGCAGGTATGGACATAATGCAATGGAAGAAAATGAACGTGCCTGAGGATTTTGCAAAAAAGCAAATCAAAATACTGGATGCGTATTCAAAGATTGGCATAATGCAATCCTGTACATGCACGCCGTATTTCATAGGCATAAGACCGAAAAAAGGAGAGCATATCGCATGGGCAGAATCAAGCGCGGTTGCATTTGCGAATTCGGTTTTAGGAGCACGAACAAATCGTGAAGGCGGGCCTTCTGCGCTCGCTGCGGCTATCTGTGGTGTCACGCCCGAGTATGGTTTGCATCTTGATGAGTCTCGGGTTTCGAATTTTGTTGTTGATGTAAAATGCGACTTGAAAACCACCGCAGATTTTGGCGCGCTTGGTTATGCGATTGGAAAACTTGCAAAAGATAACCCCCCTGCATTCACAGGAATAAAAATAGCAACAGAAGAACAGCTCAAGGTACTTGGAGCATCAATGGCAGCAAGCGGTTCAGTAGCGCTGTTCTTTGTCAAAGGAATAACGCCTGAATACAACATTGCATCCGATGCTGAGAAGATTACGTTTACCGAATCAGACCTCAAAACCACAAAATCAAAACTCGATACCGGAGAAAAACCCCAGCTCGTCACACTTGGCTGTCCACATGCCTCAATTAATGAGATAAAACAGGTTGCTGAACTTGTTGGAAAACGAAAACCAACATGTGAATTCTGGGTTTGCACTGCAAGAAAAACAAAGGAAACTGCAGACAAATTAGGATATACAAAAACAATAGAAACCGCTGGCGGGAAAGTGGTTGCAGATACGTGCATGGTGGTTTGCCCTTTGAAGGATATGGGATATGACATAACAGGCACTAATTCAGGAAAGGCTGCTAAATATTTGCAAGATCTGTGCAAACAAAGAGTTGTATTTGGAAAATTAGAGGAGATACTCTATAGGTGACTGGGATGGAAAATGTCAAGAATATCGAGATCAAATGCCGTTCAATAGCACGAGGAAACGCATCCGGTGAGGTGTTGATCACCAAAGAACCGATTTCATTTTTGGGAGGAATAGACCCTAAAACAGGAAAGGTAACTGAAAAAGGTCATGAACTTGAAGGCAAAAACATCGCAGGAAAGGTGCTTGTTTTCCCGCATGGAAAGGGAAGTACAGTTGGTTCTTATGTGATGCTTCAACTTGCAAAGAATGGCACGGCACCTGCTGCAATAATCAATATGAGTACTGAACCGATAATTGCCGTGGGTGCGATTATTTCGAAAATACCAATGGTTGACCAACCTGAAAAAGACATATTCTTATTGTTGAAAAATGGAATGCAAATAACTGTGGATGCAAATAAAGGAGAAATAATAGTTTAATCTGCTAGTAGTTTACTCAATTTCCTTAATTTCTTCAACTAGATTGAATGAGGATATGGCCAGAGCCAATCTTTGACATAATTCATTATTTATGGCCTGTCCCGTGTCCATTTCCAAATATTTTCTTGTAATTTGTTCATCATAGGCTTTACGTAAAGCTCTCAAGGACCGAACATCACGAATTTCTGCCAATACTTCTGCAATAAGAGATTTTGTCAATGGGCCGTATTTTTCAAATGCTTCGATAAGTTCAGGAAGTGCAGTTTTTGCAGTTTCTTGATCGATTTTTGCAGTTTCTTTTATTCTTAAACAAGCATGCCAGCGCGAATGAGTATCATCACTTTTTAAGTGTTTCAGACATTGGCTAAATGTCCAATATCTACTAGTGACATCTACTACTACTGTTGATCTTAGTAACACATCTGCTAGTGGCTCGAACGTAGGTCTTGTGAGATAGCTTGATTTGCCTTGCCTTAAGGGTATGGGTGATTCTGATCTAGCCATAACTATCATAGTTAATTAGCAACAACAGGTTTATAAATAGTGGTAAAATGTGCATAGATGTTCAAGAAATTGGAACTGGATAAAGAAGACCGGAATATAGATTATTCCAATTCACATCGGTCATTATCGCAGATATACCCTTCATCACAGTATTCATCAGTAGATTCGATATCATCGCCATAGCAATAGTATTCACGCAATCGCCTTTCCGTTATGCAGTCATCATTGCGTTCTTCGCCACCTGCCGTGGTCTTGCCGGCAACGTAGATATCCAAACCACCATCAGTTTCATCACAATTGCTTCTCACACATCTGTCGCTAACGCATTTGTATCCGCTTGGACAGATGATTTGCTCTGAAGTTGCTGTTCCATCCCCAAGACAGTAGTATTCTATGATTTTTCCTTCGTCAACACATTCATCCCATTCATCTACAGGCGTATTCATGCCATAGACAACAGTGGTTTTGCCTCTTTGGAAAACATTTATACCCCCATCTGTTTCGCTACAGATAAAGGTAACTGGTTCGCATTTCCCTGCATTGCATCTGTTTCCAGGATTGCATTCGTCATTTATTGATTCCAAAACCCCATTGTTGCAATAATAATCCTTTACAGTTGAATAATCAATACATACATCTGTGTATGATTTGTTGTAAAATAAGACAGTGTCTCTTACAGACATATCAGATTCAGTCGGACCAACGCATGACGATGAGATTGTAGTTGTTTCATTTTCTGAACCTGGTTCTAAATCTGAATCCTGCTGATTAGTATCTTCCTGAGCAGACTCTTCTGTGGCAGGAGTTTCAGTAACGTTTTCCTGAGCATTGTTAGCATCATCATCGATAATGTCATCAGCACTAGTCTCATTAGTATCGTTTGTATTCGAAGAACTTGTCATTGGAGTATAGCAGCATCCAAATAGCAACATAGACGATAGGATTATGAATATAATGTATCTCATATAGTATAATAGTGATTGGGATTTCTTAAACCTTTCATGAACTATACGCAAAAATCCAAAAACAACCATTTTTAAACTTATCTCACAAAAGTATAGAATTAGAAACTAAAGAATTTATATTTATGAGGTCGATGAAGGATGGAACCTAGAAAACTTAGACATGATCCACAACAGGGGGAAGAAAATAGAACAACCGATAGACCAGCAGTTAAAAGAACTACAGCATTCAGACGTTTAGCTATGACTGCGGCTGTAGTTGGTATGTTATCAACAGGATGTGGTGCACAAGCCCCGGCAGATCCAGAACAAATGTGCGAAATTGATGATCATACATGTCTTGGTCCAGGTCCTACAATGCCTGGAAGCACAAACAGTACTATTGTAATGGCAGATGAAAGTGGGAACATAAACGAAATGGTAAGAGCAGGAAATATTGCAGCTAGAGTAATTTGTATAAATATTTCAAGTGCAGAATTTTACGTAGATACCCCAAAGATGAGTGTTTGGATTGCACCTGTTGAAGGGTGTACTGCAGATAATGAGAACAGATCACGTGGAGTGATTCTTACTGCTTTAGGAGAAGAGATAATGATTAGCGGAGATCGTTCAGGCGAAACAGGAACATTGAAAATTGTGGGAATCGAATTTACCGGAGAGGGCGCAGAGGTAACGGTTAACCTAGTCCATAATGCAAATGGTGCCACATGTGCAACAAGCTATTCACCATGCCTTGGAAACCAGGGAACCGATGAAAATTGCAGTACTGATGGCAGAAGCGGCATATTGCTCGGTGAAGAAGGAGAACCACTCCATGCAGGACCAATGGCAGTTAGGATATATTTGGAAGGAACTACTTTGCGAGTCAAAATAATTGAAGGTTGTGATTTTGGAGAAATGGTTGAAAGAGATGGATTTGAAAGCGTTGAAATAGGCCAGGAACTCAGATTTGAAACAGCAGATGGTATTGGAATATTAGAATATAATGCACTTATTATGAATGCAGCAGGAACAAGAGTAGATGTTTCTCTGAGACATGTATGTTCAGAATAGTAATAACAAAAACTAACAAAAACCAGCTTCTTTTTTCTTTTCTTTATATGCCCAGTCCAATAATTTTTTCAGATTTTCTATATCTGCGGCATTATACCTAACGAGCTTATCTAAAGCGCTCGCATCGTTGTTTTTTCTGTATTTGCGCCATAGTTTGACTGCATCATAACCGTTCAGACCTTTCAAATCATCTTCACGCTCAAACCCGAATTTTTGCTCGATTTTTTTCAATCCGCCAGTTATGCTCATTGATGACAGTAGGAACCTTAGGTCTATATGAAGACTCGGGATGGCTATTCCATTGATGTTTTTACGCAGGAAAGGAAGATCAAATAATGAACCGTTGAATGTTACAACAAGATCGTAATTGCAAATATCCTTGTTAAGATCATCAAGATTCTGACCATAGATGTAACTCATTGTTTTAGAACCGTCAAAAATCCCAACTACTGTTATATGATCACGATCCCCAGAAAGGCCAGTAGTTTCAATATCAAGATATGCTGTTTTTGAAAAATGAGGATACGCTCGCCATGTTTCATTATTTGGAAGTACATTTGCAAAATAATTGGGATCATTGGAATTTAACGCACATTTGGATTGAGCCAATGTAGTGCAATATTGTCTGTGAAATCTTGAGGATGCAAAATGTTCCAAATAATCATTCCAGGTCTTTATTCCTGAATCCCAAAGCTTTTTTTCTTTTTTTGGACCAAAATTTGGAAGATGGATAAATGTACTCTCAAGCATGCTAGATCATAACTGTTAATACTTATTAAGCTAACATGTTGAATATTGATTGCATCACAAACAGACAGGAATGAGGAGAAACAATATGAACGAGTGGGAGCAGCTAAAGAAAACAATGAAAGGTATAGATATAGTAGTGGAACTTGTAGATGCACGCGATATAGCAGGCACACGAATAGCCATAATAGAACGGCTTGCAGGAAATAACAGACTTGTCATTATTGCAAACAAATCAGACCTCAAGATGGATGCAGCTGAAGGGAATCGTTTTATAAGTGCAAAAAACGGAGGAGAAAAAGACCGTGCTAAAGTCATGAAACTAATAATGGATAAAACCAAAAAAAGGCCAGTCAAAGCGCTCTTTGTCGGATATCCAAATGTTGGAAAAAGTTCAACCATAAACCTGCTTGCAAGAAAAAGTGCGGCAAAGGTTGCACCAGTTGCAGGAACCACAAAAAATGTACAGTGGATAAAGATAAACGATGAGCTGAGGGTAACTGATTATCGTGGTGTTTATCCGAAACATGAGAAAAAACATGATCTGATAAGAAAAGGAGCAATAAACATTGAAAGTGGAGCAGAGGTATATGCTTACAAACTCGCTGAAGAAATACTGGAAAGTCAAACCCTGAGGAAATGGATTGAAGGAAAATTTGATCTGAGCCTTGACGATGCCATATTAGGAGTAGATGTTTTGAGTATTATAGCTACAAGACGGGGGTTTGTTATCAAAGGCGGCGAACTGAATATTGAAGAAGCTGCAAAAATCCTTATAAGAGCAATGAGGGAAGCACCAGAGATATAGTGGTAGTCTTATAAAATATATGGAATATAATTTAATTATGACTAATGCTCATAAACCCAAGAATGCTGCGGCATCACTACCTCGCACTTCTGAAAAAACAACTGAACCAAGTATAGAAGGACCAATAACAAAACAAAAATATAAACGAATTCTTTATGTGGATGATGAAATAGGGTTAAGAAGAGCCATGGGAAGAAAATTGAAAGAAACTGGAGCAACTGAGATAGTTACTGCCCGTGATGTTGCAGATGCCATGACGATATTGCAAAGCGATCGTAATTTCGATGTTATTGTATGTGATCTGGATATGCCAGGTGGAAATGCACTTAAATTGATAGAACAGATGAAACAAACAGAGATCCAAATTCCGGTTATTGTATTCAGTGGGGGATTTCTAAGCGCAACTCCAGAAAAGATATTAGAAGCTGGAGCATTGACGGTTTTTGAAAAGGGAAGTGAAAGTCGCCTGAATGACATGATTGTAAGGATAACTGGAATTATCAATAATTGATAATAGCATTAAAAATAACGTACAAGAAATACCCATATGCGTTGCTATGTCAAGGGATCAAGAGCTGAAC
>JAHJBM010000003.1 GCA_018813505.1 Microcaldota archaeon
ATATTCAATATGCTTGCAATCGCATACAACTGGAAATTAAAGGACTTGCCACTTATGGGAAATGTTTACATTGCAACAACTATGGCCATACCATTCATATTCGGGAATTTTGTGGTTTCTGAAACGCTCTCTAGCCTTGCAGTGATACTCGCTTTATTGGGATTCTTGGCAGGACTGGCACGGGAGATAATCAAATCTGTTCAGGATATGGAAGGGGACATCAAGGCAAGGAAATCCAAAACTTTACCTGTAATGATCGGAAAGGGTGCATCAGTAAAGATCGCGATGATATTCTACCTGCTCTTTTTACCTCTTACGGCATTGCCGTTTGTTTCAGGACTCAGATACGATGTTTTGCCCGCGATATTCGTAACCGCTGCTGATTTGATCATAATACTTATCTGCTATAACCTGATAAGCAAAGAGGATTTTGTATTCGCCAGAAACACGAGCCTGGTCGCATTTGTCCTAGGGATGATCGGGCTTTTTGTTGCGGCTTTGTTGTGAGGCTATATAAATTATATAGGTGATAATTAACTTGTGGGGGATAACTTGATAGATAACAAAAAAGTGGAAAATTTTTTTAGAAACCGAAAGAAAGAAGCAAGCATATTAAGGGCGGTTTTGGTTTTTGTAGTCGTAACTTTTTTCATGTCTTTATTGACACTGTTCAGTGATTATAGTCAGAGACTTGATCTTATATTCAATCCGCAGTTGCAGTCTTCTGTAATAGGAAGCGTGGTTTATAGTTTTCTTGCACTTGCAATATTGTTTTTTGTTCCTGCAATAGGACTGAACTGGATCATAGGGAAGGAGATATACAAGTCAAAGGCACGCCTTGTTGAGGTTGCATATGTCTTTATGCTGGCGTTTTCATCATTCCTTATCCCATTCATAGTTGCAGCCATGTTGGAGTTTGTATATGCACCGATAGCCCCACTTGCCTTGATATTTTTCCTTTTTTTCTTTTATATCATAATAGTTGCAACAAAAGAACTACATAATTTGAGTTATTGGCATTCATTTGTACTAATGACACTCAGTAACGGTGTGGCTGGTATAGTAAGACTTGGAATGGCGATGGTTTACGTTTATTTCCTGATGAGCAGCCCTGTCCATTATGAGAATAACATAACGGACAACAGTGATGGAACTATCACTGCGACTTTTGCCGAGATACATACTGAAACTGGCATTCCAAGAGACATATGTTATGTTATGTTGCCTGAAGGCTGGAAAGTTGTCGATAATGAAAGTGAAACAAGAATAGAAACGTATTTAGACACCCATGTGCCTTCAGATGCAACTTTTACTAATGGTAATAATACGTTTTTGTTTTTTGAATATGGACTTCCTCGAGGCGGATATAAAACTGGACCACATATAAAATGCGATGAAACGATATCGGAGTATAGAGAATGGTGGTTTGAGAAGAACTTTGATCCGAAATATGATACATACCAAAATGATTTCATATCGTATGAAGAGAATTTAGTTGAGGCATGTGACTCCAAGATACTGAACAATAATGAAACAATAACACGACATATATCGTCTGGTAGTTTCATTGGAAACACACTTGGATTCGTAATAATATACCAGTCCCCAGCAGGAGAAGACGAAGATTTATATTTTATTATAAACAATATCCGCTGTTATAACAATTATTAACGGGGGATGATATGTCTGGTTGTAGATTTGACCTAGAAAGGTCAGCTGATTTAGAGACACGAAGGAACGAATTCCACACAAGAAGACCACTAGACGATGATAGGTTAGGTGCAAGAATTTGGAGGAACATAAGAAGGTTTGCCTCTAATGCTGCTGTTGCTTTGGCTCTTACTGCTGGAACTGCCAGTATGCCTGCCTGTTCACAGGAAACTCAGGAAACACAAAGACATGATGTCGTAACAAGGGCTGCACTAACTGATGAGAATGGCCGTGCTTCTTTTGATATACACAATGTACGATATGAATTGAATGTAACTGATTCTGAAACAGGGGACGGAGTTCCGAATATGCTTGGGATACTTTCTGCTACAGATGAAGGCGGATTGTATATGGTATTTGATCAGGAAGAGAACAGATATCCTCCTGCTATGACCGGTGTGAGTGCTGAGGATGAAAATACTGAATCACATGTGAGGAGAAGCAATGTGGTTGTTGAGATACCTGAAACTATTTGTAATCTACCAAGGAGGTTAGTGGTTGGTGGAAGAAGTCCTGCTGAATTATTTGATGAGAGATCAGCAGATCAAAGAAGCGTATTGACAACTTTTTTTAAACCTATAGAGGATAGTGAGGGAAATGCTAGACGATTTACCCTTAGACAATTAGACGATGAGATGAGGCACCTCATAGAATTTGCTGTGGGGAGTGCAGTAAGTGAGGGAGCAGAAGAAGGAATAATAAAAATACTAACGGCAAGTGGGATAAAACTTGGAACTCGAGTAACCGAGACGACTAATGCAATTGGGTGGGTTTTAATGGCCATGGATCTCTGCGCTGTTTCAGACACATTAAGTTGGGCTTCATATTACAGAGGATTGTGTTACGACGATGAAGACAGATTTGAGATATGGGAATTGAAAAATTTTCCAGAGGTTGGTTGGGATATCTCAGGAGTTTATGTAGGCATAATCACAAATCCTGTTTTCATAATTCTCCCAGTGGAAAGGCCAGATGAATGGGAAGCACCAATAGCACACATAGATGGCATGATAGACATAAGCGAAACTGCATCATTTCTAATGAGAAGAACTGCCACACTTGAACATGTTGACGGTATACTTCCAACTGTTGGTTACCTATTCAGTGGTTCGAGTAATAGATTTTTCTTTGATGCAGGGGCATGTGAGAATATTAATCCAGAGTATAACTTGACTGTAAATGTCCAGGATCTCCAATATCTTTTTGCTGCTGAGCTTTCAACATCACTGCATGTAAGTGATGATGAAGAATATGAGATTGGATTCTATCCTGCTGAAGGATGTGAAAGTGAAGATGATTACTTCACATCATACCTGCTTGAGGATGAGATATGCAGTCCTTATGATATCGCGGTTTCTTGTTCTGCTGTAAATGGCTATGTGACAGCTGAGGAATGTAATATTGAAGAAGAACCTGAAGAAAGTTGTTTTACTTTAATTACTACAGAACCGGCAACATCACCACACATTTATGACATTGATGGAGATATATTAGTCTTTGAAGTTGATAATAGATTCAGATATGCTAATATAGAAACACATGAGATCAGCCAACTACCAAATGGTGAGGATGAGGATTGCGTGGGAGTTGAAGGGGCACGGGTTTCTGGTCAGGATATAATTACAGGTTGTTGGAGATGTGGAGCTGACATATGTCATTACAGAATAGGTGATGAATTCCTAACTCCACTCCCACTTATTGAGACTAATGGTGCAGGTGCAATGGATATAAATGAAGGCGCCATCATCTATGAGGCTTATACAGGAACAGATTACCACCATGCACTTATGTCATATAACATTGAAACTGGAGAAATCAATGAAATAGCTTTACCGATAGATACATATGGCATTGGACAGTTAGTCTTCGATGGTTCTACGTTGGCAATTAAGACAGGTATGCCAAATATAAGTTTGTGGTACCAACAGATGGGTGGTGACTGGAACCAAATAGAATCTTTTGCAGAAAATCTAGAAAGTGGAGACAGTACTCAATTTGTGATGTCAGAAGGAACTGTCGCTTATGATATCTGGCATGGATCATTGCCAGGTCAAATATACTTATATGACATGAATACTGGTTCCACCACAACCCCCACAGCATTGAGCGATTATGAATTAGGATCTGGTATTTCATTGTGGGAAAACAGAATGGTTTTTCGACTATGGAACGACAGCAACATACAAATGCTTGATATGAGCACAAACTCAGTTGATGAAATAGTCCAGGTGTCTGGCTGGGTCGGCCAACTAATTCTGAATGGAAATAATTTGATACACGTAACCCTATCTTCAAACGGTTCGATACACGTATGCAACGTCGACAGATTAATAAACGAGTATTAGCGATTTCGGACGATTGACGAATGGGTATACGCTAGATTTATAAATAGTATTATTCCCACACACCATAAGGTGATATTTAATGAAGATGAAATATGGTGAAATGGCCTTTTTAGGCGGTATTGTATTAGCTGTGCTTATTGGCCTTTTTTCAAGTTATATACCATTAAGTATGTTACCAATAGCAATGGCACTTCTAGTGGTGCTTGGTCTTGTTGTTGGAGTCATGAATGTTAGCGAAAAAGAAGTGCAAAAATTCTTGATAGCAACCATTGCGCTTCTTGCGGCAACCACATCACTCGGTCCTTTAACAACGGCAATGATTGGTTGGGGTGGAATAATGTTCACATTAGCAAGCTGGATAACTGGTTTCCTTGGAGCTCTTGCTGCTTTTATTGCACCAGCGGCTTTTGTAGTTGCACTTAAGGCAATCTATGACATGGCACAAAACTAGATTATAATTTTTTTCTTATTTTTTATTTTATTATAAAAAGTATGTAGGAAGATTTCGATTTTGTATCTCAAACCCATCATCCAGACAGGAACAACCAAAAAGTTGGTTTTTAAAGTCTATCGTATTATTAAATTAGATATAATTCTGTTAGTTCCACAGTGGATGACATGCATAGTACCTTAGAATAGCACCATGTGCTGATGCATCTGGTACGGATGCATCGGTAGTCGATGTGTTTATTAAGGATGAAAATATATGTCAAACACAGACTGGAGCGAGCCGAAGGTGGCGAAAATGAAAAAAATAAACAAGGATAATGGAGTCCTTCTCTCTTTAATAGAGAAGTTGATGAAAAGCAAAAAACCAGTTTGGAAACGAGTAGCGAAAGAATTGGCTCGTCCAAGAAGGAGCAAAGTAGAGGTTAATCTCAGCAAAATCGAACAGTTTGCTCCTGAAGATTCAACAATAATAGTACCTGGAAAGGTACTTGGGGCAGGCATGCTTTCAAAGAAACTTACGATTGCTGCATTCTCATTCAGCAGCAGTGCAAAACAGTTGATAAGCAAGGCAGGCGGAAAAGCAATAAGCATTGATGGCCTTCACAAATCAAATCCTGATGGAAGGAATACAATACTAATGAGATGATGTTAATGTTAGTAATCGATGGTACGAATATGATATTTGGAAGAATGGCAAGTCAGATCGCAAAGAAACTTATTAATGGAGAAGAAGTGCATATAATAAATGCAGAAAAACTTGTCATAGTTGGAAATCCAACTCAAATATTCGACAGATATAGAATCAAAAGGACACTCCAACACAAGGGAACTCCGGAAAATTCCCCCAAGTGGCCAAAACTACCACACTTGCTTGTTAAAAGAATGATACGTGGCATGTTGCCAAAAAGAACATCAAGAAAAAAGGATGCTCTGACAAAGCTTAGAGTATATTCTGGAAATCCAAAGAACCTTGAACAGAATACAACATTGGAAGGGGTTTCATTTGATGGGATTTCCAAGCACATAAACATTTATGATCTTTGTATAAAGATTGGTTATTCGGGTTGATATCATGGTCAAGGAAAAGAAAACTGATGAAAAAACTGCAGCAAAACCTATAACAGCTAAAAAACCAAGAAAAAAAAGGAGCACAGCAAAGAAAAAAAGCTCTGTAAAGGTTTGCGTGGCAAGAGGAAAGAGAAAGGAAAGCATTGCAAGGGCAACCATAAAAGAAGGGAAAGGAGTCATAAGGATAAACAGCCATAACATTTCATCGCTCCCTAACAGTTATGTTCGGGAGATAATAAGAGAGCCATTGAATTATGTGGGTCCTGAGGCAAATACCATCGACATCTCCATAAATGTAAATGGTGGAGGAATGATGGGACAGGCACAGGCAGCAAGAACTGCAATAGCAAACGCACTCGTTATGTATTTTGATACTATGAATCTCAAGGAAAAATTCATATTGATAGATAGAACACTTGTTGTTGAAGATACGAGACGTGTCGAACCAAAGAAATACCGTGGACCAAAGGCAAGAGCCAGGTTCCAGAAATCATACAGATAAAGGGGGATTAAATGGAATTTCCAGTAAGATGTTTTACGTGTGGTTCTGTGATAGGACATTTGCATGATGAATATAAGGAGGGGATAAAGAATGGTAAAGGTCCTGAAATTATCCTTGATGAATTAGGAGTACCAAGGTACTGTTGCAGAAGGATGTTCATTGGACATGTTGACATCACAGAAAATATTTTGAAATACTGAATTTTTTATTTATTTTTTATATTTTATAAGCGACATCAATGTTTGCCTTATTTTCAGTATTGATTCTATCTTAAATACAAATAGCTGGTTTATTTAAAATTTAAATCCAGAACTTTCAAAATTTGACAGGATACTTTAAATGCGTGGGCCAGAGAAATCCCCGGAAGTAAAATCTAAGAAACATACCTTTAGGTATGGGCTGAATCTGGCCTACAACAATCTCATCAACTATTAACACAGTATTCATAGAACTGAGTTATTCTCTACGGAAATGAACTGGTCTCTAAGTATATAAATACCATTTTCTAGTAATTCCTTTATGGGGATGATGAGAAGCTGGAGATACAGATTATATCCTTCCAAAATACATCGGCAACAGCTAAACAACCATTTCCATGGATGCAAAAATCTCTGGAATTCTCTTCTTGATCATCAGCCTGCGAAGCAGGCAGAACTCTCGGCGATCAGCCCGGCGGGGGGTTTGGGCGGTCTCGGACTAAGGGAGGTCAGCAGTTTATACTAAGCAACCCCCCTTGGGCTGAGATTAGATAGAATTACAGTCAGGAGAAGCATGATCCCCAATGCGAGGACCGGTACTCACCTCAACATCAGGAGATTTGTATGGAAAATAAACAACAACAAGTGATTCAAATTGTGGACTTTCATCACCATGATTATTTGATGCCGAAATAAGAGTATGGGATGGTAAAATACCAGCACGCAACATACCGGCGTTGAATACTGCACGCAATATTGGATTGAATAATCGCGCTTCAGCAAATATTACTGCATCAGGATGCAGTTCCAGTATATTAGCTCGCATTTGTAAGAGTAGATAAGTCATTATACCCGATGCACGGTATGGTTCAGAAGTTGCAGCACTACCCATTTCATAAAGATGGATGATCTGCCCCCCAAATTCAAGTTCAGCATGTTCTGCTATAAGTGAAGCTGCAACTTTACCACAACAACCAGTCATGAGTAAAGGAATGTTATTTGGAACAAGTAGATGCTCAACAGTTCCCATATTCAATGGTTCCGGATATTTTGAATACGTGGCACGAAGAAGGGATAATAATTGATCCTTTCTTTGATATGGATCATCAATGAGTTTTAAATCCTCATTAAGCCTTGCGCGTGCTTCAGAAATGGTCGTAGGTGTTTTTGCAGATTCTATACGACTGATTGATTGAGTGTCCCTATGAAATCTTTCCCAATCTCTTCTCTCGTGAGCATTTACACCAAGATGAGCCAACTGGACTGAACCAGATAAACTATCTAGAGATCTAAAAGCATAAGATATATCAAAATTAGAATCAAGAAACAAACTAGGTCGTAGATGTGATAATTGACGTGCTACACGCAGTTTTATTTCATCTTTAGGTACACCGGCAACCGATAATGCACGTTTTAACTTGGTTTTGGCACGATCATAGTCGGATTCAGCTCGTAACAACGCTTGTTCAGTATCTGAGGTAATCATAGCTAATACAGAGGCTCGCGTTATTCCTTCGATAAGAACTCCCTTGTTAAATGCTCCGGAATTTTTGACCAAAGTTGGGAGATATTTGGCTGAGACCATTAAACCTGGGAATGTACCTTTGGCCCTTTGAACTTTTGGATCCTTATTTAATTTTAAGGGCCACCCAGCTTTTAAACTTCCTTCGCAACCTTCTCCCAAAGTATCACCGTATTAATCATTTATATGAATATTCTGAATATGTGTCATGCAACAATCAATATGACAACTGGCCAACACACCAATATATCTAAGCACACAATATTTTTAAATGATATGTTTTTTCTTTAAATATAAACGAGATAGCATTTACCCGAATTATTATGATTTGTTCATTCAGTCATCACCATCGGGCAGAAGAGCAAAACTTTTGCAATTCGGCGCTTTCGATTGAAACGCAAGGCGTTTCAATGGATGTTGAGAATGACCAATTGAAAGACGATTCTTTCAACATTGCAAACGACGTTTCGTTTGCAAGGTGCTCAGGAACGAAATGTCGTTCCTGACATGATCCATTGTTTGGGTACGCCGAACAATCGGACGATTCATTCTCGAGCATGCTCGTGATCGAGTATCGATCACGACACCATTGGAGCAAGTGCGCTTCAATTGATCCGATGGAATTTGATTCCATGAACCATAAATCGAAACGTTGATTTATCAATCCTCCCAAAGCTAAAGACTTGAGGTATCCGCGCCGAATTTCAAATGATAAACCACACCAATTTAAATCTTTTCCACTCACCGATTGTAAAAAGTTACCGTTTTTCTCTTTTTTCAGATATGATATCCACAAGGGGATTGAAACAACTTGGCCCTTTATGTGTATATAGGATATGATAGGTGTTGGTTCTTAAAATGGCCTGACTGGCCTGTATATGTTTGAGCAATACCAAAAGGCTTTCTCTGGTCCTAACCTTGAAAATCGCCATACAGTCAATTCCACCAGTAACAGAATATAATGCAACGATCTCAGGTAATTTTGCAAGATCATTCAAAACTTCCTCGTTTTCTAACTGGCTTGATTTTACTTTCATGATTATTACGCCTTGAATGTCATAACCAACTGCAGAATAGTCAATATCAGCTTGATACCCCCGAATAAATTTGGAACTTTCAAGTTTTTTTATTCTTTGGAGAAGAGTATTTGGATGCATTTTGAGCTTTTGTGCCAGTTCCCTCATTGGCCTTTTGCAATCATTTCTTAATTCTCTCAAGATCATCAGATCGATCGTATCGATTTTATCTTTCATATGCATCACCAATTTATAATAAACAAACAACACAATGAATTAAATCTGTATTTTTTTATAATGTTTCTATAGTTTTTATGTGTTTTACCATTATAAATATGTAACATATGATTTAAAAAGCCATTGTTTGCCATAGGATGACACCGATCACCCTTATTTTTGGTTTATAAAATAGAAAGATTTAAAAAACTCAAACAAAAGGGCTATACATAGATTTAGAGGTGAACATAATGGTTGAATTAAATAATGCTACGGATGTATTGATGGCTACAATTAGTTCGGCGGTTGAGAATACGGCGAACAATATTGCTACTGCCCTCCCAGGACTTGTATTTGCAATTCTGTTGTTTATCATAGGTTGGGTTTTGGCAGTGATTATAAGCAGGATATTTGCAGGTTTGCTTAAGGCAATAAAATTCGAAATTTTCTTGAAAGAGCACAGGGTAGATGATGCTCTCGGAACTGTTAAAATAAGTAATGTGTTTGTAAAAATATTAAAGTATTATATTATACTTATATTCTTGCAAGCAGCAGTATCTATGATAGAATTAAACACACTAAGCTTTTTCATGGCTTCGGTGCTTGTTTATGCCCCAGTATTAATAGGAGCAGTACTTCTTGCTCTGATGGCAGTTATCATAGGTGAATACGTAAAAGAAATATTACTTGATCTTGGAAGCAAATCCCCTTTCGTAATACTTGTTGCAAGAGGTTCAAAACTTCTTATAATATATATCGGTATCACAATGGCACTTGAAACTATCGGGTTTAGTACAACATTATTAAACCAGATATTTGTGACTGTGTTACAGGCAGCAGTATACGGTATTGCACTTGCAATAGGCATTTCATTTGGTCTAGGTGGCCAGAAAGATGCACAGGACTTTGTATCAAGATGGAGAAAACATTTTAGAATATAATTTTTTATTTTTTTTATTTTAGAAACACATCAGACCAACGGATAATGACACCGCATTACATATTAGACTAATTTTGAATGCAGCAACATAACGCATACTAAAAAGTTTTTGGTAGATAAACGACTCAAGAATAATGGCAAATAACTCAGAGATAAAAAATCCAAGCAAGTATGAAAAGCCGATAAATGGAAAGAAAAACCAGACGAATGGGAGGGTTATGGTGTTTGCAATAATAGAATTAAACACTATTCTTATTTTTGGATATGTATCACTAAGGATAATAATGGCAAGAGAAGTTTCCAATATCAATGTCAACACATATGCAAATAGAAACTCCATGTCAGTTCCTCACAAACAGAGAGAAACAAATTAAGAAGATGAATGCAGAAACTCCAAAACATGAAAGATTGTCAGGACCATTATCGTGAGGGAATTGATTTATTTCACCAGTATCAAGATTGATCTCAAACCGAGCACCACGGTTGTCAAAAGAAACAATTGTAGTTTCAGAATATACTGACCCAGATTCTTTATATAAGAACTGACCCCCACCATGGTCAAAACAGGGGTTTAATTTGTAGAACCATTCTGGATTAGTACAAAGACCTGCATTGCAAGATAATTCAACCTCCCGCTCACCGATAGGACTTGAATCATCACTCAAGAGATTACAATGATAAATGAGTTCCACTGGACCATCGTATGTCAAATTTGATTTCGTAAATGTAACTATAAGCTGAGGTGGATCGGGAGATGGACCAACATCGGCAAATGCCAAAGAACAAACCAGCAAAATCAGAATCAGTATTTTTGATTTCATGTTAGATAGAATAGGATAACAAATAAAAAAGTGCATGTTAGATTAGATGTGTTTTGATGAAATGACCAAAAAGCAGGTTTCACTCGATTAAAAGATAGTATTTAAATCCTACTGATAAAAAATCATAATACAATAGACTGGGGCCGTGAGGTAAAGATTTGGATCGGCGTCAAAAATAAATGTCGATTTAAAGCGCACAACCTGGTATCCTGCGTGCTTGGGGTGCACGTTATCTGAGAAACTTTTTAACAAAAACTTGATCAGAATTGATCGGTTAAAAAGATTCGGAAATTCAACTCTTCGATTACAAATACCTGCGATCGGAGAGAATTAATCTCAGCGGCCCCATTTCCCACTAATTCCAGGTTGTGGAATTGGTTTGTTTTGGGAAATGAGGCGGAAGTGAACAACGTTCACAATCGCCCCATTTAATGTTTTCGGTTCCGGGTTCTAGGTTTTTAGTACCGGCACATGAAAACAATTTCAGGAGGTTGAGAAAATGGCAGAAAAAGAAGAAAACAATGAAAAAGGATTGCCACTGAAGCAAGAGATGTTTCTTGAAGCTGGCGTACATATAGGAACAAAGATAAGAACAGATGACATGAAGGATTATATCTTCAAGAGAAGAGATGATGGGTTATATATTCTGGATATCAGACAAAGTGCAGAAAGACTAATAACTGCAGCTAAAATTATTGGCAAGTATCCCCCAGAAGAAGTCGCAGTGGTAGCATCACGTGTATATTCTAGTAATCCTGCGAATAAATTTGCTGAATTAACAGGAGTAGATATAATAAAAGGCAGATTTATCCCAGGAACTATGACAAACCTTGAATATAAAGGATTCCTTGAACCAAAACTTTTGATAGTTTGTGATCCAAAGGGTGAAAGAGAAGCACTTACAGAATCAGTGAAAAACGGAGTCCCAGTTATTGCATTTTGTGATACAGACAATGAAACAAAGTTTATTGATTTTGTCATCCCCATAAATAACAAAGGTAAGAGAGCACTCGCACTTGCTTTTTATATTCTAACAAGAGAACTGCTCATGTCTCAGGGTAAGATAAAAACCTATGATGAATTTAGATATGATATAGGATATTTTGAACAAATGATCGTTGTAGATAAGAAAAAACAAGAAGATGATGCAGAAGAAGTAGAAGAGGCAGTGCAGGAAGAAACGCCAGAGGAAACGGAGAATAATGGTAAAGAAAACAAAGTAGAACCAAAGAAATCTGATGAGAAAGAAAACAAACCAGAACCAGTAAAGGAAGAGAAAAAAGAAAATTAGTCCTCTTCCCTATTATTTTCTTTATATACATTATAAGCGATTTGACACGCTTCTTTTGCGTATGGTACGTCTATATTATCGCATATGGCAATATCATCCTGAACTTTAGCTGCCTCATTGTAGCATTTGTGATTCCAGTCAAAGTCAGTAATGTTCGCACAGTTTCTGTAGTCAAGATTGTCATTCAAATATAGAATAGAACCCTGATAACAGGTGGTTCTACTTGGAGCATAAACGATTGCTTGACAACCTGATGGATCTCCATGAAGTTTTGCAAACTCAAATGCGCATGCAAAACGACTCGTTGTAGCTAGTTCGTCTATGGCATAACAACCAGCAATATCACCAGACATAAGTGAATAGTTGGTATAACAGTCCCATCTGCTATCCAATGAAACTGAAGCACGATTGCATATGGAAACATTGCCTCTGCTTATGGCGAATGACGCATAACAATCAACTATATAGTGAGTATCAGAAGTTATCTGACTGCACATAAGGATCTCGTCTGTATAGATCGCATAGAGTTGATAGCAATAATCACGTTCGAATTGACTTGACAGATCATAGCAGAGATCGCTCTGTTTTACTGCCGCGCGGCATGCAACTGTCGCTGCGTTGCCTGATACCATATCGCATAAGGCCCCATCATTCTTTGCAATACTATATTTTATCTGGCATGATAGTTCTTTGCATTCTGATGGATCTTCATTGCGCAGGGCGTAACAAAGATCCTCATCATCAGCATCAAGACATTTGTCAAATTCATCATAACAAGCTTGTGCGTTTTCCCCAAGTAATTCACATATTGACCGGTCATCCGTTTCTATGGCAAAATCGATCGCACAGTGTGTTTTTACTGTGAGATTGTCAAGTAGTATACATGCATCCAATGAAAGTGTTGAAAGACCCGAATAACATTCTTGTTTTTTTGCCCCATCAATTATTGTATTGCATTCGCCGACATCGATATTCAATAATGCCAGATCATAATGGCACTGATCATCACATTCGACAGTATCATTAGTAGTACTGTTGTCAGGAGGCATATCAGGAATAATAGTTTGATTCTGATTTCCTACACCAATTTGACCGCCGTTCCCGGGCTGTTCTGACAAAATAAATATTAGTAGTGCACCGATCACGACTATAAGTACGAGCAAAATGCCAATAACCATAGTTGCATTCTTGTTGTCATCAGCACCACGTTTAAAATTATACACCTTGCTTCCAGTCATGTGGGGATATGCGAAGAGAATATTTAAAAACCAGATATTGCAGAAAATCGCAAAAAAAGAGTTTTTATGTTTATGATAAATCGAGATAAAGGTTCAGGTATTTAAACTTTGGTAGAAAAACGCAGTATCTCTCTGATCAGATATGGGAAGGGAGAAAGAGTGGGAGAACGATGGAGCCTTTGGGTGTACCATCACTCCCCGAGATATAGTTCTGGTTTTGAGTTTTATGTTTCGAATTTGACATTTCTTTAGTTGAATAAAAATAAAAATTAGATAACCACATCTTCGCCGGGAACGCGTGGGAACATGCATACGTCCTGGATCTGCTTTTTTCCAGTCAGATACCTTACAAGCCGCTCCACCCCGAAACCACCACCGGCAGTTGGTCTGAGAATCCCTTTTTTTGCGATCTCGAGATAGGATTTATAGGAGGTTGGATCAGTCTTGCGTTCCTTCATCTTCCTTATTATCACGTCGTAATCTGTCTCGCGTTCTGCACCTGATAAACCTTCGCCAAAACCTTCGGGATAAATAATATCATAGTTGATGTGTTTCCTGGTTATAGGATCTTCTTTATCGTAAAACTCCCGATAGTGATCAGTCACCCAAAAGGGTTGAGTTTCTTGCATCGAAATCAGATGTTCCCACTCAGCCCCGAATTCCGTTTCCAATTCAGTTGAATCGTAAACAGGAAATGGAACGGAGGGCAACTCGATCTCGCGGCCCAGACTTTTCAACGAATCTCGGCATTCGCTTCTAACAAAACTGAACATGTGTAGGTAAAGACGTTCCATAAACCGCATGAAATCAGTATGCGATGCACCCTTGAGTTCGATATCAACCTGACTAAACTCAAACAGATGTCTTCCACTTGATGACAGTTCACCTCTTTCAAGCCTGACGTTCGGTGAAATGACGTAAATCCCATGGATATCATCTCTGAGCATTGAAAGTTGCTTGTGCAAAATCATGCTTTTTGTAAGCTGGAGTTTCTGACCACTGTACTCAATTGCACTTTCAGAAACTGTATGTGCAAGGGGATCTGTGAATGGAGCAAGAATTACTGGCATAAGTTGCACCAAATTTTCATTCCACATAAAATCATGAAGTGATTTGAGCACGGCACTCTGAACGTGCAGGATTTCTTTCATTTCAGGTCTTGTTATGTGTTTTATTGTTCTTTCCATATTCAACTACCTCTATTTGTGGTACTTAACGCTACAAAACTACTATATATAATTTGTCCTGAAAATTCTGAAGAAATGATCAAAAAATACATATATTTATAATAGATTTGGAACACTTGTTCTGATATGGAAGACAAAATCGACGAAAAGGATATTACGATTCTTTATATACTGGAAAAACACGCAGAATATACAGTAAGACAAATCGCAAAAAAAAGCTTGCTGGCACCGACTACAGTACATGCCAGGATAAAAAAATTAAAAAAACTGGGAGTAATTAAAAGATATACGATAGAGATAGATAAAAAGAAGATAGGTAAAAAAATCGGAGCGTATGTAATGATATCAGTTGACCTCAAATCATTAAAAGAAAAGAACAAAACGCAATATGACTTATACGAAGAAATCAAAAAACTTCCAGGTGTTGAAAGAGTAAATATAGTAACAGGAGGCACTGATCTTATCGCTAGAATTAGAGTAACTGATATGGAAGAATTTGACAAGGTTCTTATGGAGAAAATACAATTATTAGAAGGAGTTTCGAAGACCCAGACTATGGTTATAATGCATTAGGCTAAGGAAACCGCAGAGGAAAGGTTTTAAAATTTCTCGTATTAAAGAATTGTTACCTTTTTCTAAAGGTTTGAGTATATAGTTAGTTATTTTGAAATGTATTAATGGAGGTTAGAACAATATGGCAAAGAAGGAACACTTGAATTTGGTGTTTATAGGACACGTTGACTCTGGTAAGTCAACATCAGTAGGAAGGATATTGTATGAAACAGGAGCTATCTCTGAGCAGGTTTTGAATAAGCTCAAGGATGAAGCATCAAAACTCGGTAAGGCAACATTCGAGTATGCATTTGTCATGGACGCCCTTAAAGAAGAAAGAGAAAGAGGTGTAACCATAGATATTGCACATCGTGAATTCGAAAGTAAAAATTACCATTGCACTATTATAGATGCCCCAGGCCACCGTGACTTTGTTAAAAACATGATCACAGGTGCAAGCCAAGCAGATGCCGCAGTTCTGGTAGTCTCGGTAAAGGACGGTGTCCAACCACAGACAAAAGAACACGCATTCCTTGCAAAAGTTCTTGGTATTAGTCAACTGGCAGTAAATTTGAACAAAATGGATGCTGTAGGCTATAGCAAAGAACAACATGATAAAGTAAAGGCAGATGTTGAAAAATTGCTTACAGGTATTGGATACAAGGTTGCAAACGTGCCATTTATTCCATGCTCTGGTTATGTTGGAGATAATCTTACAAAGAAATCAGCAAACCTCGGATGGTACACTGGACCAACTTTGCTTGAAACTATTGACAGCTTCAAGATACCTCCAAAACCATTGGACAAAGCACTCAGACTTCCAATTCAGGACGTATTTACAATCACTGGACATGGTACAGTGCCAGTAGGAAGAGTTGAAACCGGAAAAATGAAACCAGGAGACAGCGTAATTGTTATGCCATCAGGAGCAAAGGGTGAAGTAAAGAAAATAGAAATGCACCACCAAGAACTCACTGAAGCAGTTTCTGGAGATAATGTCGGATTTAACCTTAAGGGTGTTGATAAAAAGGATATTAAGAGAGGAGATGTACTTGGTCCTTCAAGTGCGCCACCAACAGTCGCAGATGAATTTACTGCACAGGTAGTGGTCTTAAATCACCCAACAGCAATTTCAGTTGGATACACACCAGTACTTCACATCCACACTGCACAATTTGCAGGAAGAGTAATTGAGATTGTTGAAAAGAAAGATCCGAAGACAGGCCAACCAGTTCCAGGTAAAGTTGATTTTATCAAGACTGGAGATGTTGCAGTCATAAAGATAAAGCCATTGAAACCAGTTGTCATCGAAAAATTCTCTGAATATCCACCACTTGGTAGATTTGCTATTAGAGATATGGGTCAGACAGTCGCAGCTGGCGTTGTGCTTGACATCAAGCCAAAAGTTCTATAATTTTTTCTTTTTAATTTTATCTCTATTTTTTGTTGCCTAACCAAAAGAATAGTATTATAATCAATATAACCCCCAGGTTGTGCAATTCTTTATATTTCTTTTGAGATAAAGTACGTCTTATGTTTACTGATATAGGTACTATTTTTGCTAAGAAAATGGAAGGAACAGAAGTTTCATTGCGAGGCTGGGCCCATAGGCACAGAACCAGTGGAAAAATGGTATTTGTAACCATGAGAGATTCTACTGGAATTATCCAACTTGCAGTCAAACAAGATAAAGTAGATGAAAAAAGTTGGAAAGATGCAAATGACACATATGTGGAAAGTTCATTTATGGTTAAGGGAAACGTTGTAAAAGACGAAAGGGCGCCAGGAGGATATGAATTGCAAGCAACAAACTTTGAACTCGTATCAAAAGGAGAGCCATTTCCAGTTGCAAAGGACCTTAGTGAGGAGTACCTGTTAGATATAAGACATCTTTGGTTACGAAGTCAAAAATTGACAAAGATATTGCAGATAAGAAGCACAGTCATAGCAGGAATTCATGAATTTTTCCAAAAAAGAGGATATACATTATTTGACCCACCAATATTTACACCAAATGCATGTGAAGGTGGATCAACATTATTCGAAGTGCAATATTTTGATAGAAAAATGTACCTCACCCAATCATGGCAATTATACGCAGAAGCAGCAATTTTTTCCCTTGGAAAGATATATGATGTTGCACCTACTTTCAGAGCGGAAAAAAGCAAAACATCGAGACATTTAGCTGAATTTTGGATGGCAGAAATGGAAGCACCTTGGATGAACCTGGATGATGTAGTTCAAGTAGCAAAAGACGAAGTCAAATTTCTTGTTGAAAAAGTTTTGGAAAAACATGAAGAAGATCTTAAATTCTTAGGTCGGGATGTTGAAAAATTAAGAAAGGCAATTTCCAAACCATTTCCTACAGTAAAATATTCGGAAGTTTTAAAGATACTCGAAGAAAAGGAACAGATGCAAGTTGAATGGGGCAAAGATCTCAGAACAGTAGAAGAGGAAAGGATAATGAATCATTTTGAGACCCCAATTGTTGTTACGCACTATCCAAAAGAAATAATGGCATTCTACAAACCCGTGGATCCGAAAAATAAAAAAGAAGCTTTGTGCTTTGATATGCTTGCTCCTGAAGGATTTGGAGAGATTGTCGGGGGAAGCCAACGATCGATCGATATAAAGGAAATTGAAGAAGGTCTGAAAAAAGAAGGCGAAAAGATTGAGAAATATCAATGGTATCTTGATCTTCGTAAATATGGTTCAGTTCCGCATTCTGGTTATGGTCTAGGAGTTGAAAGGGTAGTACGCTGGATCTGTGGTTCAGATAACATAAAAGACACAATTGCATTCCCAAGAACTATGGCACGCTTTGAGCCATGAAAACAGTCGCATGACTGACGAAATAGTAAATATTAGAATTTCAAAGACCGAAATTCGTTATTCCGGTCAGGATAAACTGCAACCCCCATGCGATAGTTATAATCCCCATTATAGTCGACAATATACGTATTCCGATTACACCGATGATTCGGCTAAGATATGTTGACAGAAGAAGTGCAGTCATGGTAATCAAAAGTGCACCAGTCCCTGCAATCAAAGTTGTTATCAGACCAGACTCTTTGACCAAAAGTATTGCGGTTGTGATGGTTGCTGGTCCTGTTATCAATGGTGTACCAATAATAACTGCAACTTCATGCACTCCATTTTTTTCTTTTGGAAGTGAGAGCCCAAGACTCATTTGAATTCCTAGAAGTACAAGAATTATCCCTCCAGCTGCCCTGAAACTTTCAATGTTGACACCTAAAAGATCAAGAAGATTGCCACCGAATATAGCAAATACAAAAAATACTAGGGATGCTACAAAAACGCTTTTTAATGCAATTCTTCGTTTTTTCTTTTCGTTCATTTTTTTTGTGAATGACATAAATGCGCCAAAACTGGCAGGCGGATCGATAATGCCCAACAAAAGAATAAACGCTTCAATAAGTGATGCCATGTTTCAATTTCAATAGTGAATATTAAAAGTATATCTATGAACTTTGCAAATGAACTGGAAGTGAAAAGCCCTAGTAAATCAAACTGCTAGTTATAATCGATATGTATGAATGCATGTGATACTTCCTGAATTGATTCGACAGATCGTTGCACCCGCACTGCAATACTGTGACTTTCCGGACCAGGAGTATTTTTTTCAAGTATTATTACGATCTCGGTATGTATCCTGTCGCCAACATAATGTGCACGAACTCGGGCTACCTTCTTTACTCCAGGTATTTTTGCTTTCTTTGCGATTAAATTAACCGTACTTTCATCAGGTCGTGCACCAACAATATAATCAAAGTTCTTTCTTGCAATCATATAACCAGAATAAGCAATATATATTGAGATTATAATTGCAGCGATATCATCGAGCATAAAATGACCGAAGTACGCACCGATAACCCCTATGAGAGCCACTGAATTGGATAATACATCATTACGACTGTCCACAGACATCGCATCAAGAGCAGCACTTAGTGTTTTTTTGGCAGTGTTTTTGAGGGAGATGTGCATACCAACTTTTACGATTATGGTTATGATGAGAGCACCAAATGTGTAGATAGTTATGTCCACAGTATGTGAGTTTGACAATAGATTTGAGATTGCAGACTTAAGTATTTCAAATGAAAGAATGCCTGCAAAAACAGCAATAAGCATACCGGCTAATGGTTCCATTCGCCTGTGACCAAAAGGATGATCCTGATCAGGGCCACGGGATGATTCTTTTATGGAATAGTAACCTATGAGATATGAGATTATATCATTCAATGAATCAAAAGCGCTTGAAAGCACAGCTATGCTTCCTGACAGCATTGCAGCAAATATCTTGATAAAGAATAGGATGATATTTATGAATAGTGAAACCAACGCACTTTTTTCTTCAATTTTCATGAATAATGAAAAGAACAATGAAGATTAAAAATATATTGAAAAAGAAGAAATGAAAAATTTACTCATCAGATGCCTTCAGATAGTCTTCGTTTTTGAAAGCATATGAAAAGAGTTCTTCTGGTTTAAAGAACCGAGTTATCTCATTCTTTGCAGTTTCTTTTGAATCTGAAGCGTGAATAACATTTCTTGATGTGCTATTTGAGAAATCGCCCCTTATGCTTCCGGCAGGCGCTTTTGAAGCGTTTGTCGGCCCTACAATAAGCCTCACAACTTCAACAGCTTCTTTTCCTTCAATAACCATTGCTATTACTGGATGATGAGTCATGAATTTTTCAAGATCATGATAGAATGGCTTGTCAACAAGATGGGAATAATGCTCTTTTGATTTTTCTTTTGCCATATGAAACATTTTTAATCCAACTATTTTCAGTCCTTTGTTCTCAAATCTTGAGAGAATGCTGCCTACTAACCCCCTTTGTAATGCATCAGGCTTCAAAAGGATCAGAGTTTGTTCCATATAATCCAACCACGAAACATTATTTGTTTGACTTTTTACCGGAAGTGCCTTTTTTGCCACCAGTTTTTTTATCAACCACAGCTTTCGTTCCACCTAGTTGACGTTCTTTGAACTCCCTCGAAGTTACGGTCCATTTCTGTCGCCGCCCCTCTCTTTTGAGTTTAAGGAAGTTCTTTTTGCACTTGCTTGATGCAAAGGTGTACATAGTCCCGTCTTTCTTCACATAGGTTATCCCCTTACCTTTCTGAATAGTTTCACCTGAAAAAAAGCATCTGGACATCAATATCACCTTGATTTTATTTCTTTAGCTTCTCTATCTGTCTCGAGCAGTACTATAACCATGCCTTTCCTGACAGGACCTTTGATATTCCTGAGGATAACTCTCCCAGCATCAGGACCTTCCAGAACTTTGCATAGTACCTGGTAAATCTCCCCATATACGCCTGTTTTGGTACGTATCTCCATAATCTCAGCAGGATATCCTTCAGCCATTTAGATCACTTTTTTTCTTTTTGTTCTGGTTTTGGCAATTTCTTAACTATGCCCTGAAGTTTTTCTGCTGCACCACCAGCATTTTCAACAGCCACAGCTGATGTACCTACCAAGATACCAACTGCAGACCCAAGATCTTTTCTTGTTGGAAGAAATGCATATGGAATGTTATTTGCCTTGCATAATATAGGAATGTGAACTACAACCTCTTCTGGACTTACATCACCAGCTATTACAACTAACTGTGCAGATTTCCTTTCAATTGATTTTGTTGTTTCGTTTACACCCTTTTTTATCTTGCCACTATCTTTTGCTACTGAAAGCATTTCCATAATTTGTGGCACTAATTCCTCTGGTATTTCTAGATCTACATATCCCATTTATTACACCTCGATATAATGTCATCGGTTATAAAAATTGTACGCCTAGAACAATGATTTGTTCCAGATTGTTGCTATTGCAACAAGAAGTATTGTAAGAAGACAGGTTTAAAAGCCTGCCGTCAATCTGTAAGCACTTGATCAAAGAACTGCACAGTTTACAGAGCGAACTTCATTCTGCTTTTTTATGACTATGAATAAATCCCGCACTTTTTTTGCATCCCCACACACAACAAGAATACGGAGACAGGTACCTGCATGATGCTGGTGAATTTCGGTTCTTATAATATCCTCAAAGGATTTCATTATTTTTGCGAGACACACTCCAGCATGATCACGGTAAGTGATCGTAAAAACAACATCACAATGACCACGCATACCCTCAAGAACGCGGTATTCGTTAATAAGCGAATTAATAGTTGCTCTGAGTAGCTTTGAACGACTTTTGAAATCGAGCATGATTTGCAACTTGTTAAATTCATCAAGTGTATTATTGTCTATAGATATACTAATGATTTTCATCCAATCCAACTCCGATATTTAATCTTTCAATTAACTGGTTTTTATTAACAGTGAGATAATTTTTTATCTAAAGTTAATAAGTTATGTGCAAATATTTAATAACTATTGTAAAGGAATGATGGTATGGCTGGAGAACTGATATGGATACTTGGAGCTGCAATCCTTGATGCAGGATTGGGATTTGCAGGAGTGTTTTCACTTTGGATCAGTAAGAAAAATCTTACGGAGATATCCGCCATATTAATGGCTTTTGCAGCAGGAAGCCTTCTTGGAGGCGCTTTCCTCCATCTTTTGCCTGAAGCCATGGAAAATCTTGATACTGAACAAGCATTTTTAATGACTCTGATAGGTTTTTCATTATTCATATTACTTGAAGCATATGTACACTGGCACCATTGCAAAGAATGTGAAATACACCCATTCTCATATGTGATGCTTGTTGGTGATGGAGTCCATAATTTCATTGGTGGACTCGTACTTACTGCAAGTTTTCTGGTAAGTATACCACTTGGAATTGCAACCATTGTTGCCATAGTGGCACACGAACTTCCGCAGCAGCTCGGAATATTTGGAGTCTTAATAAAAGGCGGACTTAAGAGAGATAAGGCATTATTGTACAGCTTTGCGGCACAGTCAACAATTATTCTTGGTGCTCTTGTAGGTTATTTTTTATCTGGAATAGTTGGAGGGATTGCAATATTTCTTGTACCTTTTGCCGCAGGGAATTTCATATACATTGCAGCATCGGATCTGATTCCGGAAATGCATAAATCAGAAGGTCTGGAAAAGATAAGAAATATCGTAGTGTTCATAGTCGGGATTCTGTTTATGTGGGCCCTCAAAATATATGGAGCCGGATAAGTAGGGGAATGTAACTGGTTTAGAAAAACCAGTCGAATACATAACCGATGATCACTATTCCGATTGCAACAAGCCCAAAGAACAATAAGAGAAGCCTGATCTTCATCACCCTCCTCAGGATTATCGCTTCTGGAAGGCTGAGAGCCGCGGTAGCCATCATAAATGCCAACGCAGTTCCAAGAGGAACACCTTTCTGGAAAAGTGCAACTGCAATTGGAACCACTGCACTGCAATTTGCATAGATGGGTATGCCGACTAAAACTGCAAGTGGAACTGCAAAAATGCCACCGGCAGAAAGAAGTGATTCTATTGTTTCTTCAGGAACAAAACCATGGATTGCTGCACCAACCCCAACTCCCAAAATTACCCAAATCCAAAGTTTAGAAAGCATGGTTTTTGCTTCGGTATAACCAAAAGATAATCGCTGGACAAAAGAAACGAATTTTTGTTCTTTTACCTGCTTTTTGTTTAGCTTTAAATCATCCTCAAGTTCATCCCTTAAACTAGATTTACCTATAATAAGACCGATTGATGTTCCAAGAAGAATGCCAAGTACGACATAAGAAATAGTTACTTCTACTCCAAAAAATCCTAACATTAACACTGCCACATACTCATTGACCAGTGGAGAGGTTGCAAGAAAAGAAAATGCCACACCTGGAGAAACGCCTGCTTCCAAAAAACCAATGAAAATAGGTATTGATGAACAAGAACAGAATGGAGTTAATGCTCCAAAGCTGGAGGCTAAAAGATTTGGTAATACTGGAATTTTAAATGAAAGTAGATTTCTTATGGTTTTTTGAGTTAAATATGTTCTTAGTATACCCATTACAAAAATCATCACGAACAGCAGAAACAAAATTTTTGGGCTGTCGTAAATGAAAAATTCTAAAGAACTGGCGAGTGTGGAACCAGGTTCGAGTTTAATTAATTCGTAAACAACCCATTTTGAAAAAAGTTCGAAAGGATCAGTCATTTACATTTACCCTCACAACAACACGACTTCTTTTTTGATTCCTTTTTCAAGAAACTATCAAGTTTTTTGGTTACTGAATGCAAAATTCCCTTTTTTTCTTCTTTTTTATTTTTTTCATTTCCCATTTTATCACCAAATAAGGTTAATCTAAAATGCTATTCCAATGAAATGTAATATAAGCACTATCATCAGGCCAAAAAATCCACCCAACCCAACTGTGAGGAGGGACCAGAAATTTATTTCTATCCCAAATCCAAAAAACCAATTCAATGCCAGGAAAACAAGCAGACCTGCAATTGAGTTGATTATGATTGGAATGATGCTTTTCATTACTTGATAGAAGAAATACACTGCAACCAGAACAACAATCAGCACGATTAACTGGATAAATAACGACATATGTAACTATCACTAACAAGCATTTTAATTGTTAGATTTTAATTATTAGCCAATATGCTTCGGATAATGTGGGGAGATAGTTGCATTAGAATGGCAAACACAGATAAATTTATCATGCAACAATCAAATAGAAACATACTCTGATATAATAAAAAATAAAAGAATAGTTAGTCAGAACCAGGAATTTCTGTATCAAGACCCTCATCAGAGACAGGCGAATCAGTATCGATTTCGAAAAGATCCGCAATTTCATCATCTGATGGTGTAGAAGTCGAATTGGCCTCATTTGAAACAGTTTCGTCTTCTACTTGTTCAGTTTCTTCTGATACTTCTGTTTCATCTGTTGGTTCTGTTCCGAGTTCACCTTCAGGAGCTACTTCGGTTTCTTCAGAGGTAGTTTCTTCTTCAGAAGGTTCTTCGGCTTCAACTGATGAATCATCTTCCGCAGCAGTTTTATTCGTTTCATCAGAAACTATGGTTTCTTCTGGCTCTTCTGTGCTCAAGGATTCATTGTTATCTTCTGTTGAGGCTGATGAATCCGAACTTATATTAGTCCCATTTTCATCTGTTGCTTCAAGCACATGATCATCTTCTTGAGGTTCTGCAGATTTGGCTGCACAACCAAAGAAGATGAATGTTACTGCCAAAAGTAATAACACCAATATCTTTGTATTCATTATAACACACCATCCAATATCAAGAGTTTTATTGAATTGAAATCATGGAAAAGTTCTGCTGCATCAATCCAGCACTCTGCATTTTGTGAACTGTATTGAACAGGAGATGAGATCGAACTTGAGTATTCACATTCTTCAATAAGAGTTAGAGTATCTACCTCAAGGACATTGCTCTTTTCTAAAATTTCCTCTTTGTTCCTATTGTATCCTGCTTCTATTATAGGCTTTGCATATTCGATTGTGGATACCATCTTCTCAAGTCTAAATAATAGTAGTAATCTTGAATGCCTTAGATAAAGTTTACGCACTTCAGTTGGATTCTGACTATCAAATGCAGGATCTATATCATCAACAAGACCTTCAGCATGTGTTACTACTGCTTCCATTCCAGATGTATCAGCACCTATTGCATCAAGTTCCTCGATCTGAGTATTTGCATAGTCGATTTCATTATTTACATATTGTTTTGATGCATCTCTTTCATTTTCCATAGCCGCGACTCTACAATCTGCAAGATTTTCTTGGAAATGAATTTCATTAGTCCTTACACATGCAAAGAATCCTAATGATTTGTTTGCCAGTGCATCGACAACAAGCGCACCCAAGAGATCGAGAGAGTGTTTACTTAATTGCAGACTATTAATTCCAAAATCAACTGAGTCATCTTCATCGGCAGCTTCCCGAATATCTGCAAGGTCTGATCTTAGGTCATCCATATAATCAGACGAATCAAAAACAGATACATTATGCTCAGAAGCACATTCTCCCCTCATAAGAAGCCAATTACCTGCATAGTCCACATTGCAAACCATATAATCATATCTTGCATCAAGCATATCAGTTGTTGCATCATTCGTCCATGCAAAAGATAAGCTTGCTAAAATCAGTAAAGCAATAATATATTTCATAGAATCACTAATGGAATTGAACGTAGTACTTTTAAAAGATTATGAGGTAGAGTGTTTATTTGTGGAAACTAGAGTATTTTTAAATGGTTTTATTTAGGTAATATATTAGATATATGGTTAGGGATATTATGGAACCAGAATGGGTAACTAAAAAAGATGATAATTCAATTCTATTCGAGGTTAGTATTAACCATCCGTGCTGGTTTTGTGATGTTACTGAAAAAAATCGAGATGCAATATTGATTTCAACAATGTCTTCAATCCACGAAGACAGCATAACAAATATTGTACAATTGACATCCTCAACACCAGAAAAGGACATTGAATTTATAAGAAATCATAAATTAGTGAAAAAGGTGGATGTGCTTCTACTCAATATCAATGGTGCTTTGCTAAAAGTAATTTCAAGTTACAAGGCAATGACCTACAATATATTGCATCAAACAGATGTAATGCTTTTAGAATCACCAACAACGGCAGACGGTAATGATTCTGAGATATTATTAGCTAAATCACACAAATCAATGAATGAACTTTTAAGTAGATGGAAAGAACAGGAAGGATATGAAGTTAGATTAAAAAAGAAAAAACATTTCAAAACGGATGATGCAAATGGATATGGTGTTTTTAGCAAAAGTGGATTTTTTGATCTTAAATCTGCAAAGGAATTGCTAAGTGGTAAACAACTTGATATATTTAGACTCGCTGGCGATTATGGATATTACGAAATGCCAAAAAGAATTACAATAGAAGAACTTGCGGAAAAAGTTGATCTCGCCCCATCAACTGTTGCTGAGCATCTGAGGAAAGCAGAAATGAAATTGTTACCAGTTCTTAGTAAAGTTTTGAGAAAAATATAGTTCATAAAACAAAAACAGAACTCAGATCAAAACTCGAAATTGCACATTGAAAACATGATTACCGCTCTATAGCGGTATTAATGATATATAGACGAAAATGAATAACTCTTAAATATGGAGCGCGAGCCATACAATATTCTTAATAAAGGTTGGAAAACAACATGTAAAATTCTTTTCGGAGAGGAACTAGGTGAGTTGCAAGAGTACGACCAGTATTTGAAAGAAGCGATGGTTGGTAAGGCAGTGAAATCGGATTTTTCCGGAAAGGAGTTGTGGGTTGCATCTGAACAGTATTGTAACGATGCAAAATTTTTTGATTATGCTAACGAATTAGAACTCGCTTCAAAAGAACTATCAAAACCAATTAATGTAAATAAGATAAAAGATATTGATTCATTGGTTAATGAATTACAAGAGAAGATAATATATTGTGGAAACAAAACCCTTGGAAACTCTAAATATGTTGAGTATTCTGATGACATAACTGATAGTGTATATATACTGAATTCTGCCAACATTGTGCGCAGCAAGTATATGGCATATTGCTATTTGATTTATGATGGTGAATCAAATTTTGCAGTGACAACAAGTGGAGAAAGTACGAATTGTATCAGGTGTTTTTACAATAACAGTTTAAGACGTTGTTTTGAGATCGTATCATCAGTGGCCCTTTCAGATTGCTATTTTTGTTTTAATATAATGAACTCTGGAAATTGCATGTTTTCATTCAACCTTAGAGCAAAACAGAACGTGATTGGAAATGTTCAGCTTAGTAAGGATCAATACAATGAATTGAAAAACAAATTACTTGGTGAAATGATTGATGAACTGAAAACAAAGAAACGACTCGGATTTTCTATAGTAGATATTCTCAATGGGTGGAAACATGATTGAAGAATTAGAAAAAGAATTTTCCAATACCACTAAACTATTACTTGGTGCTGAACTTAAAGGACTTGAAGAGTATGGGGAATGGATTGGTAAACGAGTCCCGATACCAGAGAGAACAACATCAGCAATTAGTGGCAACGATGTTTGGATACCTACGTGCCCAATATATCTGAAAAAAAGATTTTATAATGCAAGGTCAATATCGCTTGATGAGATGGAAAAATTACCAAAAACTCATTTTAACGCAGATGAAATCAAAAATAGCACAATAAAGGATATGATAAACAAATTCATCGAACCAGTAAATTATTATTGTGGAAATTTTAGACATTGGACATATGCTAACGTAGAAAAATGCAGTGGCGCTGGAGATGGAAGGAATATCATGTACGGAGATGACACCTATAGAGGAGTGAAAAATATTTCACATGGTTGGTATGTGTTATTTTCTCAAAATGCATTTGGATGTTATGGAGTAATGAATTCAAGTTTCCTGATCCATGCATATAATTCTACTAAGATCACGCGTTGTTTTGAAGTTGATGGGTGTAAGAGTTCAAGTGGACTGGTGTTTTGTTATAACTGCGAAAACGTTCAGGATTCTATGTTTTGTTTTAATACGAAAAATCTCAGATATGCCATTGGGAATACTGTTATTGGTGCTGAGGAATACAAACGAATCAGATCAATGGTTTTGAATGAAATCGTAAATGATTTACAGGAAAAAAAATCTTATGAACGTGATATTTTCAACATAAGGTATATGGGTTAGATGTCAATGGATGCTACATATGAGACGTTAGATAAAGTTTGGAAAATAACCTGCAAAACGCTTTTAGGAGATGAGATTGGAGAGCTTAAACAGTATGACAAATGGCTTAGTGAATACGTAGAACCAGTTAAACAGAAAAAATCCACAGTATCAGGTAAAAATGTTTATTTTGCGGTCCCATATTATTGTGAAGATGGGAAATTTGTATCATTAGACGAAATAGATTTCAATAAAAGATTTAGTCCACTTGACATCAACGAAATAAAAGATATTGATTCCATTGCAGATGCGTTCAGAGAGAGATTTCAGTATTGTGGAAATGTAGTACTTGGAAATTCGAAAAATATCGGAGAAAGTTCAAACATCCAGAATTCACATTATGTTTACAAATCAGATTATGTCTATGGTTGTGAATATGTTGCTTATTCTTCACACGTCAAAAATTGCAAGTACGTATTTACTACCAATAGTGATTGTGGATCTGATTTTCTTATAAGATGTCTTGAGGGATTTAACGGACATAGATCATTTGAAACATGGACTTGTTTTAACTGTAGCGATTGTTATTGTAGTTTTGGAGCAAGAGGATCACAAAATGTGATGTTTTCTTTTAATACAGATACAAAAAGTTTTGTTATTGGAAACCTAGAGTTAGGTAAAGACAAGTTTTTACAAATCAAAAACAAATTAGTGGAACAAATAAGAGACGAATTAGAGGATAAGAAATACTTGCCTTCAGTAATTGATATGGCAACTGAACCAGGAAAAAAAGCAAGGATTGAACTGGATTTCGAAAACTGCGACGAAAAAAAGAACTTAGAAACCATAGAAAACGTATTTAGAAAAACATCAAAAACGATTCTTGGAAAGGAATTAACAGATCTTGACAGATATGACAGATGGCTGACAAAACACATACCCCCAGTTCAAAAAGCAAAATCATGTGTAAGCAACAGCACTTTATTCAAAAGCAGCAATTATCCTCTTTCAGTATTGCCAGGAGATAGGTTGGTAAAGGAACATGAAGCAAGAAAAATTGCTACAATTACAAAACTAGATGAAACTGACCTGGAATCCTTTGAAAGTATAAAAAGTTCGCTTTGGAAAATAGCTTTTTTCATATCAGAATTCAGGCTAGGTGAAAACAACAATGTCTTTGAAAGCGCCCTATCAAACAGTTCTGTAAACTGTTGCCGCGGCTGTGTTTATAATGACAGCAAGAACTCTGCATACTGTTTTTGGCCAAGGAATTCCGAATATATGTTTGGAAGTCAATTAACCGTTGAATCAAGTTTGGGCATAAAATGTTATAATTCACTAAAACTCTCAAGAGGATTTGAAGTTGATAGCTGCAGTAATTGTTCGGATATTTACTATTCACATAACTGCGAAAACGTGCAAGATTCCATGTTTTGTTTTAATGTGAAGAATATGAGACATGGAATAGGAAATGCAGTTTATGCTCTGGATAAATACAAACAAACGAAAACGGCCATACTTGAACAAATAATAAACGAATTAGAAGATAAAAAAGATTTGAAATGGGATATATTTAACATTGGATGTGAATAACCCACAATGTTCCATAAAAGAACATTTAAAAACATAAACCAGCAATGTAAATACTGAACAACGATGAAACAAATAAGAAAAGAAAGACCAGCATATTTAGGCCTAAGGATAGGGGAAACCCCATGTTTGCGTCACAATCGCCTTAGTTCACTAGAAACAAGGATTATAATAAAAGACGAATCAGAAAATGAAGCCAGTGGAACCGCTAAAGATAGAAAGATGCGTGCAGTAATAGAAAGATACAGACATAGTGACAATGTAGTGTTGGTACAGATTACTGCAGGAAATGCAGGTTTGAGTCTTTTAGAACTTGTAAAAAGATTCCGGGAAAAATACCCTGAAAAAGACTGGAAAGTAGTGAATATTATTTCTTCAAAAATGGATGAAAAAATAAAGGCTAAATTCAGAGAATATGATGAAGAATATTCTACTCTTGTTGAACATGACAGCAAACAATTGATAACAGATAAAGAGATGATGGAATTTGCAGAATCAGCAGCTCCAAATGAACATTATGAGATCATACAAGTCGAGTCACACGAACACATTAAATTAGAAGAAGGTTATTGGAAGATATGGCAGGAAATAGTTGATGCTGATATAAGACCAGATTATGTATTCTTACCTGCCGGAAGTGGGGAGACATTACTTGCCATAGTGACTGCTGCACTTAATTGGACAGAAGAGCATGGAGAGAAGCTCCCAATATTTGTCGGAATGTGTTTACCAGACAGTCCACTTTTATTAAACCAGGAATTTGTAGAAAATGATGATGATAGCCCAAACAAGATTAGAACGCCACATAGTCCATTTTTAGGTGAAGTAAAAAGATTAGAAAGAGAGAAAATATTGCATCTTGTAGGAGTGGATGATTTAGAGATTGGACAGAAACTTATGCAACTAACAGACTTGCGAATAAACGTAGAACGAGCATCTGCAACTGCATTTTGTGGACCAGATAAATTCAGATTAGAAGGAAAAGAAGTAGTTATAATCAATACAGGAAAGGGGAAATATAGTGGTGATGAAGAGAAAAGATTTGTGAGGAGAAAAATCAGGAGATTGGCTACTTTTCTTACTGCAGTTGTCTTGAGCGTAATAAGTCTAATAACATTTGGTGCTACCACAACATGTACAATGAGGAATGGAGTTGCCACAGTGCATAATACTTTGTTAGGTTCTTATGCATTTGGGGTTCTGGAAACAAGTTATGAACAAAGGAGGGCATACCTAGCATTAGCTAAAGTAGAGGAAAGTGCAGATTTAGATAAGGATGGGAGAATTGAAACAAACGAGATTGGAGATATTTGCAAAGTTCTTCAGACAGAAAGGAACAAAGAATGTAGAACCAAAGCGCAGGAAGGATCATTGACATTAGTTGATTTTAGAATTGATGAACTCGACTGTTATCACAGAATACGGGAAACCCCACCAATGATTGGGCAATTTAGTATGGTAAATGAATCAAATAATGCACAATGTATGGGCATTTTACATGATAGTGAGCCAACGATAAGAGAGATACTAAATGAATAGTGAAACTAATCCTTATTAATCCCTCTTCTTCTTAGGGTTCGTTTTTCCTTTTTTAATATAAGATCTCCGTTTTTAGCTATTCCATGCACAACAGGAACACCACTGGCAGAATAAGAAGTTTCATCTTATGAATTTTCTTCAGCGATAGGTTCTGGAAGTTCGGGCTTCGCAATCTTCTCTACAGAAGAAGAACCAGACTCGCCATTCGAATCATCAGATGAATCCGATGAATAAATAGGAATTTGAGGATTTGTAGCTTCACCTAACCCCCACCGTGCCATATCAACGATCTTTAATTTCATTGGAAGTAGATATTTTGTACCGTCAAAAAGCCTCACAATACACTCCCTTTGATGCAAACGAACAAACATCTCTTTCTTTGATTCCTCCAATTCTGTCTGACCTCTGCTTTTCTTGAAATATTCCTCGACTTTAATTTCCATTATCGAACTAAGCATAGCTGCATCCTGTTTGTTTACTTTGAAGGCGATAATATTTCTAGTATTTGAAACAATACTATCAAGCACTTCTTTACTCAGCTGACCAAGATATTGGCATGATAGATAAGCAAATAGATTGAATTTTCTTGTTTCTGAAAGGATATCTCTAGTTACTCTTGTTTCAACTCGGGGAAATTCATCCACAACCAACACTGTCGGTTTATCCATCAGTTTTTCAGTGATGGCAAGGATATACATCTGGTTTATGATTGCGCCTGCAAGAAAACTGATCATTCGCCTTCCAAAGAAGTGTGGATTGAATGATACCACAGTTATGCGATTATTTTTTATCGATTCGAGCAGATTTTCTCGTTTCTTTTCTTTTCCAAGATAAAGCTCATATTCACCAATAAAATTTAGGATTGGTAGAATCGCATTATTGAAATGATGAATGTAGATATCATTGTATTCTTCATCAAAAAATCGTTTGACTTCGGAATTGTCAGACATACTTACAAATTCTGCTTTGACAGCTGAATCGGTCAGAAGTTTGCTTATGTTTGCCAATTCGAGCTTGTCGATCGAAACCAGGAGATGTATTGTATAGAAAAGAACCCGTTCTGAATATTTGTTTTCCTGCCCGATACTTGAGGAGATCAATTGCGAAATAAGCTGAGTGAGCATCGGTGATTTTTCTTGTCCTACGTCAAGAGGTTCAATGTAGTTATCTATGAAATTTATAACTTTTGAACCTTTCAGGATTTTGCCAAATTCACCATGCGGATCGATTACAATGGTTCTGGTAGTATCTTTATGTTTTGCTTCAAGCGCTTTTAGAAGTACAGCAAGAGCTTTGCTTTTACCTGCACCCGAAGTACCAACGATTAGAGTGTGTTGAAGGGAATCGTAGTTATCCACACCCAAACTCATCCCAGTTTCTTCAAAAACAGGAAATTTTGAACTCATGTGCATTGTTTTTGGCAATGGTTCCAATAGCTCGATATAGATGGACGGATTTTTTTCAAGATCAAATCTAAGAAACTCTGTGGGCTTGCGTACGATTACAACTCCCTTTTTCCCATGTGCATTGGTAATTGTTCCGATTGTTATGAATTTACCCAAGATCTTGCTTACGTTCAAGGAGATCTCTTCGATATCAGCTTTAAGTATGAAATCAAGAACATCATGCCTTGAACCGTTGATCAGGAAAAAACTTGGAAATGGAAAAAACGAGCCAGGAATTTTTTGTATTGTGGTTGTTTCGCATAAACGGAATGGGAATATTAATGCTGAGAGATTTTTAAGGCATGATTTTTCCCGAATGTATAATTTGACAGTATTCTCTTTTCTCCTTAAAATGAAATTAATTGGATTGATGGAGAAGATATCTGAAAAGGCAATGAACCCCAAAAGAGGGAATTTTGCCTTAACGATAAGATTGAAGAGATTCGCTACATCTAACATTTCCACCTTTGGTGAATAAAGGTGCATTTCCCGAACTTCCATTTAAATACACTAGAAACTATTTACTACAACCTTGTATATATGATTAGAGCCGTTCCAGAACGGCGATTATCGCACAATGATGGAGGATCCACCATAAATAACCATAAAGAAACATTTAAAAACATAAATAGACAAAGAAAATAACTGTGGGACTAATCAGACGAAGAGATGAACCTCAGACAGGCAAAAAAACTGCAGCTATATCCTCAGCCAAGCCAAAAATAGGCCACACTCCATTGTATGAAAGTACTGAACTTAGTTCAACACATTGTACGTCAGTATGGATTAAGGATGAGAATGGAAATGAAATTAGCCATACTGCTAAAGATAGGAGAAATATAGCACTAATTGAGAAGTATGCAGATAGAACTGAAATCGCATTTGTCCAGATAACTGCAGGCAATTCTGGATTTAGCATGGCAAAAATTGCAAAACAATTTGAAGATGAGAATCCAGGAAAAACAAGAATAGTAGTGAATATTGTTTCAAAAAATACTCCTAAAAAGATAAAAAACGCATTATGCAACGCAGGTTCGCTAGTTGTAGAAATGGACTTGAACGAAAAAATAATTAGCGTTCCTGAAATGCAACAGATTGCACAGGAAGCTGTTAGGAAAAAATTGACACGTGAACTCAATGAATCTGATATAGTTCAGGTTGAACAGTATGGGATTGTAGGAGGATATGATCAGATAACACAGGAAATTTACGATCAAATGACTGGAGAAGGTAGAAAACCAGCTAGAATATTCGTATCTGCAGGTTCAGGACACACTCTTCTTGAAATAACAGAAAAAGCAATTGAATTGTGGGGCGAAGAATGTCCAGAAATTATTGGTGTAACCACTGATGGCAGTCCCCTTTTATCTGATGAGTTTTTTGTAGAACAACATGATGGAAATGAAGCTGAAAAACTCTGTACTTCATACACTCCATTCAAATCAGCAATAGCAAAACTTCGAACGAAGGAAGGAAAGAACGTAGTTGAAATAATTGCTGCATCAGATGAGCGAATACGCCAGATTCAAGAAAAATTAAGTAGATATGGAATTCAAACTGAAGGAGCATCGGCAGCTGCTTTCTGCGGATTGGAAATCCTAAAGAAGAACGGAGTGTTAAAACCAGATGAGATAAACATAGTAGTGAATACTGGAACGGGAATTGTAGATGATTCAACCAGTGGAAAAATTTTGAAAAAGATAAAAAGAAAGTTGAGAAATAATCGAATTACCATCTTGGCTGCTGCAATTCTTGCTAACATACTGATATCAGTTTGTTTGATGCCCCAGACAGATGTTGAAAAAGAGAGATTTTTACGATTGCAAAGAAGAGAATATGAGATGCAGACAGAATATACTAAAATACAAAGGACAATGGATAGAGTTAGATTGTATCTGAATAGAGATGGTAGCCAGGTACTCAGTGAAGAAGAACTAATTAGGGGCTGTAGATTACTTCCTGATATGAATGATCACCCATGTCAAAATGGACCACAGAGAATAATATTCTCTGAACAGGATTTTACAATGGATGAGGCCATATTCATAATCCATTTATCAGAACTGGGTTCTGACGTTATAACTATTCCGAGTAGGCAACGAATTACACAGGAGTATCTTGAAAAAAGAAGAACAGTGAGAGAAAGAGGACCAACACTTGGAGAACTTAGTTATGATATATATACACAACGACTAGTGAGAAGAAGAGTACCCTGGTCTGATGAGCCACAATACCGATTCAGAGAATTTGATCCAGACAATCCGTTTGATCCTGAAAAAGAAGAACTTTGTGGTGATCATAGGTGACAGTAAGAACTCTGACATATGTTTCAAAACTCGTACGAAGTCCACTCGATCCTAATCCCAGATATAAAGGCAGATGTAACGGAGCCAATGTTTTAATCAAAGATGAAAGTGGAAGAAGAGGTGGCTCGCTGCCATGTACGATAAAGGCAGTAAGAATGGAACCATTTGTTGAAAAATATTCAAGAACTGATGATGAAATAGTGTTTGTTCACATAACTTATGGTAATTCAGGATATGAACTAGGAAGAATTGCAAGGGACTGGGAAACACAAACAGGTCAAAAAAGGACAGTTGTCAATCTTGTGCCCAAAGGAAAAATGACAAAAGCAATGATAAGAAAACTAGAAGAACATTCGATTGTGATTGAGGTAGATATCACAAAAGAGATATGCCTGAACGAAATGAGGCGTATAGTAAAAAAGACTTTGAATAGAGAGATAGCTGATGACAGGATAATAAAAGTCGATGATACTGAACCAAAAAATGGTTATCAACGGATTGTAAGAGAGATGAGAGAACAACTGGAAGAACAAAATGAGTCAGTACCAAAATACCTATTTTGCCCTGTTGGTGATGGCGAACTTGCAGTGGCACTTGCAAAAGCAGCTCAAGAAGAATGGGTTGGAAATGCACCAAAAATAATTGGTGTAACAGTAAGTGGAAATATTCTGGCACCAGAAAATGAAAACAAAGATTTCCTTGGGCATCCAAAGGAAAGTGTTGCAGACAAACTGGTTTGTGGTCATTCTAATCACAAGGAAGAGATTAAATTATTGGTTGATAAAGGCAGACTTGAGATAATCACAGTAAGTGATAAGGCGATAAAAATAGAGCACGAATTTCTACAAATGATTGATATGGATGCAGAGCCTTCGGCAGCAGTCGCTTTTGCAGGTGCAGTAGGATATAAACTAACACCAGAAGACATGGTAGTTGTTGTGAATACGGGTGAAGGAATTTATGATAAAAAAAGCGCTGAAAAAAGAGTGAGGAAACAATTTAGAAGAATGATAGCAGTTGCAGCTGCTACAACAGCAATTGCATTAGTAGCCATAGGATTTGCCATTACATTATACTTGCTTTATAGAACCGAATATCAGAGAAGAGTTTACATGGAACTGGTCCAACAAAGAGATAAACAATTAAATTATGAAAAAGAGATAAACATAATTAATAGAAGAATTAGATACACGACAATTGCAGAGGTTGCTGCTGACAAAAATAGGAATTTCAATGTGGATGATGATGAAGCACATGAACTTTGCCAAAGAGTGTATGGTGGAGGTTCGGAAAATGCAGCAAAAAGATGTACTGGAATCTCGTGGCCCAGATTGACTAGCAAAGAAAAGAGATATTATGGAATGTTAGTTGAGTTAGATATAAATGCGGATTCATTCACATGGAGGATATATGATAGGTTAAGAAGTGAGTGGGATACCGGAACTTTTGAATAATCATTTTGTCGGATTTTCCCTAAACGGATAATACTCAAGTTTATGTTGTCCGGTTATTTGTGTAGTTTCCATATCACGAATTATATTTGGAAATTTATTCCTTAGATCCCTTAGAAGATTATCAATTTCTTCCTGTCTATTAACCTCGATTTCAAGATCCATCTCATGATCCCCAAGAAGATTGACAAGGTAGATAACATTGGAATGGGATTTGCAGTAATCTTCAAGTTTTTTCCTTGATACTTCTGAAGTACTCGAAAGAGTCACTGACACCAAAAAGAACAAGATATTAGTTTTGGAATAAGATATGGCAACCTTATGTGCTTTGATAATACCTGATTTTTCTAATTTTTTTATCTTTGACCTTACCGTATCTGGAGCAGTGTGCGCTTTTTCAGCCAAAGATAGTATTGTAATTCTTGAATTTCGTGCCAGTTCAAACAAAATTTTGTGTTCTCTTTCATCCATTTTAATGTTCTCAGTTACTCCACCATAAACAGAAACAAAACTATTTGCATCCTCAGACAAGTAGTTTCGAGTTAAGAAAATTACATTTCTTATCAAAACGATTTTCTTTTTCAGGATGTTTTTCTGGAACTTGTCTACCATAGATTGAAAATTATTGGAGAAATGCTCGGTATCTTTAGCATAGATACTTATGATTAAATCCCATTGCCCGCGACATTTGACAACCCAGGTAATGTATGGATTTGAGATAAGCGATTGGATAAGTTCTGCTTCTTGCTCCTCTGCCACACCTTGAAGACGGATATAAACACGAAAATAAATAAGACCGAATTTTACTCCATTTATTACGGTGTAAAACTTCTCAATAACCCCATGATTAAGAAGAGTACCTAGGCGGTATTTCAGGAGTTGTTTTGAAATCCCAACATTCTTGGCGATTTCAGTGTTCTGAGCACGACTATTTGTATCAAGAGCATGGATTATGCGTCTATCGATTTTATCCATATGTTTTATTTTTATACAAAAAGGATTAAAAAGTTAGGCATAAGTAAAAAAATTCTTAAAGAAGTTTTAAATTGTGGAAAAACAATAATAGATTATGACCAATATAGCAACATGGGAAGATTTCCAGAAAATAGATATACGCGTAGGCACAGTCATTAAAGCAGAAGAGTTCCAAGGAGCAAAAATACCGGCATATAAACTTGAGATTGATTTTGGAACTGAACTAGGTATCAAAAGATCATCAGCAAGGCTTGTGAGAAATTATAAGAAAGAAGATCTTGTTGGAAGGCAAGTAATTTGTGTAGTTAATTTTCCAAAAAAACAAATTGCGAACTTTTTCTCTGAAGTCTTAGTAATGGGAGTTTATGCAGGTTCAGATGATAATGTGGTTTTACTTCAAGCAGAAAGAAAAGTGAATAATGGAGATAAGATAGGTTGAAGAATAAATAGAAAATAGAGAATATAGAATAATTTTATTCCCCATAAAAGATATCATCTTGTGGATGCCTGTACAACGGCTGTTTCATCCTTTTTTGGTCAAGAACATGACCGATCATGCCAATGGTTCGCGCAAGGACAAATATCCCGTTCAACCCGCCGAGATCAATTATTTCCTTGATTTCATCTTTGCTGAATTCATTGCTTGTTGCTAACAAATCAACAAATAGAATGCCTATACATCCATCAACGTTCAGGATAAGGTTGTTGGCCTTTTGCAAAGTATATTTCTCCACACCAAGTGCATAGTCAAGATATTTTGTTGATGGGAAATTCTTTTTTGCGTAATCTTTCAGCAACTCAACACGTTTGTCTGGATTCTTCGCACTTTTGATCCTGTGGCCTATACCTGGCACATTCATACCCTGTTTTTTCATACCTTCTACGAATTCATCTGGTTGAAGTCCACGATCACAAGCATCCCTGAAATATCTTGCCGCATCATCTATGGCACCGCCAAATCGAGGTCCTATTGTCAAAGTACCTGACGCGACACACGAAACAAGATCTTTTCCTGCTCTGGCAGCTACAATTGCATTGTGAGCACCTGAAACACATGGTCCATGATCAGCAGTGATAATAATGCACATTTCAATAAATTTGGTAGCGTATTTTGGCAGTTTCTTTTTGAACCAGAGAAGAGAGATAACATCTCCGATTGAATATCCATCTTCCACAACCTTTGACATTGGAATGCCAACATAGGTTGGTTCTTCACCACAGTCATTACATATGGTTGACATAAATCCAGTTGGCCTGCGTACCTTACCTGATTTGGCAGCAGCTTTGAAATCATCAGGAACTGTTTGGGGCAGCACATCTTTTGCAGGTTGAATTGTTCCATTAGCTACAAGCTTTTGGTATGTTTCTGCAATGACTTTTGAAAATTCCTCGAATGAATTAGGTACAATAACGCCAGCTTCTTTCAATGCCTTGTTCTTTGCCTGTGCACTTTCCTGTTCTGCACCGCTCTTTGCACCAGCATGACCAAACTGCACTTCAGTTGGGAATATACTTGCACATGTACCAGTAACCCATGCAACAATTGGTTTCTTGACCTTGCCAGATTTGATTGCATCTACGATGTTGTATTCTTCTTTACCACCAAGTTCACCAAGAACAACGATCATTTTTATTTCTGGGATTTTTTCAAAACGCAAGATATGATCCAACAACGATGAACCGGGATAGGCATCACCACCAATTGCTATTCCCTCGTAAAGACCATCAGTAGTTTGGGCAAGAATATTGTACAATTCATTTGAAAGTCCACCTGATTTTGAAACAAACCCCACTGAACCAGGACGATAAAGCCTGCATGCAATAATATTGTCAACAGTACCTGCGGTATTTCCTATCTTGAATGCGCCAGCTTGAACTCCGCCAACAGTAGCTGGCCCAATAATCATCTTGTCTTTTTTCTTTGCTAACAAGGTAAGGTCTTTGATCTGATTCTCTGGGATACCTTCTGCGATTATAACTACGGTTTTGATACCATCTTTATGAAGTGCATCTTTTGTTGAATCATATGCGCTACGGAACGAAGCGAAATTTATCATTACATCGGCTTTTGGATGGGCCTTTGAAGCGTCTCCAATGGTACCGTAGATAGATAGTAATATTTCTTTTGGACCAAAAAAGGCCTTTTGAATTCCGCCTTTTGAACCTGGTGAAACAAGTGCTGCTATCGACGGATTTTTTCTTTTACAGAGATAATCAAAATCAAGCATTCTCTGTACTGGATTTGCCTTGAAATTGTAGATTATTGCCTGTGTTTCCGGTGAAAAAAGTTTTGCATCCATATTAAGCACCTCGATTATTGCTTTTGTTATTGTCTTTAACATAATTGATAGCCATCGGCACTATTTTAGTCATGCTCGCCTCTGGACCGAACACCTCGATCGGCACACCAAGTTCCTTCCCAAGATCACGCATGAGTTTTAGTCCGGTTTGATAATTTGGACCGCCACGACGAACATAGATATGAGTTTTGGAATCAATTAACTTTTGTTTATAATCCTTAAGCGCACGGATAATGCCCTTAAAAGTATTTGCAACATCAGTAAAATTAGCAATGCCACCACCGATTAGCAGGGCACGGCCTTTTTCATCAGGATTTCGAGTTGCGAGATCAAGCAAAACACTTGCATATTGATAGGTTTCTTCCTCGTTTGGATCTCCGCTATATTCTCCATAATTTCCAAGTTCAGCGCCATAGCCAAGATCGACTACAGTATCTGTATAAATAACACTTGCACCGCCACCTGCAACCATCATCCAAATATGACCTTGTGGATTGAGTAATGTGAGTTTGAGCGATGCACCGGTTTTCTCGTCCATTTCTTTTACCATCTGCTCTTCTTTATAGAGAGTTCTGCCAAACGGTTTTGGAAATTCGATGTCCCCCCATTTTTTCATATTCTTAAATGCAGAAGTGTCATCCAATTCTCCACGCATATCCAAGGGGAACGGATTTCCATTTGGATCAAAGGTAAATGGATTCATCTCAAGAAGACTGAAATCTAAATCAAGATAAACTTTATAGCATGCCTTGACAAAATCAATGATTTTTTGCTTCTTGTCATTTGGAAGTTTGTCTCCGATTGCAGTATTGAAATCAAACTGATCGATAGGCATGTCGATTGGAAGCGAGATGTGAGCCATTTTATCCCAATTTTCTTCAACTTCCATACCACCGGTGGCAGAAACGTGTATCATGCAACCTTCTCTTGTGGAAACTATTGATAGATAATATTCATTATTATGTGGAACAAACGGCTCGACGATAAAATGAGTTATGAATCCTTTTACTCCACTTATCTCGACTTCCTTTCCAAGCTTTTCTTTTATGAATTTCTGTGCTTCATGGAAATTTGCATTAAGCAAGACAAGATTATGCTTTCCTCGTTTACCGAACAGCATATCTGGTTTTACCACGAGTTTTTCATCATTGAGCCACTGGTGCTCTTTTGCCAATGTCTCGAGGTTTGTTTCCGCAGTTACCTGCACTGATTTCAATGCGATATTAACGCTAGAAATCTCCGTTAGATGTCTGCTCAATAATTGCTTTGCATCATGTTCACGAATTTTTTTTCTTGCCATGTTTGTTCAGCTCCAATATTTATTTACAAAAAGAAAATAAAAAATTACATATTCTCGATTAATGCATCTCCGAATTCAGAACACTTGACAAGCGTTGCACCTTGAATCTGCCTTTCGAGATCATAGGTGACTTTTTTGGAACGTATTGTGGCTTCAAGACCATCTTCGACAAGCTTTGCTGCTTCTTTCCAACCCATATAATGAAGCATCATTGCCGCAGAAAGTAGAAGTGAACCTGGATTTATCTTGTCCTGACCGGCGTGTTTTGGTGCGGTTCCATGAGTTGCCTCGAAAAGAGCGTGACCGGTTTTATAATTAATATTTGCACCAGGAGCAATACCAAGACCACCGACCTGTGCAGCACACGCATCTGATATGTAATCACCATTCAAATTGGGTGTTGCAATAACATCATATTCATCAGGCCTTAGAAGCAATTGCTGGAACATGGCATCGGCTATTCGATCGTTGATGAGAATCTTTCCTTCAGGTACCTTGCCACCATACTTTTCCGTAACTTCTGTTTCGGTTACGGTTTTGTCACCAAACATTTCCTTTGCAACCTCATACCCCCATTCTCGGAAAGCGCCTTCAGTAAATTTCATTATGTTTCCTTTGTGGACAATGGTTACTAATTTGCGTTTGTTGTCGATAGCATATTGAATTGCAGCTGCAACAAGGCGTTTTGTTCCGTATATAGAAATTGGCTTTACTCCAATACCTGAATCTTCCCTTACTTTTTTGCCCATTTCGTTGTTAAGAAATGCGATCACTTTTTTCACTTCAGCTGTTCCCTGCTTCCATTCTATTCCAGCATAAACATCTTCCGTATTTTCCCTGAATATCACCACATCAAGCTTTTCAGGTTCTTTAACAGGTGCAGGTGTTCCTTCAAACCAACGCACAGGTCTTACACAAGCATAAAGATCAAGAACCTGACGCATTGTAACATTCAAACTTCTATGACCTCCACCCACAGGTGTAGTGAGCGGCCCTTTTATGGCAACAATATGATCACGTATTGAATCAACAGTCGTATCAGGAAGATATGTGCCTTGAGTTTTGAATGCATCTTCACCAGCAGGTATTTTTTCCCAAACGATTTTTCTTTTACCATCATACGCTTTTTCAACAGCAGCATTAACTACTTTGATCATAACCGGCGAAATATCAATACCGACACCGTCACCCTCGATGTAGGGAATGGTAGGGATATCCGGAACTTCCAATTTTCCATTTTCCATTTTTATTTTTTGTCCTTCTTGAGTCATAGTTTCACCTTAGATAATGTATTACGTCGATCATATTATTTCGATCATATTATTTAGCACTTGTATTGTGTTTTACGTACATGATATTCCCACCAGCAAGTAAAACATCTTTTGACTGCTCGCCAAGATCGCATAGTACATTAAAATGCGCATTCTTTGTTTTGTTGGTTATTTTCACTTTCCCGCTTTTTATACCAGCCCGTAGGTTTTCGATTACGAGAATATCACCCTGATTGATTTTGTCATAATCTGTCGCTTGCTCGAATTCAAGTGGTACTATGCCCCAGTTCACCAGATTGGCTTTGTGTATTCTGGCAAAATTTTTGACTATAACCACCTTAACACCAAGATATAATGGCGCAATGGCCGCATGTTCACGTGAAGAACCTTGGCCATAGTTTTCACCACCAATAATGAACCCGCCTTTTTTCTCTTTTGCTCTTTTTGGGAACTCTGGATCAACACTTATGAAAACATGCTCGCTTATCGCCGGGATATTGCTTCTTAATGGAAGAACCTTTGCACCAGCAGGCATTATCTGATCTGTAGTTACATTGTCACCTGTTTTCAGCAGGACTTCTTTTTCGATCGTATCTTCCACTGGTCTTAGATCAGGAAGAGGTGCAATGTTTGGCCCACGGATTATTTCAACTTCTGAACCATCTTCAGGCGGTTTGAGTATCATACTGTCATCAATGACCAGTTTTGGTTTTGGAATTTTTGGCGCATCACCAAGTTTGCGCGGATCTGTGAAAATACCACTAATAGCGATTGCTGCAGCCGTCTCTGGAGAAACAAGGTATGCGCCAGCATCAGCGGTACCGCACCTGCCTTTGAAATTACGGTTAAATGTTCTTACAGTAACTGCCCCGCTTCTCGGAGCTATGCCCATGCCTATACACGGACCGCATGCAGATTCGAGAATGCGTGCACCAGATGAGATAAGATCTGCTAATGCGCCGTTTCTTGCCAATGTTTCATAAACCTGCCGTGAACCAGGAAGAATACAAAATGAGATGTCTTGGTGGACTTTTTTGCCTTTTAGTGCAGCTGCAACAACCATAAGATCATAGTATGAAGAGTTTGTACAACTTCCAACTATAACCTGATTTACTTTCTGGCCTTCGATTTCAGATACCTTGCAGACCTGATCAGGCATGTGCGGCTTTGCTACATTTGGCTCGATTTTTGAAAGATCGAGTTCGATAGTTTCGGAAAAGTCAGACTTTGAATCTGCTTTCATTTCTTTCCATTCTGATTCGCGACCCTGGTTTTTCAAGTATTCGAGAGTTTTTTTATCAGATGGGAAAATTGAGGATGTTGCCCCAAGTTCTGCACCCATGTTTGTTATGGTTGCTCTTTCAGGAACGCTTAATGATTTTACACCAGGGCCAACGTATTCGAATATCTTACCAACGCCGCCTTTTACAGTAAGCATGCGAAGCAATTCTAATATAACGTCCTTTGCACTCACCCATGGCTGAAGTTCCCCAATAAGCTTAACACCGACAATTTTAGGCATATTAAGCACAAAAGATGCGCCACCCATTGCAAGTGCAATGTCAAGCCCTCCGGCGCCAATGGCTAGCGAACCAACACCGCCAGCAGTCGGAGTATGCGAATCAGAACCAAGAAGAGTTTTGCCTGGAGCAGCAAACCGTTCAAGATGAACCTGGTGGCATATTCCATTTCCAGGTCTTGAATATAATACACCATATTTCGCTGCTACGCTCTTTAGATAATCGTGGTCATCTGCATTCTTGAAATCTGTCTGAAGCATATTGTGGTCAACATAACTCACAGAAAGCTCTGTTTTTACCTTTGGAATGCCCAATGCCTCGAATTCTAGATACGCCATAGTACCAGTGGCATCTTGGGTAAGTGTTTGATCTATTTTTATGCTGATCTCAGTTCCTGCTTCAGGAAGCTTTTGTCCATCGGTCAAATGTTCTAAAAGTATTTTTTCTGATATTGTCGCCATCATATCATCTCGCAAAATAGTTTTATTCATACTGTGGATTAAAGAGATTTGATCGCCACAGATTGGTGAAATAATTGCAGATAGGATTTAAAAATCATGGCATTGGCTTAACATAACTTCGACAAAAAGCGTAGAATTTGGTTATGAAATTAATAGAATAGAACAAATATTTAACAGATAACAATCAGAAATTTTGATAGACTTTATTACTATAACTGGATCGGTATTGAGAAATCTTGGTATAAAATACAAAATGAAGAGAATTATCAGATCAAAACAAGTTATAGAGAGATAAAATAAAGATAATAAAAAAAGAGATAAAAAAGGAAAGATGTTACTTCTTCCCATTACCTTTCTTCATGCCAAAGTAGTACCACAGTCCACCTACGACCGCTATTACTACTAACAATAGCACGATTCCACCCAGCATTTCACCGAGCCCCCCACTCTGAGTCTGTGCACCGGTTTCAGTTGTTGAACCGGCTTGACCAGGTTGTTGGGAATCTTGTTGTTGAGATGGTGGTGGTTGTACTGGAGGAGCCACTACTTCTTCCTCTTCTACTACTGGAGGTAGTTGCTCTTCTTCAGTTACTTCTGTTTCCTCTTCTGAAGTTTCTTCTTCAGGTTCTTCATCTGTTGAACCAGTTGAAAGATCTTCAGGTGGAGTTACAGGCGTTATTGGAGTAACAGTTGTTGTTTCTCCTTCTTCACCCGTACACATTGTAACTGTGGATTCGCCAGTTTCAGATATGTAACCTGATTTTGTAGCACTTATCTGATAGGTGCCACTGGCACTGATATCAAACTCTGCTTCACCATCAGCATCGCTGTAAACTACGCCAAGACCTGATATGAACACCCTGACATTTGACAATGGTGTGCTTCCACCAAGTGCAGTTACAACCAACTTGCTGCCTGGACAAACGAATTCAGATTCCAGAGTTAATGATTTGGACGAGCTTGATGTACCTCCTCCCGTAGCTGGACCAACATCGTATAATGTGTATCCGCTCCATCCTAAAACCTGGAATTTCTTTACTCCTGCTGAACAAGAGTCATAACCAGTGACATAGTCTGAACCTCCACTGACAACTGACGCCCTCGTTGTTGGGAATCCAGAAGCATGGTAGATTGCATCACCACATGCGCTTACAACTGCCAAGCTGACGTTTGCAGACCTGTTACACTCGGCAGCATCAGTGTTGGAGATATTCAATGCAACAAACTGAGCTTCCAAGATTATATTAGATTGTTGGACCAAGCTAATGTTGGTTGCATTTATAAGTGACCAGTTTATCAGACCAGTAGTGTCCGAATAACCAACCGTAAAGTGGGTCAGGTTATTTTCCAATCCTGGAGCAACTGCTGTCCCAAAGATGGTTGTGGCATTTATCCACATAAATTTGGTCATATTGTAGATCTTATCATAGGTAAACATGTTCTGATTACCTGCATGGACCATAAGACCGTAACCAAGCTCATCCGTGTTATTTTGCACACCATAAATGATGTTACCTGTAAAGGTATTGTTGTGGCTTGTGTTCAGGTAAACCCCGTAGAGCGTGTTGTTATACACAGTATTATCCCTAAGAGTGTTGTTATCCGAACTGTAATTTAATACGAGACCTGCAATGGTATGATTGTAGATGGTATTGCTGCTTACAGTGTTGTTGTCACTAGAATTAAGCAGGACACCATACAGTGTGTTATTATAGACGGTGTTGCTTGATACAGTATTGTTGTGTGAACTATCATTAACCACAATACCAATACCAGTGTGGTTATACACTGTGTTGCCGCTTATAGTGCTATTTATACTGTAGTTCACGTATATTCCAAAGATACCATTGGTATATAGTGTGTTGCTGTTTATTGTGTGATTAACACTATTAGTGACATTAATCCCAGAAAGACTGTGGTTATACATTGTGTTACTTACGATACTGTTGTTGTGGCTCTCGTTAAGATAGAAACCATGGATACCTCCAGTGCCACTACCACTATTATTATATGCACTACTGCCAGTTATTGTATTGTTATCTGATGCGTTCAACACATAACCTATTAATGTGTAATTGTATGCATACCCAGTGTTGACTGTATTGTTGTGGCTTTCATTAAAGTAAACCCCATAGTTTGTGTTGTTGTATGCATAAGACAGGTACAGTGTATTGTTTGTAGAACTTCCATTAAGCACATACCCTATAGAGTTATTCCATGATGTACCTTGATTTATGCTAAGGTTTGTACTTTTATTTACATATATACCTGTAAGGGTATTGTTATATGCATATGGTTTGTGTAGAGTATCATTATTAGTCGCATTCACAACAAAACCATACACCGTGTGATTGTATGCATAACAACTACTTAATGTATTGTTCTTTGTCCCATTCATAAAAAATCCATAAAGCGTGTTATTATATGCCATACCGGCCACTGAGTTATTTTCAGAATTATTCAGAACAAACCCAGTATCCTTGTTTATAAATAATTGCAAACCGGTAAAGGCGTTGTTATGACTATTGTATAGATTAATACCGTAAAACGTGTTATTATATATGCCACTCGTACTAAACGTGATTTCGTTGCTTGCATTTATTAGGTAACCATAACTGTTGTTGTATGATGTGCCATTCGTTACTGTATTATCTGAACTTCTGTTGAAAACGAAACCGTACACTGTATTATTATAGGAAGTAACATTGGTTAAGGTCGCGTTGTTAGTATTGTCAAGCAAAATACCGGTATCGGTATTATTACGTACTGTAATATTCTGCAGGGTAATTGACCAATTCGTATTATTGAGAGCAATGGCCATAGTATAATTTTGAATTATGCAGTTCATGATAGTAATGTTGGTAAGTGGTGATGTTCTAACGCTATTGTAGGTATCATTAATGATGATACCATAAACACTGTGCCCTTCAACAGCAGTTGAATTTCCAGTTAATGTAGCACCAGAACAGTCAAGAGTAATGTTGCTGTTGTTTATTCTCCAACATGCACCTATACCAGTAGTATTACCTTCGAAAATAGTACTTCCTGACATGTTATATTCAGTATGAGACCAGCTAAGATTGCTGCAGTTTCCAATGCCACCATAAGCTATGGTTACGGCAGTAGCAAAGCACATACTTGAAAATCCCAATAACGCCAATATGGCGATTAATACAAATATTTTTCTCATCCATAAACACCTATTTTTGTATGAATAAAGAAATAACATTTATAAATGTTTCCCAGATCAGACGATTTTACGTCGAAGAATAATAGGTATAAACAGGAGGAGGGAAATTTGGTACGAGAAGAAAATTTTTTACAAGAAACCTAATAAAAAAAGGAAAACTATGGTTTAGAATAAAAATGTTTCGATTTTTTATTTGTTTAGAAAAAGCTGAAAATTCCAAAAAATACGGCCAAAAATGAGCTCAATATATTAGTATGTTATATATGTTATTTCATCATTTCACTTCATTTGTGTTGTTTGTCAGATTATCAATTTGCATTTCAATTATAGTGAAACAGAAAAGTTCTGCCCCACAACTAGCAAACAACAGTCGTCTTGCAACTGTTGTACAGTGATCAAAGACCACTCAAACCATGCTGAGATGACTCAACTGTCAAAAAGTTGCATTACTTTCGTGATTTGTTATAGACCGAGTAATAAACTGCATCAACACCGTTTCAGCAGTTCTGGTTCTTGAAAGTATTTCTACAACGTGACATACTCCCCGCCCTAAAGGACAAGGATTTCTTGGCTGTCATGAGGAACTACTGCTTATTAAGTTCGCCAGTTATCCCGATCCAACAAAAAAGTTCCAGAGAATTTTATTCTCTGTCTCTTCAAAAGCTTCGCTTTATGAAGACGGATCGATCTATTCTCAACCACTGAGATAAACTCAAAAAACAAAAATCTGAAAGACTTATTTGGTTGAGAATAC
>JAHJBM010000012.1 GCA_018813505.1 Microcaldota archaeon
AGACCCCACTGCAAGCAGGTGGGGTATACCTCCAATGGAACGTCGAAACGTTCCATGGACCACAAATCTGCCGAACAGATTTGTCGGTCATTCGGTCACAACTTTCAAAATTGGGTCGCTGCAAGCAGCGGGGTATCAGACGCAATTTTGAAATGAAGAGACGATGCAATGGGATACCGTGAGAAAGAGAAAATGATGGACAAAGTGAGATATGAAAACTGAGTTAGGTTTATAAATTTGTGAACAGAAAAAACCCACGATGGATACTATCACAACAATGGCAATGTCTATCCAGAATCCATTGCTAACCAATATCGGCATGCTGCTGAATGATTATGTCATATATGTAGCAGTATTACTGGTGCTTGTGTTTGTCGGTGAAAAAAGAAACAAAAAAAGGGAGAAAATATTTCTTGCGATTATTATTGCGGCAATTGCAGCCCTAAGCCTAAAGGAACTTCTTGTGCATGACAGACCTTGTGTAGAGACTGGATGGTGCCCATATGGATATTCTTTTCCAAGCGCACATGCTGCAACCGTATTTGCATTAATGCTTCCTTTTCTTAACAAGAAAAATTATGTGGGCTATCTTGCATTTGCACTTTTTGTATCATTTACACGACTCAATTTAGGAGTGCATATATTTCAGGATATTGCAGGTGGATTGATTGTTGCAATTTTGTCATACTATATTGTGGATATAATTTACAGAGGGAAAAAGAATGGCTGACAAGGAATTTGAAAGACAGATATTTCACCTTGTGCTTGGCATTGGAGTAATCTTATCCCTGCTTTATTTTGGAAGGGGATTTATGATTGCCGCTGTTTTTACTACTATAATAATTGGCACCATACTGATAAATTCAAGACTCATTGGCATCCATATTGGATTTGTGAAATGGTTTGAAACACGATTTGAAAGAAAGAATGTGATGTTTCCTGGATGGGGTTCGGCATGCTATGCCGCAGGTGTTCTAATACCTCTTGTAACGCTTACGGATATGAACCAAATAATAGCTACTATTCTTATCTTGGCACTTGGCGATTGTATGTCAGGAATAATCGGAAGGATGGGAAAGAACAAACTACCATATAATAAGAAAAAAACAATTGAAGGAACTCTTGCTTTCATTATTGCATCTCTTCCTGCATATTATTTTGTCGGTATTGCAGCCATACCTCTAGCGGTTTTGGCAGGACTTGCCGAGAGCGTAGATATCCAGATGGATGACAATATACTCGTACCACTCGTGTGTTCAGTGTTTTTTCTGGTGCTTTAGATGAAAGAAAGTATGAGGAGGAAGTTAGGATGAACAGCAAAGGAATTACTGTTCTTTTTACACCAAACAATACCGCGAGCCAGAATATCGCCAATGAACTGATCAAATATGGATTTGACAAAACATCTGACAATGAATGGCGGCGAGCGAATGTGAAAATTATCAAAACCAATGTACCAAGCGTGCTTGAGATACCGACGGATTTTGACACGGAATTCATACTTGTATTGAGTTCGCACAAAAGCGTAAAGGGAGGCAAAATGCTGACTGTGCATTTCCCGGGCAACTGGAATGATGCAAAATTCGGAGGGGATGAAAGGACATTGAATATTGCATGCGCACGGATGCTAAAAATGCTTATTACAGAACTCGAAACCGAAAACAGGAAACTCAAATGGCCATTGGTTTTGGAAGCTGACCACCATGGCCCGACATGCGATGTACCGATTATGTTTGTCGAGATAGGGAGCACTGAGGAAGAATGGAAAGACGAGGATGCTGCAAAGATAGTCGCAAAGGCAGTATCAGAATTCCTTTCAAAACAGGAAACTGAAAACAGGAAACCGGATGCTGGAAACCAAGACGCCGGACTCAAGACTGGAAACCAGCAACCCAATACAGTTTTCGCTATTGGAGGCGGGCATTATGCAAAGGAATTCACTGAAATGGCACTTGACCCTGAAATGAATATTGCAATCGGGCACATACTTCCGAAATACGCAATAGACAAGCTTGACGAGGATGTTTTCAGGCAGGCGATAGAGAAGAATGTTGAAAAAATAGACAAAATAGTCATGTTAAAGGAATCCACAAATGTATCACAAAAGAAAAAGATCATGGAGCTTGCTGAAAAGTATGGGACAGAGATTGAAATGCGCTAACCGTACGAAAAAACATCAACAAATTCTCCGCTAGTTTTTTAATTTAAGATGGATAATATAGTACATGAAAGAAAAGGATGTAATCTATAATATAGATATCGAATTGGAGACGCTAGCACATCCTGAGATAAACGGGATAGTTATTGCACGCGGCCCATTAGATTGAATGGTCTAGAAAATATTCATAATACCCAGTTGGCCAATGCATTCGACACTTAGAGGTGTCGAGGACCATATGCAAATTAGGGTTAGAATATAAATCGTATAACAGACAAAGGTGAATACAGATGGAAGATACGGGAAAGAAAAATTTTGACATACCAAAGCCAGTTTCAGCAGGAGATGAGATAGATATAACCATTGAATCTGAAGGTGGAAAAGGAGACGGAATTGCTAAAGTTGATGGATTTGTAATTTTTGTAAAAGATGCAAAAAAAGGAGAGAACTGCAAAGTGAGGATAGCTGAGGTAAAGAGAACCTATGCAATAGGCGAGAAAATAGGAGAAGCTTCAGCAGTTAAAGAGGATACTTCAAAGGACAGCAGCGATGACTCCGAAGATAGTGATTCTAAAGATAAACGCAACGACGACTCCGAAGGCAAAGAAAACGACGGTTCTGATGAGAAAAAAGAGGGCGACTGCGAATCCTGTGAAGAATGCAGTTGCTGCGGCTAGAATTTTTTTATTTATTTCTATTTTTTCTTTCTGAGAAATCGTAAATCTACCACTTTTCTATAATGCTTGTTTTGTTGAAGAGATTATACAATAGTTTGCTATCACGAAGAAGATAGATAGGTGACCACAAACAGCAAACACTTGCATTTTAGTTGACCACAACTGGAGATTACTATTTCTTTATCCAGAAATTTATGAATGCAAGAACCATCACAAACGTAATAATCAGTAATACATATAGTCTTAATTGATGGTAAAAAGAGTTTTAAATACTATTATATATAAATTGATCATGCAGATGAAGAAAGACCGGGACACTTTGGATTCTGTTGGAACTAAATTGCCAAGTGAATCTAACAGGTTAGTACAGGAACTTGCGAGATTTACTAGAAAACAGAGAATAACAATGCTTTCGCAGGTATATGCTATACAATTAACTGACGGTTGTTCTGTTGGCTGTGATTTTTGTGGTTTGGATTCAAAACGAGGAGTACATAAAATAATACCGGAAGATACGGCTTCAATAGTGATTCAAGAAATCATAGCAGCACGCAAACTCAGAAAATTTGAGGGAGTAGAGATACCACATAATAGACATTCCAATTTAGTTCAATTATATGATGCTTCAGATCCTTTAGACCATCCAGCAGTTTTTAGATTAAAACAAAGTGCTAAGAATGCCCAAGATGATTGGTGCCATAACCCCACCAGATTTTGCATTTACACTGCAATTCCAAAAGGTAGAGAACAATTTGCGATAGACAATCTTGATGAGATAAATAGAATCTCAATTTCACATGTAAATAGAGACAGGCTTGGGAGTTTTTTCGATAGACTTAATATCAAAGTTATGGGTTGGATAAGAAAGGAATTTAGCGAATCCGGAGATCATGAGTTTTTAGAACTGGGTGAGATACAAAGAAAAGGCTTGGACCCTGATAGATTGCCATTTGTAGATGCTAGAGAAGCTATGACGTCAGATATACCGATTTATTTGTTTTGTTTGGATCATTTGATGCCAAAAAATGCGTTAACCAAACTGCATCTCCATTGGATAATGAACGCAGTCCTAGATCTGGATTTTGTTACATTACTTAGTGAACACAGTCAAGAATATGGGATACATAATTCTGGAAGAGGATATAATGGAACCCCATCCGTAATGAGTATACAGTGCATTAATGGCGTTTTATTGCGACCGGATGGAATTTTCAATGTCTCGAGAGTTCCGATATCAGAAGAAGTTCCTACAGGAAGACAGTTGGAAAGAATAGATCCGTCAGATTTCAAGGTCGCCACATACAACGTTGGACATGTGCACTATTTTGATGGAGATGGATGGATATATGAATAAGATGACCATAAAACGTTCATATATCAGAGTTATTTCTTTATCCAGAAATTTATGAATGCAAGAACCAGCACAAGCGAAATCAACCCAAGACCGATATTCAGCGATGACAATTCATCTTTTTCAAAACTACTGCTGGGTCTTATGTATGCCGTGTCACCAGCACCAGCTTCGGGGTTGCCACTGCTTGACGACAGGGCATTGCTTGTAAGAGATTCCTTGTATGTGCCGTTTCTCAAAAAGCTATCCTTTACATGTAATGAAAGGTTGTTTTCACCGATGCCTGTATAGGTGAAATTGAATTCGTACGCATATGAGAACGAATTGTTTGAATACTCAAGCTGAAATGGCGAAGTCTTATTACTTGCGTGGGATGAATAGGACGTGCTACCGGTTACGCTATCTGCCAACATACCTGTGCCACTCATACGGCCAGTGGTATTCGATATTATATATTGTAAACCATAATCATCTGAATAGACATCAAAATCCATCAAACTAAAATTTGCCGAAACATTATCGTTCATGAAAACTTCGCCATAATATACAGGAACCTGCGAAAGCACAATGACATCAAAATGATTGTTCCTAAACCATTGCTCCCTTAGCACAGGTGACCTGAGAAAAAATAATTTCTTTGTCCCACCTGCAAGGAATGAAGCATTTGCAGATACTGGAACAGCGGACGACACATCAACGTAATTGGTTGGGCATCCAGGGCCGCTCGGATCGTTTACACGATAGATGAATTCCACATCGCCAACAACAGAGATGTTGAGATAATCCGAGCCAGATGCATTTTCCATTGCCGCGATTATTGTTTCCGGTATCTCGACAGATGAGGAGAATAATGGGATCTGATCATCCATGTTGTTTAAGGAGAATAATACGTCCAGATCATATATTACCAGCACGTCACTGACTGATTCCAAGCAGCCATCAGAATCGTAGTCAGATGATGAAAGGTTCTGGTAATAATGGCCTGACGGAATCATGATTGAGAGACCGTCAACCGGACTGGTAATGTTATCAATAGTGATTGCAGGTCCGAGGATGTTTGTACTCGCTGAAATATCAAGGTCAACGGGCGTGCCGCCAAGTGTTATACGAATACTTGAATTATAGGCATGTGCAGGATCGTAAACGCCATCAAGATCCTGAGCGATCTCGAGATTATTATCTATCACATCACCCATTGGGGGAATTGGATAATGTGAGAATGAAACAACGGAAAGAAGAACGAGAAATAAAAATAAAGATACCTGTTTCATAGGAGATCATCAAGCCTGTCAATAGGTATGATGTCTATCGTGCTGTTTGCACGCATTACATTGAGCCGTGCCCTGTTGATATCATTAAGAGAATCAATGAATCGCTGTTTTTCTGATTCGCCATCAACTATGATTATGCCTTTTTTGGAAAATTTCTCTCCAAAGAAACCTATCTCGAATCCGTTTGTTATGAATTTGTTGCCTTTTTCATCAAACATAGTGCCTGTTTCTATGAGCTTTTCACGAACCATGCGCTTCAGGGTATTTGTTTTGATATCACCTTCCCCCTTAAGCTGATAATGATCACGATGAGTTTCCAGATACCCACGCTTAACAAGTGAACTCAAAAGTTCTTCCACATTCCCTTCCGTAACATCTGCACCATTAGTATGATAGCGCTTAATCGAAATAGCAAATTCCTCTGAAGTGATGGGGTTGTTACCGATGTTCATCTCGGCCCTTATTTTCTTGAAACCGCCCATTGCAGCTTCTGTGGGTATGCAGATCTCCGGTCTTACATATGAACCAACATCACCAAAACGCAATGTATAAAGCGGTTTCTTTGTCATCCGTGCCCCAAAATATACAAGCAGGATCAGACCAATACCAGGCAGACCATAACTAAGATAAAACTCTAAGAGATTTCCGCTCTGTTTATAGACCGGAGTTGGAATTACGGAATCAAATATCTCGATATTGAATATATTTTCCCCTTTGTCAAGCTTTGCATTAATCGTCAGTATACCATCATTAATATAGAATTTCTTTTTGGAAGTCGAATTCCCGATATAAACAAATGCCTCAGTACTCTTAAGTGGCTCCCCGTCAACAGTGATGTTGAAGACATATGAAAGATCATTTTGACCGATAAGATTGACCTTAAGGTCTTTCACATGCAATAGACCGCTGGAAATTACACCTGAATTGTCATAAACTTCAATGATATAATAACCAGGCTCGGAATAAATGAGCTTTTTAGGAAATACGTTTGAATCTGAAACCCGGCTCAGAACTTCTTGTTCAACGATCTTGCCATCCTTTTTTACAGAGTAATAGGCAGTGCCATTTGTCTTGTTCAAAGAAACAAGGAGATTTGATTTTTCCCATGGAAACTTGTTTTGTGGCACTGGAAACATCATATCCCCGACTGGTTTCAGTTCATCTGAATCATACATACCAAAGGAATTATCCACATCGTAAATAAGTCGTATGTAATGAGTATCGGCAAGTTGAATCGAAACTGTTTTCAACCCACTATCATCAAGATAGATAGTAGAATTTGATTGTTGATTCCATTTTTCATAGAGTATATCATCGAAGAGTGAATTACCATTAGCAAGGAATTCGTCCAATGTACCATCATAACAAATAATTCTGTGCTTCTGATCATCCGTAAGTGAATTATACCAATCCTGCTTTTTTATACCGCTGCTTATGACCAGATCTTTCTTACCGATATAAAATATTGTGCCTTGAGACGTACCTTCTTGCAGATTAAACAAAACATAAGAAGGAATTGCGCCAGTAGGAATTACATATATCCCTTCACCGATAATTGGGCTGTCATCAACAGTGATATTATAGCCATAGACCTCAAGCGACCTTAGATCATCAACAAATGTTTCGAATCCAGTTGTTTCAATAGCATTTTCATCAGTCATTATGTGTATATCTGTTTTTGGCTTTGAACCAAGAGCCAGCACAGTAACCTGACCCTCGCCACGATAATTGAAAACTGAGTATCCCCGATCAGCCGCTGTACCTGTTTCAAGCACTGAGAATATGGCTGGTGACGACTCTAGTATGTTGCTTTCAGGAGATGATAAAAGAAGAAACCCTACAACGCCTAACAAAACTAGAAAGAGCACCGCAAGAACAATAATGACAATATTTAGAAGTTTCATAGGCCTGACCTACCTGACGACGCAGGATCCTGTACTTTTGTTGTTGATGGCATTTCCATCGCAACATTATTTGGTGATACAAGAAAATCAAGATCATTCTTATAAAATGTACGTATGTCATCCAGATCAAGCAACAGCATCAAAGGTCGTTCCAGACTTAATCCCCAAGCCAGCACTGGATAAACACCTGCCAAAGGAATGCTTACCTCTGGACGAAATATCCCTGCACCACCAAGTTCAAGCCATTGTTTCTTTTTTTCGAAATAGACTTCAACTTCAAGGCTTGGCTCGGTATATGGAAAAAAACTTGGCCTAAAACGTATTTTTTCAAAACCAAGTTTGCGGTAAAATTCCTTGAGAGTTCCAAGCAGATCTGAAAAGGTTGCATTTTCCCAGACGATTATTCCTTCCACTTGATGGAACTCTGCAAGGTGTTTGTAATCAGTAGCTTCATTGCGGAAAACCCTTCCGATGGCAAAATATTTCTGAGGAGATTTTGCCTTGTCTTTTATGGCTGCAACATATCTTGCAGAAAGAGCAGTTGTATGAGTTCTGAGAACTGCCTTTGACGCTTCCTTTGGACTCCAATCATACTTCCACCCATCTTCATGGGATTTCTTTACCCGTTCAACCAGTTTCTTGTCGTTGGGCAACGAGATCTCGCCATTAAGATAGAATGTATCTGCAAGCTCACGCGCAGGATGATCTTGCGGCTGGAAAAGTGCATCAAAGTTCCAGAAAGAACTTTCAACAAGGTTACCTTCCATCTCCTTAAATCCCATATCCGTCATGATTGAGCGTATTCTTCTAGTCATTTTTGTGATTGGATGTGTTTTGCCAAGAGTTGCATTTGCTGCAGGAACATTTACATCAAAACCAGAACTGTCTTTTGAGAATGGTTTGCCAGTATAACTTACAAATGTCACAATCTTAGTACTCTTTTTTATGAGATGACGCTGGGCAAGTTCATGAAGAAGTACAGGATCATCGCAATTGCCAGACTGCCTGATCTGTTCATATGCATATTTCATTTTGGTTTTTTCACTTTCTAGTTCACCCATGGTTTTTGCAGGAATAATATTGCCATTTTCGATTAATACAAACCCCTTGACCTTTGCCCACCTCAAACCGATAGAGCATTCTGGACCAGATAGATCTTTCACATGCACCCCTTGCTGTGCTTTCATGAAAACTGAGAATTCAGGAAACCCATTCGCATAATAATCATCAAACTCGTTTGTAGTGCTGCATGAAACAGACTCAGATGTTTCTGTTATAATATGACCGCTGGCTTTCAAGGATTCTGTTATTCTTCTTACCGTGTCCTCGTTCAATGAGGTCTTTTTAGAAATCTCAGTTAGGGTAGTTTTTTTGTTTTTTGAAACGACATCAATAACTTCATCTTCGCCCTTATACATTATTTCTCGCCTCTTCGTTTTGACATTATAATATACAAATAGGAACCAATAAGAATGATTAAGAGTACCACGAGCGCACCCCCGTGAGGGCTTCTTAGTGTTTCCGCGATAGTGCTGATTATGGTTCCAAAGAAGTCTGAAACCTCCTTATCTATACTATCTTCAACATCAAAAATGAGTGAGAATTTTACCAGCACAATATCGTTCCATGAAAGCGAGGAAATTTTACCTGGAAGAGTGAGGCTACCATCTGTCGGTTGGGGATTGACATCCAATGCGATACTATCTTGAGGCAACGCGATAATGAGATTTGTTGTATCATCAAGTATAATATTTCCGTCTGCAGTAGTCATGAATGAAAATGATGCCGGATTGAGCTTGTAACGTTTTGTTCGTGGTTTGTATTTCTCGATTGTGAATAGTCCTGTGCCAGGCACTATTTCACTTGTAGTTGTATTGAAAGAGGGATATGCCAAGTAATCGAGAATCAATTCACCATGGCAAACGCCCTGGATTGGATTGCATTTTGTCCTGGGTTGTGGCCTTAATCTGAAATCTTGTACATCCACTTTGGCAGTATTAACATGGATTTTCACCTGATTAAGACCGATATTATTTGACCATACTGAGAGGTTGTTGCTATTTATACTTGCATCATATACTGAACTTTCGAAATCGCCGAAGATAATGAATTTGATACTTTCATGAACATTTGCGCTGCCGTCACTCTGGATATCGCTTATAGTCACATCCACCTTTTCTATGAGGAAATTTGCATAGATGGGGGTGGCAATGATTAAGGCAAGTATTGCAAACAGCAAAATGACCTTTGTATTCATGAGTAAATGACGAAGTACGCATATAAAATACTTTGGAAAGAGACCAGACCCAAAGCAGAATGATTTTTTATATTGCTCGGCACATAGTTTCTAGAAATAAAAGTTGATCATTATGAAACACACAATTTCCACTTTGGGAAGCCACTCTGCCCTAGACGTATGTGAGGGCGCAAAGAAGGAAGGATTTGATACACTTGTTGTCGCGCAAAAAGGCCGGGAGAAAACATATCTCGGACATTACAAAACAAGGAAACAAGGTGGCAAAGGAGGTAAAGAAATTGGTGTAGTGGATGAAGTACTGCTTCTTGAAAAATTCAATGAAATAATAAAACCAAGCAACATCGAATTTATGAAAAAAAGGAATTGTATATTCGTTCCAAACAGATCTTTTGCAGTTTATGTTGGGTATGATGGAATAGAAAATAATTTTGATATTCCAATATTTGGAAACAAATATTTACTTAAGGCGGAAGAAAGAGATGCTGAGAAGAATCAGTATTACCTAATGGAAAAATCAGGCGTGAAGTTCCCGAAAAGGATAAGTTCCCCAGATAAAATAGATCGACTCGTAATCGTGAAGGTAAGCGAAGCACAGAGAAGCTATGAAAGGGCATTTTTCCTTGCACGAACTCCTGAAGAATACGAACAAAAAAGCAATGAGATGCTTAAACAGGGGAAGATAACCCAGGATGGGCTTGCAAAGGCAGTGATAGAAGAATATATAATCGGGGCGCATTTCAACCTTAACTTTTTTTATTCGCCATTAAACGAAGAGCTCGAGCTTTTAGGCATAGATACCAGAAGGCAGACTAATATTGATGGCTTCCTAAGGATGCCCGCAGATCAGCAGCTTGAACTGCTCAAGATGCAGCAGCCAAGCACCATAGAAGTAGGCCATATTGCATGTACATTAAGAGAATCCTTACTTGAACAGGCATTTGAAATAGGAGAGAAATTCATCAGAGGGGTGCAAAAAGAATATAAACAGGGTATTGTAGGGCCGTTTGCATTGCAGGGCGCATTTGTAGAGGACGGTAAAGAAGAGTTTGTATGTTTTGATGTTTCGCTCAGGATGCCGGGCTCACCTGGAACCAGGTTTACGCCATATTCTGAATACCTGTACAGGGAAAGCATAAGCTTTGGAAGAAGAATTGCAATGGAAATAAAACAGGCAGAAAAAGAGAAAAAAATTGATAAGATAACGACGTGAAAACGGTTGTTATTTATTCTGATATAAATCCTTAATAGCTTTAACTACAGTGAAAGAAGTCAAGGCTGAGAATAGCAATTGTAAAAGTCGCATATTATCATTTTGATAAATTTCATAGGATGTTGTAGAGAACAGGTACGTTTCATTATCATTAAACACGTGAGGATAATAATTGTTAAAATCTACCCCAAAGGTAAAATAACTTACTTCTGGTACTCTGAACCATAATTCACCATCGTATGAAGAAGGATTAGGAACATCTATTTCCCTTTCATACGCATTTTTGTAGGCTCCATAGTTTCTGATCTTTTCGTCCGCATTCGCGATTACAATTTTTCCAGTTACAGGTTCTGTTAGCCCTTCAAATGTAACCTTGCATTTCATTGTATCCCCTTGAACGATGATGGATTTAGAAATGTCACCCTCATAGCATAATATCTGTGTGATTCCATCACCAACCATAGGAATTGTAACTGAAACTGGATATTTCGGATATAACTTCGATTGCTCTTCACCAACGAAGAGAATGTATCCTGATGATAACAATAACAAAATAATAGATGAAACAAGCCACCGATGATTAGAGATAATAACAATAGGATCCATATAGTTCTACCTCATACCTCCAGAGATATTGCCAAGTATGAACGGCGCAAGAAGCTTTAATGCCTTACGCGGCTTGTCAACCTGCACTGCAAAAACACCATCACAGATATCTGAAGAGATCTTAGAAATATCTTTTACTATGACTCTTTCGCCAGCAAGCATTTCACTTATTTTGGAAACCTCATTGTTTGAAATTTTTATAACTATTGCACCTGCATCCGCAGTAGTGTATCCGTTTTGTTCAAGTACAGTAGTAGTTTTTTTTATGTCTTTAACTTCTAATGAAATGACTGCCTTACCACCGATAACATCAACAAACAAACCGTCAATGTTAAGGTTAGATTTACCTAATATATATGAGATATCTGCTAAAAGTCCAACTCTGTCATCTGACACTATTGTTACTGATTTCATATTTTTCACCTTGAGGATTATAATAGGTCTTTGCTAATGGTATCCAAAGCCATGAATGTTCTGTAGCTGTCAGGAGTTGAGCTCATAAAAGCCTTGACTTTGGCACGATTTATCAACTGGATGGCTTGTTCCCGCTCCTTTTCAGTAACTGGAACAGTACCACTTCGTAGAAGATTTCTTAACTGAGCAGCTGAATGAATTAGTGTATTGTATGTGTGGGCATCAGAATATTGCATAGAAAATTCTAGGTCAGATGCAAGCCTTAAAAACTTCCTCCTATCCCCAGATTCATTTGATTCTAAACCAAACATACTTATCTACCCCTCCAATAGGTTATTGGATGTTGATATATTTATATGTTTCGTAAAAAATTATGTAAAATGCACAGCTTTCTTTATAAACATTGTTTAAAAAAACACAGTATTCATGTTACAGCTGGATAAAACATACAAATAATGTGAGGAAAAGTACAAACATAAGTCAGAGGAGAACTGTTATGATCAATGACACCTTAGGAAGAAATTTAAGTGCTCACAACCTAAGTCATATCATGATCATCGTTATTGCAGATAAGATGGAAGAAGAGGCAATTGAGGAATTGAAGAAACTTGGCACAGTCGTGTATAAACCTGAAAACCTGAACGCAAGTATGGAAAATGCAGATATTCTGATTGTGAGAAGCGCAACGCAGGTTACAAAGGAATTGATTTCCCATGCAAAAAAACTCAGGATCGTCGCACGTGCAGGTATAGGGCTGGATAATGTTGATCAAGAAGCATGTAAAAATAAAGGAATCAAAGTGATAAATACGCCAGGTGCATCCACAAACGCAGTTGCTGAACTTGTAATAGGAATCATGATCAGCAGTATGCGAGGAGTGCAAAAAGCCCATTACCAAATGAAGAACAAAATATGGGATAAGAAAAATCTTGTGGGAAATGAAATTGAAGGGAAGACACTCGGAATAATAGGTTATGGAAGGATAGGATCATCTGTAGGAAAAAAAGCGCATGTATTAGGCATGAAAATCATATCTTATAATCCACCGCCAAGGCACCAGGATGAACTAGTGAAATATATTGAGAACCTCGATGAATTCCTTGCCCAATCAGACGTAATAACAATACACGTACCGCTTATAGACAGCACAAAAAATCTCATAGATAAAAAGGCATTTGAAAAAATGAAGGAAAATGCAATTGTTATCAACACCTCAAGAGGAGGGATAATAGATGAGGAAGCACTTTACGATGCATGTAAAAGCAAGAAAATAATGGCAGCTGCGCTTGATGTTTATTCAACCGAACCGTATATAGGAAAACTGCTGGAGCTGGAGAATGTCTATTTCACGCCTCATATAGGTGCTGGCACAAAAGAAGCGCAAGAAAGGATTGCAAAGGAACTCGTTCAGAGGATAAAAAAAGAACTTGATAGCTAGAACTAATAGAGGCTATAATGTTACAGTTAGAACGATGCTTGATTAGAATCTCCGCTTTCATCTTCTTCGATCTCAGCTTCTATAGTATCTGCTTCTATACTTACACCTGAATCATTTCTTTCCGCAAAATCACCGGCTCGTTTACCTGGAGGAAATGCGACAGTAGTCTTGTATTTCACAGGGAGATGGAGCTGTTCTGCAAGTCGTAACAACTCGGATGCTGGAATGTAATGCCTGCAAACAAGAAATGGAACAAGACCTTGTGAAGTGACTTCACGAACTAGTTCCAATCGATGGCTTTGCCTTAAGCCTGAAACAGAAACCTTCACGTCAACATAGCCACGTTTGAGTATTTCATCTTTTATATTTACCCACTCCTTCAACAAATAATAGATCTTCTCCTTTTTCCATAGTTATTACTTCTTCTGATTTTAAATGCCTTACGAATATGCCATCAACTATAAATGCGCATTCACGACCGACTTTTACTTCTATGTGCTCATTTTCCGGGAGAAGCGTAGGCGTAAATGTCCTTTTGTAAGGACATATAGGCACAATACTGATTTTCCGTTCTTCAGGTTTAAGCGCTTCTCCGCCAGCAGAATATGCATATGATGCAGAGCCAAGGGGTGTTGATATGATAAGACCGTCTCCGCGAAATGATGATGTTTTGCGATTTATTGTTACTTCTATTTCCAGCACCCTGTAGTCATGTGTATGGATAACAAAGTCATTTATTGCGGTGTGTGTGTTACCACGCAAACTGGCATTAAGACCCATTATGATAACTGAACTTTTCTTCAGGATAAAATCTGGAAGAGACTCTTCCCAAGAATCCCGGGTAAGCTGGCAGATATAACTGCTTTTTGATCCTATGCCAATTATGCGACCGCTAAGCTCGTTGCGATGGTTTGCGTAAAGTATGGTACCGTCACCGCCGATGCAAATCGTGTAATTTGCATCTTTAGTCACGATCTCATGATCTTTATCGCAGAGAAATGCACTGACCTGACCTGCAAGTTCCTCGGTCCAATGCTTCTGGGGATTGTGAATTATCTTGATACGCATATGTATTGACCTCACCAAGTTTGAGATATTTTAGATGATATGAATATAATGATTGTAATATTGACTTGTAGAGGTGGTTTTAATACTAACTGGTTTGCTTGGGGAGTTTGTGAGGACGTGCAGCTGGAACTCCAAGTTTAGTTTCTATTTCAGATCCGTGGATCCGCGCACGAGATAATTTTCTTGCTGCGATTGCAGGCGGTTCTACAAGCTCTTTTATTTCCACCAACGTAGGTATTTTATCCAAAATCCACTGTTCCAATTGAGGGCCAATGTTTTCTGTTTGGAGAAACATAAGAATATTTGTTCCTGTTTTTGGAGAGATTTTACAAACAGCCTCAAGTACTTCAACACACGCACTATAATAACGGGTATCAAGTTGTAAAACAAGCGAAATTATTGCAGATTTGAATGGCGATGGTGTCTTTTCCGGATCCAGAGCGCTTTTCGCAGCATCTGACCGTAGCATAGAAGACACGTGATTAAGTGCATAGACCGCATTATCTGAATGAATAATAGACATATTGGCTACAACATTTCCGAATAAATTAAAATCCAGAATTGCAGCAGATTTATCAAGCAATAGTTTAGCTAGTTTAGAATGTCCATCAGCAAAATTTTGTAATTTTTTATTTGATAACAACCGGATAGCTGGGTTAATGATCTCGGAAGTCGCAATATTTTCAGACCTGATTTGATCTACAACCGCGTTGAAAACAACAAACGCTTCTGACCTTAGTTGATAAATAAACGATTCGTCATTTATAATGTCAACAAGATGCGATCCATCATATGAACCTGAAACTGCTTTGGCATATAGAGTTATGACTTTTTTGCCGGTCTTAAGTTGTTCTGCCTGTTGCATACTAGGATTCAATCTACGGAATGCATTTATAAGCAGATCTGGGATTGGTTCTTCTTCATCTATATGTTTTTCCATCAGAGCAGGAAGCAACGAATAGACATGGAATAATAATTTTGGAGGTGAATCATCAGCTATTAAACTAACAATAAATTGATCCGTATATTTGTGATCACCAATTACAAACGTATTTACCAATTGAATGCCAACATCTGCCCTTAATACAGAACCGCCATCTATTGTTTGATCTGTACCTGATACATTGACCACCAGACGCGCCAATGGAGTTGTAGTGAGTTTTGCCAAAGCGCGACAAACACTGTCAAGTGAACTTGAGTCTTCATTTATTAAACGGTTAACAAGTACAGGGGATTGTCCGTAAGCATACGCGTTTACTTCAGACGGTAAACGAGGATCATTGATAAGATCAAGAAGGTACTGGCCCGGATTTGGAAGGTTATCTGTTTTTTCTGAATAAATATCTGCAATACACTGCCCAACAGATATACGCAATTTAGTTGTTTCTTCAGAATTGCCAAGACAGGTATTTGTAGAAGCTGATAGCCGTAAAAAGGCAGCATGGAAATTCTTTGGAACAGAATCTAGTTCACGCATCATTTCAGGAATAGCCCCATATGCACTAACACGAACATCAGATGATGGATGTTTTTGGATTAATGTTATAAGAAAATTCCAGTCCTTGTAAGCCATGCAATTTCGGATTGCAGCATCAGCAGAGGTTTTTTGTATATTAATATCAGGAATTGTAGATAATTCATTATCTGGGAGTGCATCCAGATCTGAAGCCTTGGACGCCATATCAAGGAATAAACTCTGGTAGTTTTTGGGGTCTTTATCAATTGTATATGAATTGGCAATATGCTCAGGTATTTTTTCATATATAACATCGATTGCAAGTTGAGGGGTAGAACTATGTCTAAAAAGCAATCTAACCTCTGGAAATATAGCTAAAGATAAATATTTCTCACCTACGGCTATGGTTGTTAACTCAACAGATCGTTCAATACTGGAATCATTGTCTTTCCCAGTTTCCACAAACTGCCTATTTAATGCTAAAAATCTGGCTGGAAAAGAATCGGAGATTACTTCTGATGCAGATATGGCAGCCCCAAGTTCTTCATATGCCAAAAGCCTAACGCTCTGAGGAAGGAGTTTGTTTTCAGCTATTTCTAGAAAATGATCGATAGGATCACTAGAGGCACAGCTGCGCAAAACTCCATTTTCTAAAGACGTTGTTTTATCGCTACGATAGCCAGAATAGGATGATGCCAGGGATAGGAAAATAATTCTGACTTGAATTTTGACATCTGTAACTGCATCAATTTGTTGATCTGTACGGGTTTCAGTTGATTGTGTATTTGGATCCTCGATCTGTTTGAGTGAAGTATCTAGTGCTTCAAGTGCACTTCTATAGATGGATTGTTTTCCGATATCGCTTAGCCCATCAAGTTTAAGCAAGTCAGTTATTTCAGAAAACATCCCGAGTTCTGAATATCTTTCAGCAACTGAACCAACAACCCTGAATACGATAGCACGGTTATCAGTATTTCTTATCAAAACCGAAGTTAAATCTAAAAACTTATTATGAAATTCTTGAGGAATGGCATCTAATTTATCCATCATGTCTTTTGTATGTGAGTATGCATCATGACCAGCTTCCAACGAGGGATGATATTCTATCAGTGCCATGAGTGAGTTCCAATCACCGTGCGATATGTAAACACCCACTGCACGATTTGCAGGTTCAGTAAGGATATCACTGCTCTTGATTGGATTACCTACCTGATCTATATCGATTTGAGTAGCACGATCTGCCAGTTCCAGGAATAACATTGGTAAATATGATGTGCCTTTTTCTTCATATGCGGAATCAAGATAATCTGGGATTGTAGTATATATTTCATTTACCGCAGGTTCTAACATATTCTCACCCCCGGCAAGTGATTTTAATTCATCAACTAAACCGAATTCAAGGTATGTCTTTCCCACTGACACAGTTGTTGATATTATTACCCGATCTTCAATTACTCCTTCATCCAGAAGAACGGTATTTAATGCCAAGAATAATTCTGCAAAATCATCTGGAATTTCATTTGAATTGTTAAGAACTTCTCCAAGTCCTGAGTATGCATTGGACCTTAGATCAGGACTTAGTTCCTCGTTAAATGCAATTTCTATGAGGGACGTGAAATCGCACCCTAATGAACATAATGAAATGATATCGCGTTCCAGGTTTTGTGCACGTTCGTTCTGATGTCCGGAATTGGCAGATGCCAAGGTTATAAAAACATCAGCATATCTTGGTGGAGCATCTGCACTAACATCAACAGAAGTGACATCATTAGGTTCACCACCTTCCATCAATATAGTCAATGACTCGAGTGATTTTATGTAAACTGACGATTTTATATCTGGATGAAGGCCGTCGATATTTATAAGTGAGGAAATTTCCGAAAACATGCCGCGCTCAAGATATGATGAGGAGACTAATTCGACGGTTGGTTGTACAACCTTTGATTCGCCTGAAGCTATAATCTCGGCAGTTGCTACTTTGAAGTCGTTAATCAGTGAATCTGGAAGATTTTCTAGATGTTCAAACGTGAGGGGAAATAGTTCATAAACTGCCGTGTGTGCCTCGGGCAATCCTCTTGCTGCCACCACCAATTCATAGATCCAACTCCCAGGCGCTTCGTTGAATAATGGTTCTGCAGTACCATGAAGAAGATGTTCTTCATATTCACATGCTGCTTGCAAACCTGCCATTATCCTAGCTTCATTATCAGCAGTATCATCTGTGCATTCGGAAAGATATTGATGGAATTTAACTGCTGAATCGTACAGTTCACGAGTTTCAGAATTACCAAGGATTTGGATGGCTGTTTCAATGTTATTTTTCCATAGTGATACGTGGGAACGATCACGAGTAGTAGTTGTATCAGATTCTGGTTTTTCGTTCAACATAGTAATGAGATTTTTATATTGTGCTTGTATGGAATCATCAGATACGCCAGAACTTACTGTAAACACAGAATAATAATCAGGTAAATGGGTTCCTTCAACCAGTGGGATTGGTAAAGATTCCAATGGTATTGCTTGTAAAGTTTTTCTGGCAAGTTCCTTGGTCTCAGATGGAATGTCTGCAAAAACATCCGCACCTGATGACATCTTTTCAAGCATCGTGCAATCATCGTCATAATGACGTTTTTGTAAAATAGCTATGAGCGCCTCACCCCAGACCAATCTGGATGATTCAGAAACAGTCTTGTCAAGAAGATTGGCTGGAAGATCAAAAATGTCCAGATTATCGTTCGCTTCTTGGACTTCTTTTGAACTAAGAATAATGGCCGGAAAGCAATCCGCAACATTTTGTTTTACAGGTTCTGGTAGCTCCGGATTTTGAAGCCATGAATCAAGAACGCGCCATTGACCTGAGGAGAATAGTTCAGCAACTGCAGTTTCACCAACCGGGTCTGAAAGATATTCTCTAGACGTTTTATCACATATGAGATTAAGTGCATCTTCATAATTTCCATCATGAATAAGATCAACTATGGCGTCTTTTGAGATTTTAATGATAACCTCACGGGCC
>JAHJBM010000013.1 GCA_018813505.1 Microcaldota archaeon
AAAATTGGGCCTGTCGAGATTTATTCTAACCAATGACTTTGTTTACCTTCGGACTTTTCCCTCATGGCTTTTTCATGAAAGTTTTTGCCCGTATAAAGACAGAAGTCAAAAAGTTTCTTGAACTCGAGACGTCCGCAAGTCCTTTGAAATGGACTTTCTACGGCTAACCCAGACTGTCTAATATGATCGTTGTATTAGAACGTGCCATATAAGACCGTCGCTCTAACCAGGCTGAGCTACAGGCCCAATAGAACAACCTTTGCCAATAAACGTTTTTAAAACCCTACCCGCTAGAGGTTTACTATGTATTCCATCCTTTCAGGTACTGAAGTTTCCAAAGCCATTCTTTTTAAAGCGAAAAATGATCTCGCAAAATTCGATAAAAAACCGAAGCTCGTCATAGTTTATGTTGGGAATGACCCAGCCTCAGAAGTATATGTTGGTATGAAAATTAAAAAGGCCCAGGAAATCGGGATGGATGCAGAACTGAAGAAACTGCCGGATAATACAAATCAAGAAGATCTTCTGACACTTGTAAATGCTCTAAACAAAGACAGCAGCGTAACTGGTTTTATTGTTCAACTTCCATTACCAAAACATATAGATACTGCAAAAATAATCGGGGCAATAGATCCTGCCAAAGATGTTGATGGGTTTACACCAACAAATATCGGTAAGCTTTTCCTTGGGATTTCTGAAGAAAGTATTTTATTATCAGCAACCCCTGCAGGTGTGATAAAAATGCTTGAACATTATAAAGTCGATTTTAAAGGAAAACACGCAGTGGTTGTGGGAAGATCTAATATAGTTGGCAAACCTGTTGCATCAATGCTCCTTAATCGAAATGCAACCGTAACAATTTGTCATTCAGGTACAAAAAATCTTGCGGATCATACAAAAACCGCTGACATACTTATCGTTGCGGTTGGGAAACCAAAACTTATAACAGCAGATCTGGTGAAAAAAGGAGCATATGTGATTGACGTTGGCACAAGCAAAGTCAATGACAAGCTGTACGGTGATGTTGATTTTGAAAACGTGATAAAAAAAGCACACTGCAGTCCAGTTCCAAAAGGTGTTGGGCCAATGACTGTGGCAATGCTGTTGAGCAATGTTGTGAAAGCAAAGATGCATCAAAATCCATCATCTATATGAATTCGAAGTGATATTTTGCACTACCTCTTCTTCATCCATAAAATGGTATTTTGCCATTACAAACTTGTGATAAAACTGTCGTTTTGATTTTATTTTTTCCGGTCCGTCAAACATAAGCTCGTATCCTGACCAAAGAAGATACCAAACAAGAACTGATAGTATTGTGAAGAAAGGGAGTTCAAGGAACGGAACTATAAAAATCAGGACAGAAATAATCAAACCAAAACATAATCTTATTATGCCTCCGTTCCTAAGATGTTGTGCTTTCCTATCGATTTTTTTTATTTTTTCCTTAAAGAATTCTTTGATCCTTTTTTTTATAAGTTCCTCTATCTTTTGCGAACGAATTTGTTTTGGTACTGTGAATGTAACCTCATACTCCCCCTTTTTATTTTCAGAATATCGTCTATAAAGTTCTTTTATAAAGTCGTAAGAAAGCAATCTACTAGCATATGGGGACGGATCAAAATCTGAAAATATATCATCATACTTATCAAGCGAGATCTGTGCAGTTTGGAGTACATCCGATATCTTTTTTGTTTCTGGTGGCTGGACTTTTGTCTCCTTTAAAACAGGTTTTGTTTCTTGCTTTTCAGGCGTATCCATGCTAACAAAACACACTCTATCTTTATAATTGTTGAATAATCCCTATTCATCAACTTATCGGATAATCAACACACACAACATAGTCTTTTAAACTGTTATAATCACTATAATTATATGGTTATACAATCATCAAGTAAGGATGTTATCAAGGTAGCATTTTTAGTGCATCCTGGGTTTATGCAACCTAATGCATGTTTAGTGCGTAACTATGATCCAAAAACTATTTTTCGAAGATATAAAGAAAAAGCAGAATCGTTGGGATCGAATGATGTCCTAGTAGTAGCATTACAAAGATCCACAAAAGAACTAAGCGGCATGTATTTAAGTGGCAGTTCAAACACCCATCCTCTACCTGATCTGATCCATTTTATAAAAGAGTTAAGGGTAATGATGGGGAGGCGCGTAGTTTTCATTAGCAATGATCAGCGTATCATGGGAACACAAACAGAACTTGGTTGCGATTATTCTGCCGTAGAAAGAACAAGCAAAATCATTAAACAAATATTAGCAAGTCGCGGTTATAATATGACTCCAGAGACAATAGTTGAAGTTTTTGGTGAACTTCTTGAATTGTGTGTTGCAACAACTGCTGCAGCACTTCACACAGTTGGTTTTAGTGGGGGTGAACCAATCCTAGACAGAAAAAACTCCACGAGCATGGCTGAATTTATTGTGCTGGATAGTCATTATTTATCTGATTCGCATGTTTCATTATAATTTTGTGAATTCCAGAAGCATATTGCATCGCATGTTTTCTTCTTTTAATCACAAGATCTGGAACGCCAAGCAGCTTTGCAGCCTCTCTTAAAATTGGTTTTTTCAATTCTCTATCATCCATCCTATCTTCCAAAGGTATTTCTTGTACAAAATTAGCAAGTTCTTGGTTATAAAAAGGAAAACGCGCTTCAATTCCGTGTTGTTTGCATATCCTACTGATCCAATTAATCTCACGCCTTTTTAGATTTTTGAAATCTTCTTTCAACAGTTTCTCGAGGTCCTTACCTTCCTCTTTATATAAAAAGTATTTTTCATAACCAACAAAAAGTTCCTCTGCGGCAGCCCCAAATAGCACAACGTTATGTCCTTTTTTTGCAGCTGATTCAGCAACTTTCCATATAGGTACCATGATTTCAACCTGGAGCAGATCAAGCGGATTTATCTTGTAGCACTTTCCGTATATGTCCAATACTTCCTCAGGAAGTATAGTTGCCCGTTGAAGTTCAAGTCCCATGAGCTTTGCTGCTTTTTCAGAATATTCAAGATCCGGGCATCCATCTATGCCAGAACAAAAAATCTCTGTCTGCACATGTTGTTTTGCAATCTGTGCAATCAGTGTAGAATCAACGCCGCCAGAGAATGAGACTGCAACATTATCTTCAAGCGTTTCTTCAACTGAACGCTTAAGAAGCTCTGCAAGTTCAGGAATCATAGGCTTTGATCTTTATTGAAAATACTTTTAAAACATCCTGAATACTAAAACAGAATACAGGAAGCAGAAATCCGGAGAATCATTAGTCAAAACACGAAACTCGGAACTGGAAACCATGCGTCTGCGGTCATGGAGCTTTGTGCTCCAAGCTCTCCAATTCCAATGGAATTGAAGACCACAAGCTTTCCAATTCATCAAGATCCGAAACCCAGAACCGGAAACCCAAAACAGTTATTTCTGCGGGCCCGTAGCTCAGCTTGGATAGATGAGATTAGCAATAAGCTATCTTAGTCTTAAACGACACTCTCCTAAGGTGTAGGTCGGGGGTTCAAATCCCCCCGGGCCCGTTTTTCTGTTTTCGGTGTTGGGTGTACAGTGTCCAGCACTCTCTTTACAGACGTTAGAATTAGGATTGCATACTGCTTCGAGACTATTCTTTTTCTGTGATTGCGAATAGGCTAGAACTCGGGCCCTGATAAATTCGCGTTCTTCTTTTTCGTTCATAATATCAACCTCCATCTTAAAGTCTCAAAGACTTTGAGAGCTTTTGACCGCAAGGTCAAATGAATTACAATATACTTGCTCACGCTATCCATGCTGTTTTATGCATGAGACAGCATTCAACTGACCGATTTAATGCTTAGGTCGGCCTTGACACAATCCCAAATCAAATGATTTTGTCAGCTTTTCATATCACCTCTTTTTTCTACTGATAGTTTCAGCTTGCATAGCATTGATCTGATACGCACTAACGAGTTCATGAAATTGAGATGTTCTCGCTGAGGTATTATCTTCAATGAATGGCACAAATCAAGCCAATATTCCGTTTCATTAGCTTCACCTATGCAGGTTGTCAGTTTCTGTTTCTGTGCTGGAATTGAATCTAATGCCCCCATCTCTGCAAGATTGGCACAGATAGAAGAAACAGAAGCAAGGAGTTGTTCCTTTGCTCTGAACGACATCTTTTTGTCTTCCATAAATTCAAAAACATCTTTAGACAGACGAAAAGCCTCTTCATAGACCCTTAGATTTTTGAAATTCTGCATTATTCATCCCCCTGTTCAGTGCTCTGTGTCCAGTGCACTGTTTTCTGTGTTTGGTGTACAGTATCCTGTTCTATATCAGACCAGTTTCTGTAGCACTCTCCATTCCAAACTCCAACAAATTCTATTAATTTTTCCATTTTGCTCAACTCCACCTATAACCTTCCCCAACCTCTCTTAGCCGAGGAAGTTTTCGGCGAGCTTCACTCTGAAGCCCATGCTTTGCATTATGGGGCTGAACGAGTGAAGCGAGCAAAACTGAGTGTTCTGTGTTCGGTTTCCGGTGTAGAGGAAAAGTGCGAGTTTTTATTCATTTAGCAGTTTGTGTGAAAATAAGAGAATAAAGTAACAAACTGCGACCTGAAGCGATGACGAAAAGAACATTAATGCTTTCGGCTGTCAAGCCGAACCCGTAGGGTGTGAGCATTAAGTTCTTTTCTGTCTGAGCGAAGGGAAATGATTAAAACAGACAGTGGTTAAGAGAGATATCAGTTTCATTAAAAAAGAAGGTGGGAATGTGGCATACAAATTGAATATTGAAACTCTTTGGGAGAGTGAATTAAGAGATGAATTATTTGTGTGTATGCCATTTGCATTAAAAGAAAAATTTGATACAATAAACAAATCAGCATTAGAAGCAGGATTTAAAGGTGGAGCAAAAAAAGCAGATAGAGACGTTAATGCAGAAATGATAATGGATAACATTTTAGATGGAATATTAAACTCAAAAATGATACTGTTTGATTTATCCGATGATCCAAAGAGTACTAAAAAGCAAAAAAGAATAAATGAAAATGTACTTATCGAGATTGGCATAGCGAATGCGATAAGAGATAAAACGGATTTGATATTTATTAGAAACGAAAAAACTGAAAATAAACTCCCATTTAACATCAACAATATAAGATATAATATGCATGGAGATGTTCTGGATGCAGCATGGTTAAAAGAAATATTAAAAAAAGCTATCGAAAACCAAATACATTATAAGACAAATAGAGTACGATTAACCGCTCAAACACTAACACCTAACGAACTCATGATAATGGAAGTCTTCGGCCGCCTTCCTGAGAAGTACTGGGATAATTTCCTGGTTCCAATATTTGAGGATTACGAGAAAAAATCAATTGAAGGGATTTTCAGAGATGTTAGCGGTTTTGAAATAAAGATAACTCAACGATCAATTCATAGATTATTGGACTTTGGAATAATCCGTCTAAATTGGAGTCCTGATGGAAACGAAATATCATATTGGTGGACACAACATGGATACAACGTTATGAAATATCTGAAAAAAGAGAAATATACTGAAAAGAAAACAGAGGAGATATATGCTACAGAATTTCTAAAAGGAAGGAGGAAAAATAAGTGAATGGGAATGGATATGAAATTAGATGAAAAATTAAGAAAAAGAATAGAAGAAATGAAATACGATGAACTCAAGTCCGTTGTTGCAAAACTAGAAATAAAAATAACTAAAGAAAAAACAGACCAATTAAGAGAAATTTTGTATAATTACGGAGATGAGAACAAGTTAAAAACAGTAATGGGTTTGGATCTGATACCCAACTTACAAAAGGATTTTGGCAACAAAGATAAAATAATTGATATAATATTTCTCCTACTTACTATTTTAATGATGGCCATATGTGGATATTATATAT
>JAHJBM010000014.1 GCA_018813505.1 Microcaldota archaeon
CAGTAGATTTGCAACACAAAGAAGAGTTAAAGAACCTGCATAATCCTGTCAAACCTGATGGCCCCAAACCAGTCGTTTATGATGTGCCTGATGAAAATGCGATGGCTGCGATTTGTCAATTGACAAATCAACTCACCAAAGAGAACAAAAAAGTAGCCATAATTGCCAGAACCAATTCCCAAATAATGAAACTATCCAAAGAATTGCTAAAACATGGCATCGAGCATTCAACAACTTATTTCTCTGCTTCAAAAGATGCCAGAATGCACACTATCATGTTTTTACAAGGCATTCTCAGTAATGATCTTAACGATGTAAGGAATTCCATGTTCACACCATTCTTTCCGATTTCAGTGCAGGATGCCTTTGAACTTTCCGAATTGGAAGAAAAGGAGTTTACTTTTAATCGTATTTTTGAAAAAAGTCCTGAGTTCAAGAAAATACGAGATGAAGTGAAAACCATAGAAAATATAAATTCACTATTTACCAATAGAATACTTCCAGTTGCAGTTGCTTATGGTAAAGAATACCTTTTAGCAACTTTAGCAATACACAAATCTTTCAACGAAACAATGTCAGTGTTGGATAAGATCAGTTTCAGAGAAGTAATAAATTACCTTAAAGCGTCTGACACAATGGCTGATGAATCCGATATAGAAAAACAAGTAGTGCTCACTACTGTTCACAAAGCTAAAGGCAGACAATTTCAAACTGTTATTTATGTTCCCAAAAAAACCCGTGATACAAATAATTTTCAGGATGAGATCGTTAAGGCAATTCTGAAAACAAACGGTATCGATGCTGAAGAAGAATTAAATGAGGAAGCAATTAGGATCGGGTTTGTTGCACTTACGCGAGCTAAACAGGAGCTTCATATCATCCCTGACAAGATGGAAGAATATCTCAATGAATACTGCGAACGCAAAAGTATGGAATTAGGTGGAGTAGCATCTTCTGATAGAAATGAACGACTAAAACGAGCATATACACTGTTTTTGAACGGAAATTATGACAAATCTAAGGAGCTGCTTACTGAGAAAAAAGTCTGGGTAAGAGAATTCATATCAAAGTATTTTGGGGGTCTTGATCATATTTCTTTCTCTTCATTACAAACAGATCCATGCGATTATTTAAGGTATAAGATTCTTGATTTGTATGAGTATTCGCCTTCAAAGAGTATCGGTTCGGAAGTTCATGTAGTAGCTGAATCCTTGGTCAAAAGTGAGCAGTACGAAACTAGTGAAAAACTTAAGCCATATGAAGAAAATATTAAGAAAATACTCGAACAGATACGCATCCAATATCCAGAAAGCACACTACCAGAACAACGAATAAACGTTCCATTGGAAAAACTAATCGGAGCAGGAGTAGGAATGAATTTTGTGGGATTTATGGATGCTATCTTCAAAAATGAAGATTCATATCTAATTGTTGATTGGAAAACGGATAAGGATGATTCTTGGGGGTCTGAGCATAGACAACAACTCGATGCATATCGTCATGCATATTCCATTTCGAACAATATTCCACTTGAAAAAATAAAAGTGGCGATAGCTTACATTGGAATGAGACCTATCGTGAATCTAGGCAAAATCGAGTGCAAACTTGATCTGACCCAACCATCCAAATCTGCATTTGGAACATTTACAAAAAAAGTTAACAAAATACTTGAATGGAAGACAAATCCAGACTTGTTTATTCAGGCACTTATTGAGAAGGATTGTGAAGATCTGATTTGCAAATCTATTATAGAAGAATATGAAAAAGAGCTTGATAAAAATTCTTAGGTCGCTCAGTCCTCTCCTTCGTCGTGCTCATTTTATTCCTTTCCCCAACCTTCGGTCTGAAAATTGCTTAATGCCCAAGCTGCCTGGTGGCAGTTCGCCTTACAGGCGAAGGCAATAATGCTCTTTTCGACCTTCGGATGGGTCGGCTCTCGCCTAAAGGCAATAAAAATCGCACCGTCCTTCACATGAACTTTTCCTCCTCTATTTCTCAGGTTAAAAGTTCAATCAAAACTTCCTGAGGGTCTCTTTTTTCACTTCGCTTCAAACCATCAGCTCCATCATAGGAGTTCAGAGCTTCGGTTTGAAGCTCCGAATAAAAAATCTCGGACAAAGGAAGTCCGGGAAGATGGAGTTGATTGAAATGAACGATGAAAAAATAAGAAAAGGAACAGTTGAAGCTTTTTCATTTAGGAAAAGCGTGGTAAAGTTAGACGGCAGTTGGTTTCACTTCAGCCGTGAGGTTGAAGGAACCTTAAGAGAGCTGAAGACCGGCGAAAAGGTCAACTACATTGTAGAGAATCGTAATCTACAATGGATCCAGAAAACAAAGTTTTCTAGCTCTCCAACTGCCGAACAGTTGAAGATAGAAGGTGCCAAACCTGTACAGCAGCCAAAACAAACGGCAGCAGTTCAGCTGTCCAAACCAGTTCAAACAGCCACGGCAGGAGACAGCCGCAACCGCAGCATAGAAAGGCAAGTAGCTCTAAAGGCAGCCGTTGAGCTTGCAGAGCTTTACGGGTACAAAAGCATAAACGAGTGTCTGGACGTAGCGGCCAGCTTTGCCGCGTGGATAGACAGCACAGGGAGTGTACAACTCCCTGAACGCTTTTGAGGTGGTCAACATGTACGACTCAAATATCAAAAACTGGGAAGGAAAGAGCGCACTGCTCTTTACTAAGGACGATTCCGAAGGTGTCAGGGTTCGTATTATCCGGTTCCTTGGCCGCTACGTCGAAGTGGAAGACGCAACAACCAAAAAGGCAAGACTATATCCAGAGGAGAACATCTCCTATTTTGCCTTTTTGGGCTCTATGAGGTGTTGAACATGACCGATCCATACGATGATTTCGAGGTCGTGTACACTTACACGATCAAGGATATGTTAGAAGACGGAATGCTTTTTGATCTGCATTCTCCGAACGTTGGTTCGATTCCGATCTATGCACCTGTGTTCAGTGGCATACGCTACATAACAAGTGCGTTGCTTGACAGCGGATACATTGACGGTGATAAGCTTAACCTGCCCAACCTTGCCGATCTTTTGGTACAAGTTTCTAAGGGTATCAAGAAAGGCATGGCCCAGGGCGAGGATAGGTTATTCGAATCAATGGTCGAATTTCCGGACGGTCACCGTGAAAAAGTCTGGGCCGTGGTCAACGAGGAAGGGACGCTAACGCTGATGTTGCCGAGTGATTATTAGGAGGTGATGTTATTGCCCGCAGGCCGCTCTATAATTCGTCATTCTTCTTGGGGGATTTGATTGACCGAAGTGCGTCATTCGGTCAATACCCACCAAATTGGATTATAGAATATATAGAATAATTTGTGAGCATTATACATGTCCAATTTGATGGTGGATGAGCGGAGCGGTACTGCGTTAGGCGTTTAGCAATGTCCTATGGAGAACTTAAACATTATCCGGTCTGAAATGTGTATTGCCACATGTCATATCCAGTTTTCAATAGCATTTCACGGCCCCTCACTCAGCCATAAAATCCAATTTTTCGAAGGGCTACCTCACTTCAATTCTGCATGCCCATTCGAAAAATACTCTCCAAGTCTGGTCGACTTGGCGATCGCTTAATGGCCAGGCTTTCAGTTTGGTCTTTCGACCAAAGCCATTAATGCCATTTTAGGCTTCGTTCGTGTTACCCAACTACCGTCGCCACGTTCCTTCCCTCCGCCAGGTACCACCTCCCTTCTTTTGGCAGGTCTAAGCGCGCGGTACAGGCCACCGAAAAGCTGAAACAAGAAACCAAAAAAGGCAAAAAACAGTGCAAGAGATACAAACAAAACGAACGAAAATATGATATTGAATTGGGGACGTGTTGCCGTCCCCAAACCCCTCACAATACATGGCTCGGGGGTGTTTCACCCCCTCGCAACTACACGAGCGGAATACCGAAATACCCCCCTTCTTTTACGTCGGAGAGCAAAAATGAGGGAAATTTATCTGTTCTGGCATTTTGAAGTTAAGTGGAACAGTGGAATACCCCTAAATTTTTTTTCATAATATTGAACTGTTACTGA
>JAHJBM010000015.1 GCA_018813505.1 Microcaldota archaeon
CAGCTAAAAGACCGCTCAAGAAAGAAATTTAATTATCTTTTCTTTTTTGATTTCTTTGCAGATTTTTTCTTTGCAGGTGCTTTCTTCTTTACGACTTTCTTCTTTGCAGCCTTTCTTTTTACAACCATCTTGTTTCACCCCGATTTAATTTTTTTATAATTGTGATACAAAAACAACACTTATAAAGCTATGCTCGATTTCTTACAAATTTTAAAAAAAAATACAAAAAAATACAAAATTAAAAGAAAAAAATAATTTCAATAAAATTATTTGCTTAACAAAAATTAGTCAGGAATAAACTTTTAAACAAATTTTGCAACGTTTTTTCTATTTGGAAAGTATAATAGAATTTTATGATATACACAGCAAAAATTTATGACAGTTGATGAAAATCGAGTTTGCTAGGATTTGTTTAAACGGCAAACATTCATGGATTCAGATTTTTCATAAATCAACGTGACCGAAGAGACCCCACTTTGAGAACGGCGAACCGTTCTCAAATTCCCATGTTCGTTGCAACGAACATGTGGACTGCAAGCACTCGCCACTTCGTGGCTCGGTCGCTTCGCAACGTGGGGTATATCTCCAATGGAACGTCGAAACGTTCCATGGACCACAAATCTGTCGAACAGATTTGTCGGTCATTCGGTCACGACTTGTCGAGAACGGCGATCCGTTCTCGAACATGCTCGCGAACCACTGTTCGCGACATACCAAATGGAATCGCTGCACAAACTTGTTCGGCGAACCGAACAAGGTGCCAATTGTTGCTTCAAGCAACAATTTGGAGCAGCGGGGTATTAGACCCATTTGGCAATAAATAGCTCGCGCCCACCCAATCACAGCAAGCTGTGAGGTATTCACCCAGAGGGGAATAAATTGCGGTCGCCGGGAGAATCAGAGTTTCCAGCATCCAGTTTCCAGTAATCGAATATATCAAACGAAACTGGAAACCACAAGAACAACCGATTGAAATTCGGATGATTTGAACGAGAATTCGTTCAAAACTTTTGAAAAAATGCAAATGCAATTTTTCAAATGAATTTTAATGGTATCATGAACGTCGAAACGTTCATGAATATTTTCGTGATCGAAATATCGATCTCGACATCCATTGAAATGCAACGCATTTCAATAGGAAACTGTAAACTCTTTTGAACCCGAGTCGTGAGCTTTTTCCATAACCAGGTTTTGGTGAAGCTTTTCCCAAAAGCTTCAATGGGAAGCTCAAATCCTACCATTATCCAAAAACTTTTGGCATTGGATAGATATTTAGTCAAAAGTTTTACCAAAGACCTCATGAAAATATAATGCCTTTTGATGAAACTTTTGGCATCGGATAGATACAAGTCAAAAGTTTCCTAGACTACGACCGCATAGATACTAAAACCAAAAAATGGTTTTAGAAGCTAATAACAGAAAAACATCTCAAATAGTTTTTAAATTTTGGGATTATAACAAAAATAAAGAAGATAGATAGCAAAATAATAAAATAAGAAGAGAGATAAATCTGATCATTGCAATTCTTCTAATTTCTGGAAAAGTTTAACCATTTTACTTTTCACAGTAACGGGGATAGGAACTGCAACTTCAATTAACTCTACAGTTATCTCATCCTTGGCATCATCTATCTTGACAACCTTGGCGCGCTCACCCTTAAACGGTCCTGAAGACATTTCAACAGTATCTCCAGGTTCGATAACAAGAGTTGGCTTTTGAGTAGTCTTCAGTAGGTTTTCGATCTCTGACAATGCAATAGGGGATCTTAGGAAACCCTTAACATGTTTTACCTTTTGGATAAGCTTAACCAAAGTGTTTTCATCTGAAGACTCAATAAAAAGATATCCTTTAACATTATCAACATGGACAATGGAATAAACATCGAGTTTTTCAGATCTTGATTTTTTCATCAGTATCTCTGCAATAATCTTTTCTTGGCCGGAAGTAACACGAATTGTATATATCATAATTTCACCCAATAAGACCGAAGAGAACCGATATTACAAAACCAACAAGACCGAATATGACCATACCAAGAGCCGTAACTTTTGCCACTTTTGAAAATTCCGCATTTGTTGGTTTGCGTGATATATATAATGCACGAATACATCGCCTTATCAGTTCATTCAAATCCAAAATACCACCTAGCCTATAATATCAAGATCAAGCGTTTCAAGATCCGTACCCTGAACAGTTATATTGTGTTTTGGGAACCTAACGCCTGCAAGTACTACAAGTACACGCATGGAAGACTTTTTTAGGCTTTCATTTATTCTTGCACCCCAAATTATGTGTGCATTCTGATTAATACGACCCGAAGTCTCTGATACGACATACTCAGCCTCTTTCAAACTCATGTCTTCGCCACCAATCACATTGATCAATGCACGAGTAGAAGTACTGATATCTGCATCAAGAAGAGGTGAATTCAATGCAGTTTCAACTGCGATTCTTGCGCGATCCTCTTGTTTTGCATCCAATGACGCTTCACCAAGACCAATAACTGCAAAGCCAGCTTCTGATAGGATAGTACGTAAATCAGCAAAATCAACATTAACCAGACCAGATTTGGTAACAAGTTCAGCGATACCTTTTACGGATCCTGCAAGAACCTCATCACAAACCTTGAAAGCAGTATTCAAAGGAAGGTTTGGCACAAGACTTAGTAAACGGTCATTTTTTATGACGATAAGCGTATCAGTGTGCTTTTTTAGTTTTTCAAGACCTAAAAGGGCATTTTCCATACGTACTTTACCTTCGGAATTAAACGGAAGAGTAACGACTGCAACAGTTAATGCACCAAGTGACCTTGCTGCTTCTGCTATTACAGGAGCACTGCCAGTACCGGTTCCACCACCTAGACCGCAGGTTATGAAAACCATTGCAGGATCTTCCAGGGATTTTTTTATCTCTTCCATGGATTCCTTGGCAGATTCCTCGCCAATAGCTGGATTACTACCTGCTCCACGTCCTTTGCTCAGTTTTTTGCCTAGAAGAACTTTTTTATTTGCTCTAGTATGAAGTAGGTGTCTTGCATCAGTATTCATTGCAACCAACCTAACGCCATCTATGCCCATCTCGAAGATTCTATCAAGAGTATTACTACCGCTACCACCAGAACCGACAATAAAGATATTTTGTTTTGTCTCATCCAAAAATTTTAAGATTTCTTCGTCATCCTGTGATTTGGGAGAGATATCCTGAATAATTCTTTTTTCAATCTGAGACTGTCGTATTGATTGTTCTTGATTTGAAATGCCATTTGTTGTCTGAGTAGGGATTGGTACGTTATTGTCCACGCTATCACCTTATGAATAATAGAAAAATTGGTAGACTAAATTAGAATGAAAACATATAAATAACTACCTAACCTAAATGAGCAAAACAGGGCAAAAGAAAGGTGGGAAACTAAAGATATAAATGTACGGGGTTCGCTGGTTTTATGCAAAAAAGATATGATAAGAGTGAAAATGTGAAACAGAAATCAGAACTACCCGTAGCGAGGCCACTAATGCGAGTACTTCGCGGGTTGGTATCGGTTAGCGCCTTGGTAGCTGGAACCGCATGTCATCATCCAAATCAGATACATATTATAGATAGACAAAAGGAGGCAGGCGTAGTCATAGAACAGGAAAGGGAGGTCACAACAAATATCTATAGGGAAGGAGACGTCATCTGGAGTTCTGGTTCAGAAACAAGACATTTTGAAATGAGAATAAGGCGGATAACAGATACGGGTGTAGAGTTGGATATTTATTATATGACAGACAACGGACAACTTAGGATTACACCAGAACAAACTCCAATATTGGCAAATTTTGATGGAACTATTGAAAACGCCGGAAGGCTATCGCCAGGCATAATTATAAAGGCTGAAAGAACTCAAAATTCTGATGAAACGCGCATTGCAGTAATAGAATGCACCTCCTGCCAGAATATGTAAAAAAAATCCGATCGAAGCAGTGAACTGAAAACAAAACATCAAAACCCCGAAACAGAAAACCCAAGACCGGAAACTGAGAACTGTAAACTCACTGTGCCCATGGATCGGCATGTAAATCATATCTTATGCGATTTTTCAAATACCATGCATAGCCTAATCCAAATAATAAACCACCGAGATGAGCCGCACTTGCAATACCACTACTGGTATCAAATGAACCAAATAGTTCTAGAGCTATCCAAAATACTGCAGCATATTTCATCTTCATTGGAATAAACCAGAAAAAGATCCTCATTTCAGGCAGTATCATTGCAACCGCACCAAGAATCCCGAAGATAGCACCACTTGCACCAAGAGCAGGAATTGGAGGAATAATACCCAATAAATAAGTCATATAATAGAATAAACCACCTAATAATCCGGCACCAAAAAAAATAATCAGATAATCTCTCTTGCTAATCTGTCTTTCCAAAATACTTCCAAAAAGGTAAAGTGCATATCCATTGAATAGAATGTGCATGACGCCACCATGAAGAAACATGCTAGTAATAAAACGCCAAGGTTGGGTTAAGGCAACCGTAGGCGAGAATATGAAAAGAGATGTAAGCAAACCATCCATCCCGCCAGTCATAAGCTGAAGAATGAATACTATACCAATAATTGCAAGAAAATAAGTGGAAAGATTCGCCATAGCCTAGTTCACTACGATAAATCATTTAAATCCGATGCAAATGATAGAAATATCATCATCTTTTGGGTGGAGGAGGCGATCTTTATGTTCGATCTTACCAGCAGAGATACGCTTTGTTATATCTACCATAAGAGATCTGACAATGTTTTCAGAAGAGCCTTCTTTTGGCAGGATATTTTTCAGATCAACTAAACCAAGCGAATCTGTGATGTAACCATCATGAACACCAACATAAAGATTATCTAAAAGACCATCAGTGGCAATGATAAGTTTTTCATCCTTAGCCAATTTGCCTGATTTTGTACAAACGATAATATCATTATTAGAAGGACCAATGAAAGATGTAATCATATGTCTAGAAGATAAAAACTTCAAAATTGAATCGCCATTCCTCACAACGCGCGCCAGATGAAGCTCGCTATATATAGAATCGCCCGTGATAGTATAGATGGGCGAATCACCAACACCCGCAATAGTTACTGTGCCGTCCTTTTCCAAAAATACAATAGAACCAGTCGTAAAACCTTTTTTTATTTTTGTGTGAGAATGAACAAGAGCATCTTCCAAAAGCTTTTCTGTTGCATGATCATGTGCTCTGAGGGATTCAAGAATATTAGCTGCCGCAACTGATGAAGCAAGTGCGGCATCAGGCTCGCCACTGACCCCGTCAAAAACTCCTGCAATAAGTTTGTTTTTATCATAATAAACAAATGCCGAGTCCCCGCATTCACTGTTGCCTTTTTTCACAGAAACGCAAAAATCGCAGAATGTCAATTGGCTAGTGACAGTTTGTTCATCTTTAACTTCTGATCCTTTGATCAGGATTTCATCGGATTTTTTCAGCATCATAACCCCCCGAGAATCTTTTTGTATGGTGCGGTTGTTTTTATTGAAATTTTTGAAAAATGGGTTCGTACTGTTTGATAACCTTGTTGTTCAAGCGAATCTATAACCTCGATCATTTTTGGCATGGATATTGAACCTTTAATTTGAGAACACTTATGAAGATCATAATAATATGGAGGCATACCAACCTCCCCGGAAAGAAGAGTGAGCATTTTATCGATTTCTTTTTTGTGAGTGTAATCACGGGCTTTGTTCAGTCCCTGCATTTTATTAACAAACTTGCGATTGTGGATTTCTCCCAACCATAATTGTCCGGCAAAGTCATTTTTTGAACCGCAATTTGAACAGCTGATTTCTGGAAACTGTGAATGCCCCCTAAAACCGCACTTATGGCAATGAAAGACATATCCAAGCTGCTTTAGACTTTCATATGCAAGATCTGCACTTCGTTTAACCCTAAGCACGGATTTGAGATAATGTCTGTCAGAAAATGATACCAGCGGCTCTATACCCATATTGAACTCGGCAGCAACTTCTGCAATGCGCTTGATCATTATCCTAAGGCCAGTTTCATGGGTGAATTCGTTGTTCATTGGCTTTGCATGGTAATTTTTCATGCATGGAGCGGTCTTGCCACCACACAATACTGCCACATCAGTTGCAGTAACTGAGAGATATGCTGATTTTTTTGGATTGAAAAACCTGAACGAATCTAAAAGATATGGACTAGGAGTGCCAAACGGATCGATCTCAAGAAAATCAGCAGTGTATTCAAATGCAAGCTTTGAGATGTTACCTTTTTTTGCATCAGATTTGAGTTTGTTTGACTTTGCATTTTTTTTTGCAAGCGATATTGCTTTTTGATCGATGTCAATGAATGTGAGCGAACTAACATTTTGATTTTCCTTTGCATAACGAATGCCACGTATTCCGCTGGCGCAAAACGCATCCACAACATCAAGACCAACATGTGTTTCGTTTGTCTTGGATGTTTCATCTATTGCCCCAACTGCAAGTGAGGACATGCTTCTGCAAAAAGTCATGTTAGGATTATAGAAAACATCTTTGTTGGTTGAAAATTTGATTTTCTCTTCTTCCATAATATATTAACACACGGCAACCTTAAAAAAATGCGATACACAGATATTTATATAGGCGTTTTTTATGAGGACAATGAGAAGCAGCAAAGATTTGACAGGAAACGATATTCTTGATATTCTGAAAAGAACACAGAGATATGAGAATAGTATGTATGATTCGCAAGAAGGCGTGAAAAACACACTTAATGGAAAAATACTTGGCATACTTACGTTCAGAGAAAGCCTGAGAAGCACAGCATCACTAAAAAGTTCAATCATCAGATGTGGTGGAAATTATATCACCCTTGATTCAAGTTATGTCACTTCGGGCGAGGAGGAGATGGATGACACAGTCCGCGCGATTTCTGATCTTATAGATATTCTCGCAATCAGAACACCAATGACAATCCCAATAGATAAATTAGAGGCAAATGTACCTATCATAAATTTCATGGCGGGCGATGAACACACTCTCGCAACATTATGGTTCTTTTATTCGATTATAAAAAAGGGAATAAAACTCGAAGGAATGAAAATGGGCGTATATGGCCAGGTTAGATATTCCCAACCAACAATAGGCCTTTATAGGGCGGGTGCCAAGCTTGGAATGACATTTTATGAGGACTCGGTTGTTGATGAGATAGGCTGCAGCGAAGAATTACAAAAAGAGATAAAGGAGCTAGGTGGCCACTGGGAGCGAAAAGCTGCCAGTGAATTCATAGACAATGTAGATCTTATGTGGATCACAGAAGGAAGACCAGGCGAAGGCGCAGACAAGAATGTTCTTGACAGTTATCTTAAGAAATATCGGGTGGTGACAAAAGATACAATGAAAAAAGCAAAGCCAAAATGCTGCTGGTATTTTGATGAACCACGCACCCTACCTGACGGAAGATTAACTGCTGTAAAAGGCGTTGATGAACATCCGACCGTTCTTAACAAGGTTGTGATGAAAGACAGCCTGGCTGTAAATATGGCTGTGTTTGAATGGCTTTTGGAAAAATAAATGACTAGTGAGATTTAGATGTTAAATTAGAAAAGAGAAATTAGCGAGGACATAAATTGAAACCTGGTTTTTCATACAGCACTCTGTTATTTGCTGCAACTGCCAACACACTTTCTTGCAAGTCAACTACTGTGCGATTCATGTTTGTGAATAAATTTGCTGCAACATCTGGATTTACTGCAGAATCTAAAAGAGATTTGTATGCTCGGGCATCAACAAGAACAAACCCATCACTTAAAAAACGTCTATCTGAAGCAGATGCATAGAACTCACTCGCAGTCACACGATTTTCCGGTACTTGATGCCCCATTGCAGCAAGAAGTGAGAATAATTGATGATTAGGCATGCCATCAGTACCAAATCTCAAATACGCAGATGGAACTAATTCAACACGCTTAAGCTCTAATATGACAAGTCCTATAGGATTATTGAATTTGACTAGATGATCAAGAACGCCATTGTATCTTGGAGCTTCAGAATTATAAGGTGGCTCCATATCTATCTGTAAACCAGACCATGCCAATACAGCCGCATGATGAATTTGTTTTGATGTTGGAAGCTCAAAATGTGCTATAGTGAGATTGATTTTTGCATCCAGTATAATTTGTGCAAGTGACAATGCTATGCCAATTGTTTTATCACCTATGGCATGGAATGTCATATCACGAATTCCGGCAACTTTAAGCTCTTTGAGATATGTTTGCACTGCTTCGGGATCGCTATAGTTAATCGGAATCATTGTTGGAAGTCCTTTTGGATGTAGAGGATGTGTAAATGAGTAATGTTCTAATGCCGCTGTCTGAGTAGTAGTTCCACCATCTCCAACCCATTTAACCCCTGGAAGTATACCAAGATCACGCGCTTCTTGAGCGCACCTACCGAGGTCATATCTAAAAGTATCATATAAAAAGTAAACCTCTGGGATTGGATTGTAACCAATGATTTCCTTTAATCGTGGAATTGCTTGTTTAAGTGCTTCCCATTCTGATTTTGTAATTATTGATCTCTCTATTATGGTAGTGGTACCCTCATAAATTCTTTCAAGAGTCCATGAGACGATGCCATCAACAAGTCGATCCATCATCTGTTCTTCAATAATGCCTAGTGCATTCCAGAAATAAAATTCCGTTATTTCACCATTAGAACTCAATTCCCCAGGTATTGCAGTATCAGTATGACGCTTGTCAAGTTCACCCAGGATATCAGAAGTGGCAACCCCACCATGTAAAGATGTACTCATCAACAATATTGATCTGTTCAGACCAAGACCATCAAGATCTTTATTAGTGATTCCGGCATTCATACCATATGTTCCTGCAATAATAGGACCATCGGGACCTTCTTCTGCCCTTTGTTTTATTTTTGCCAAAATCAGTTCTTTTGAATCTGTTTCAGATAACCAGATTGGCACAGCTGCTTTTACCATACCGTAAATACCTGGATGATTATGATGATCACAAATAGTATGAAGTGCAACTGCCTGCACACGATTAAGTGCATCACCTAATAGAACTGGTTGACCACTAGCTTCATCAATTCTAGAAAGTAAAACACCTGAACCACGCGAGTTTACAGTACTCATAAAACCTCTGACAGTTGAGGAATCCACACTAGATAAAGACCTTAGATCTAAAACCGATAACCGTTCTGACAAAGTAGACACCTTACTGATTGTTGTTAGAAACCATATTTAAATGTTGTCTTTTGTAGTATTTTACGATAATTACGAAAACAATCAACAGTATTACGACACAGTGTCGGGTTTTTTACGCTTTTTTTCTTTTTTTTAGTTGTTTTTCCATATCAAGAAATTCTCGCATAGCAACTGTCGCATAACTACCAGCCTGAAGCGAAAAACGAAAAACGAAATTGTTAGTAAAATTAAAGTTCTTAAGAAGAGCATGTAAAGTACGATAAGTTCCTTTTGAAGCGATTTCCGGGATTTGTTTTATTTTGAAATCCTCTTTATCAATGCCAATATTTTCCAGCATCTCTTTTTCACGATCGTTTATTGGACTCTGATAGCCTATGAGTTTTCCAACAATCCAACCTTCAGCCTCGCTTTTTGAGATATCAGGAAACCCAAATGTTTCACCACAATAATATTCCCCTTGCTCAAGCTCGAGTTCGCCTTTGTTTATGCGATCTGACAAAAATCGATTAAAAAGATCTGACTGAAATGCATGTACAAACAACAGCAACGTAGTACGGGGCAAAGCACGTAGAGCATTTGGATAATTAGCTGGATGTTTTTCCAGATATGCCAGCATAGTGCGCTCAAGGCGCAGGTGTTTTGGATAATTCTTCAGTGCGCTATGGCAATCCCATGAATCCTCAAATTCCTTGCGTGCTGCAGATGCATCTGCATTTTTTTCACCAATAGTATCGCAAAGAAAAAGCCGTACCGCAGCTTCTATATCCCCACGGATTATTTGCTCCCCTATGAGATGCGTATTTTTCCGGCTTGACCCAAATCTTTGTTCACCGAAATAATTTGGAAATTTGCCATCAAGCTCAGTCATAATACTCTTTACTTGATCAGTATTTCCAGTTGGTTGATCAACGCGGATTGTAAATTGGTTGCCAAGAAGTTGACCAAGCCTTACCTTGTCTTTTTCACACCAAGCTCCATTGATCTGGATATCTTTTATGCGAACTGAAAATAGTTTCTCTTTTGGCACATTAAACACTGATGCTAGTTGGGCCGATATTGCAATTTTGTCTTTTGTACCAGCAAATGCCAGACTTTTCTTTCCAACTCCAAGTCGCTTACCAAGTTCATCAAGTGCAGATGAAGTAGACCAGTTTTTCTTATGAAGTATGAAATGAGTAAACTTACCATTTTCATCAGCATGAGTAATATTCTTATCAATCTCAAATATGCTTCCATCACTGGAAATTTCCTCCACAATAAAATCTTCTGACCTGGATTTGATAGTACCTCCAATTCCAGAGGTTTTTGACTGATAAGATAATGCCATAACCATATCAAAGCCCCTTCAGCAAATCTGCTTTTGTAACTATACCGATTATATCTGCATCTTTTTTAACAAGAACAGCTGGATAATGACGCAATAAATCAGCAATAAGATCAGTAACTGATGTATACGGAATGATGGGAAAACTTTCTGTCATGACATCAGCAACCTTTAGATCAGTCAGTTTTCCATGCTTTTCTGATACCAGTTCCACAATTATACTATCTGAAAGACTGCCAAGACATTTTTCAGCATCAAAAACAGGCAACTGGGAAATCTCGTGTTTGTGCATGAGTTTGATGGCACTCTCAAGACTATCACCAGAACGAACAGAAACGATATTAGATGACATTATCTCGCCGGCAGTTCGTTTCTTTTGTTTTTGCTTTTCTTCAAGCGCCGAGAGGATTTGCATAACTTTTGAATACGCTGGATCTATTTTCCCGGATTCTATCTTGGCAATTAAAGACTGTGAAACACCGGAAAGACTAGCTAATTGCTTTTGTGTAAGTTCCAGTTGTCGTCTCATCTTGCTTATTTTTTCCAACCCGTTCATAAAAAATCACGACATATAAATTCCATAAGGAATAATTTTAGCAGAAATAAATAAAAACAGAATAATTTTAATTTGTTTCGGAAGCTCCAAAATGGAAAAAAACAAATGAAGAGGTTGGTGTGAATGGTAGTATCAAGATTCGATGGAAAAATGCCAAGGGATTTGGGTAATGGTAATGGAATTAAAGTAAAAGAAATTGACAGTTTGAATCCAATAGTGATACGTGCTAATGTCAATCGCCAAACAACTGATGGTATCAAACCCATACTGTTGGGAGAGTGGCAAAGACGGAAATCTCAGATAACTACGGAACCTTTACGCAAAGACTGATTTTTTCTTTTATTTTTATTAACTATGCAGGATCGAATCTTTTTAAACAGAACATGGGACAATTAATATAGAAATTATAGAAATAAATAGATAATACTGATTTGGATTGGGTGAGTATTTTGGATAATAAAAAAATATTGATAACTTCGGCTTTGCCGTATGTAAACAATGTCCCGCATCTGGGAAACATAATAGGATGTGTGCTTTCAGCAGACGTATTTTCAAGATACTGCAAAATGAGAGAATATGATTCCATTTACATATGCGGAACAGACGAATACGGGACCGCGACAGAGATAAAGGCATTTGAAGAAAAAATCACACCAAAGCAAGTCTGCGACAAATATTACAAAATCCACAAGGACATTTATGAATGGTTCGGAATCGAATTCGATATATTTGGAAGAACATCTACTGAAAAACACACTAAAATAACGCATGACATATTCAACGCATTATACAAAAATGGCCATGTTGTTGAAGAGGAAGTAGAACAATTCTACGATGAAATAGCGAAAATGTTTCTTGCTGACAGATACATAGAAGGCACTTGCCCATACTGCAAATATGAAGGCGCACGCTCTGATCAATGCGACAAATGTGGAAGACTTTTACAACATGGTGAATTGAAAGATCCCATAAGCAAGGTAACAAAAACTACTCCAATTCTTAAAAAAACAAAACATCTGTTCATCGACCTTCCTGGAATAGAAAAAAAGCTAGATGAATGGATAACAACAACTTCCAAAGAAGGTGCGTGGTCTGAGAATTCCATCAATATCGCAAAATCGTGGATACGTGAGGGACTGAAAAAAAGGGCCATAACCAGGGACCTTAAATGGGGGGTTCCAGTGCCACTCGAAGGATGGGAGGACAAAGTGTTCTATGTCTGGTTTGATGCACCGATAGGATACATCTCGATAACGGCTAATTTAACTGATGATTGGGAAAAATGGTGGAAAAATCCTGAACAAGTCGAATTATACCAATTTATGGGCAAGGACAATGTACCTTTTCATACAGTAATATTTCCTGCGACCATGATAGGAACTGGAATGCCATGGACAATGTTACATCACATCAACACTACAGAATTCCTTAATTATGAGGACGGAAAATTCTCAAAATCAAGGCATGTTGGAGTATTTGGCGATGATGCCATGAATTCCGGAATTCCAAGCGATGTATGGAGATATTACTTATTATCGAACCGACCGGAAAAAGCAGATACCACTTTTCTGTGGGAAGACTTTACAGATAAAAGTAACAACGAGCTTCTGGCAAATCTTGGTAACCTTGTAAACAGGACATTGGTTTTTATTGACAGGAATTTCAATGGTGACGTGCCCATACAAACTTCTGATGAAGATGATAAAAAATTCACAGACATGCAAAAAAAACTGATACAGGAAATAACCTATGAACTCGAAGCAGTAAAGATCAAGGATGCGTTACATAAAGTGATGGCTTTTTCCAGAAATGCAAACAAATATTTTCAGGACAGCAAGCCATGGGAAAAGATAAAGACAGATGAAAAAAGAGCAGGAACGATTATGGCAATACTTGCAAATCAGATCAAGGATCTTGCTATACTCACACAACCATTCCTGCCTGCAACAAGCATTGAGATAACAAAACAAATGAACCTCGGGCCGACCAATTGGAACAATCTTGGAAAAGAAATAGGGAGTGGCCACAAGATCGGTAAACCAAGCCCAATATTCAGGAAACTGGAACCAAAGGAAATAAACGAATTGAGAACACAATTCACAGGAAGCAGTAAAGGTAAAAAAACACAGGATGAAACCAAACAGCAAATCACTATCTCCGATCTGGATCTCGAAGTTGGTGAGATATTATCAGTGGAAAAACATCCGGATGCAGAAAAGCTGTTTGTTGAGAAAGTAAAGCTTAGCGATGGTGAACGGCAGATAGTATCAGGACTTGTGGGGCATTATAATGAAGAAGAACTTGTTGGTAAAAAAGTCGTCATAGTGAAAAATCTTGCATCTGCAAAATTACGCGGAATAGAATCACAAGGCATGTTACTTGCCGCAGAGGGAAAGGAGAGAGAACCTATGCATGATGGGAAAGCGGCATTTGAACAAGGTGCATTGGAAGCTATTTTCTGCGCTAAGAGTAATGTTGGAGATAAGATAGCCATAGTTGCAAAAGGCAACAAAACACAGACAGACGTTCCAAAAAAGACAATCACAATAAAGCAATTTGAAAAAATAACCATAGAAGTGAAAAATTTTGATGTTGTTTCTGAGGGATCGCAACTGGAAACCCAAAGCGGAGAAAAACTGAGGATGAAAAATATTAAAGAAGGAATAGTTGGATAGCATAAGTGAGATTGCACAATATCAGGTAGATAATAGATGAAAACATCAACAGCGCTCATCATTTTCGCATTAGGTACGATAGCGATGATGGCATTTTATTCTTATGAAATCCCATTGTTTATAGTGCTGGGAATAGGCTCAATCGCAGCACTGGCAATAGACAAATGGAAAAACCTGAAAAGATTTTTGATTGCGCTTGTTGTCGGCGGAATTTGCGAGAATACGGCCGTAGCACTCGGGGCATGGAACTACACCAACGCCGCATTCATATTCACCCCATTATGGCTGCCAGTAGGTTGGGGAATGTCTACAATCCTTCTTGAGGAGGCATTCTCAAAAGACGTGCCTGCGAAATTTTCAAAAAGAGCCATAGCGCTTGCTTTTGGAGGCACATTGCTTGTAGGGATTAACGCATCGCATGAATTTTTTATTTTGGGATGTTTTGCATTTGTAACAATTGCGCTTTTTGCCCTGAAATACTATAAAATGACCGAAATTCGAATTGGGATCATGGCAGCAATATTCGGAACGGTTATGGAGAGCGTGTGTATAATAAGCGGAAACTGGCAATACAGTGCTGCCATGTTCTGGACTCCACTATGGCTACCGCTGTGCTGGTTTAATGCATTTCTCATTATGAGAAGAGTAATCCGCATAGGCGAGAAATAGATCTACAAGAACAAATTAGCAATAGAACAAAATAAAGAAAATTTAAAAATCAAACAAGAACGCCATTAACTAAACCATCCTGCCCAACGCGGTTGGTTACACGTACTTTTCCAAGCGAGGTTTCCAGGACAGCTCCCCTTGTTATGATGTTTCTTCTTACATATTCAGGATTGTGACTCTCAAGAACTTTTATTATCTTGACTGCTTTTCCCTTACCATCTTTGCACAGTACATTAACTGAAGACGCTTTTTTGATTTTTGTGCGCGTTTTTCCACCCCTAAGTCTTGCAGTAACCTGTAGCACTTCATCGGCAACACGGGTAGATATAAAAGATCCGCCGATATGGGAAAGTTTCTTATCCCTAAATTTGCGTCTTCTTCCGCCAGTACCGCCACTTACCTTCTTATTATGTGGTTTGTGATATTGATCCATAAATATACCTCTAAGTAAAAATTATATTAGGGAATATGACGACAGGGGTTTTAAAATATTGGCATCAAACCAATAATAGGATTATATGCAAATCGCGAGGCTTACGGGTTCAGTTAGAATAGACGAACTAGATAAGATCATACAAGGTCTTGATGCAGTAGCAATAAACCCAGATCTTATAGAATCACTCGACGAGATAGACTTGGCATATCATCTTGCAAAAGCTTCTTTTGATAACAACAAAAACATAGGAAAAAAACTGAAATATGAGTTTCTTTTATGGCTGTCATGCACACGAGATATAAAAAATGCACTAAAAAAGACAGCACCGCATAGTACGAAAGATTTCATATTGATCATGTTTTCTGGAAAATTTGCACTTGTGCATAAAATGATAGGAAAGAAAAAACCACTAAAGTTAAAAAAGAAAGGTAGTCCAACCAGACTTGAAAAGATATCACTCGCAAGAATAATTTCATGAATGACTATCAAATAAATCATAATCCAAGTTGTTTTGCCAAAACGTCTTTGTCAATTGGAAGTTCTATACCAAGAACCCGATGGATAAAAATGAACATGTCAATGACATTCGATTTATCTTTTGTTATTTTATCTGCCATTTGTCTGATTGTGAGTTCTTTACCAATAAGCTCGTAAAGCATGAGACCTTCTTTACCGTAACGCTTGTAGACTGAATAACCATCATCCCCATATTTCTTGCGTACATCTGTCCTTGACAAGGGCTTCATTATGATCATCCCATTCTCCATCATATAGGCAAGTGTTTCGATTATATCGTAAAGAGGAATGTCGAGTTTTAGGGTTATGTCAATGATATCATTTTTGCCATTTATTAATTCGAATACTTTCCCCCCTTTATCGCCGTATTTCAACATCAATTTTGCTTTTGCCTGCACCGACCTTATAATGTCAAGCGGAGCCTTGACAGGCGATTCAATAGGAGATGGAACGGTCTGAACCTGATCAAGTTTTTCATCATCTTCAACCATCGGTACAAATGCAGATTTCCGCGCAGAAGGTTGTGGTTGTACAGACTGGGATCTGTAGGATGATTGCTGAGGTGGAGGTTGTGCAAATGCCTGACCACCTGGAGAGGTTGGTGGAGGCTTGCTCCCGCTTCCGCCTTTACTACCCTTTGGATAATCGAGCTTAATTATACCCTGCTCATCCATAAAATCCAGTATTTCAACAAGTTTTGTTTCGCTAAGGCCAGTATCTGCCATAATTTCTTCTGCAGTTCTTTGACCGTCGATAAGCGAGTATACTCTTAGGCCAAGATCACCATAACGATCAAATATGATCTTCTCCACAGGACTAAGTTTTGAATCAGTTTGATCTTGCAGGTCATCAGAAATTGAAGAAAGTTCCAGATCGCTATCGGATTGATCACCAGGCCCTTGGTTTTCCGATTCGATTTCAATTTCTCCCTCGCCCGAATCTTTTTGATCATCGGTCGATTCCTCAGGATCATTTTTAGCAGTATCTAGGCCATCTTGATTACTTTCATCATCAGTAATTGGCTCAATATCATCGCGTTCGGGTTCGGCACCATCATCCGAATCATGTGATGAATCAGTTTGTTTATCAGAACTATCAGTCTCAGTTACATCAATAGGTTCTATATCATCGAATATTATGTCCTCATCTTCAGAAGATTTTTCTTCGTCTTCGCCACCCTTAACTGAAACTGAGTGGGCTGCCTCCTCAAGAGGAGATTCTTCCTCAGGAGCGATATCATCATCTTCTGGCAAATCCGCAAGGCTTGGCTCACCCTCATCATTAGCAATATCTTTTTCTGGTTCTTCTTCAGAAGATATTGTACTGGAATCACTAACGTCATCCTTGTTGCTCCTTGTTATCCGAGTTATTGACTCGAGCTCAACCATACCAGCATCCTGCATATAAGCTAACACCTGATCAAAAACACCGGGATCAAAACCAAGATCTTTCCTAAGCTCGGAAACGGTCCTTTTTCCAGTAATGGATTTATAAATCTGAAGGCCAATTTCACCAAATTTTTTCAAGAGAAGATTTTGATTTTTAAAACGCTGAAGGGGACCCTTCTCAATCTTTTTTATTTTATACTCTCTACTATTTTCGGCCATCATAACCACTCAACAAGCTTTAGCTATCGCAATGCACAGTAACATAATCATCAAAATGTTTATTAACATACTCAATAATATTAGCGCATGGAATTTGATGAACTCATCATTACTACTGGTGTTGATGCACTTGTTAGACTCGTAAAAGAGAAACAAAGGGTCGAGTTAGAAGATGCCGCAACTGTTCTTAGCATCTCTTCAGAAACTCTGGAAACCTGGGCAAGAGTACTTGAGGAAGAGGGAATACTTAGTATAGAATACAGGTTAACAAAAATATATTTGGTATGGGTTAAACCAACCGAAGAACAGGTAGCCATAGAAACTGAATCATTTTATGAAGAAAAAAAAGATGTGAATGCAGAAGTAGAAAAAATAAAACAAAGAACAATAAACAGCACAACTGAAATGGAAGAACTGCAAAAATCATTTTCTGATTTTTATTCAAAGGCATATATCAGAATAGATGAATTAGAAAAGTTAATTGCACCTTTGCCAATTGGCCCCGGGGGTGCAGGCGCATTCCAGAAACACCAGAAGGAATTGGTCGGTATAGAAAAAGAATTGCATGAAATAAAAACTGGAATTGTAGATGCAGAAAGCGAAATAAAAAACCTGAAAATAGAAAAAGGATCAAGCGAAAGCAAGGCATGGATAGAAAAACTTGATGGAACGGTAGGCGAATTAAGGACAATGCAGAATGAATTTGCAGATATAAGAAAAAAAGTCAGTACTCAAAAGATGCCTGAGGATGCTAGATTACCTGATATATCAGACATAAGAAAGAAATTTGAAACAGTAAAAAGCGAATTTGTTTCACTTAGGGCAAATAATGCAAAAATAAGGGAGGATATGATAAACCTCCATGAAAGTTCTGAAATACTGAAAAGTGTTGCAGAAATGATAATGGAACATGAGGGCAAGATTGAGGGAATGAGTAAGGAACTTGGAACACTTTCAACGCAGGCAGATAAACTTCTGGAAAAAAGCCAGATAATAGCTGAAAAAATAAAAGAACATGCAGAACTTGCAGGCAGACTGAACGATTCAGTTACAGTTGCAAAAGGGATAATCACAAGATTTCCCAATCAGAAAAAAGTTATGGATGAATTAAATAGCATTGATAAAAAGGAGCAAGAACTGCTGGAGAAAAATGGGAGCCTGGAAAAGATAATAGAAGCAGTTGGTGGAAGACAGGTAACGACAAAACAATTTGAAGAGATAAGTAGAAGGATGGATGCAAAGGCTGAAAGAATGAGAAGGGACATAGATGCCCTTGAAACAATACTTGAAGATGAGAAAAGCACATACATGACATTCCAAAAAATAAAAGAAAGAATAGTGCCATCCATAGATTCTTACAAGAAAAAAATGACAGACATGGAAGAACTCATAGAAAAAGTGAAAAAAGAATCGTTGGAAGAAAGGAAAAATCTTGAGAAAGATGCAATCAGCATACAAAAAACCCTTAAGGAAGGAAAGATGAAAGAGCTCATGAAAGTGGCCGAAGAGATAGGCAACAAAAAGAAAATACTTGATCAGATAAAGGATTCATTTGATGAACTTGTTGCCATATCAGATAACCTCACCAAAAGAATAACATTATTATCACGAGAAGCAAAATTACTTGAGATAAGAAGAGGAAGCGGAGGGATGGCTCCTGAAGAAGAACAAAAGAAAAACCAGGACCTCCAACACAGGGTTGAACTTAGCAATGAAGAGGAACTTGAGTTCAAGAAAAAGAGAGAAGAACTCAAAAGGCTGATAAGAACATTGTGGGAAAATGAATAGACATTGTATAACCCACACAAACACACCGTGCTACAGTTACCTCATGCTAGATGACACTCCGCATCTTTAAAAATACTCGAGTATATATGGATGTGTGGTACGATGGCCAAAGACAAAGCAGATATTAAGGAAGTTGTAAAAAAGGACGACGAAACAGATAAAAACGAACAGGAAACAGTATCAAGGCCAAAGGTAATTTTATTATCGTCTTATGCATTCGGAAGCGAAGGTCTGCCAGTAGAAGTAAGGATATATAAAAAAGCAGAAGATTTTGTACCAAAATATGAAGTAACTATTCCGGGCATAGCCGAAGGCACCAAACTTATACTTGAAACAAAACTTAAAGCAGAACTAGTAACAGAAGTAAAGCTAGATGTAAGCGAAATACTTGATCCAAACAAATTTGCAGAGGTTAAGATTAAATTCCTTGAGGCAGCGAGAAAAATATTAAAACGCAATTTCCCCTCGCTTCCAGAAGATAAAAAAGAAGTACTTGCAGTATACCTTCTCCAGAAGACATTAGGACTTGGCGAGATGGAGGCACTCTTATCCGATGAACAACTCGAAGAGGTAGTGGTGAATAATGCAAGAGAACCGGTATGGGTTTACCACAAAAATTTCGGATGGTGTAGTACCAATCTAAGAATAAGAAAAGAAGAGAGCATTTATGATTATTCATCAATGATTGCCAGAAAGATTGGCAGACAGATAAACATATTAAATCCGATGCTCGACGCACATCTTCCGAACGGTGATCGTGTCAATTCAACACTATTCCCGATTTCAGCATTTGGAAATACGATTACAATAAGAAAATTCTCACGAAACCCATGGACTATTACAAGCTTCTTAAAAACAAAAACAATATCCCCAGATGTAGCCGCACTGATATGGCTATGCATGCAAAACGAACTTTCATTACTTGTAACTGGAGGAACAGGAAGTGGAAAAACGTCATTCCTGAATGCGATGACTGGATTTATACCTGCAAATCAACGTATTGTCAGCATTGAAGATACTAGAGAACTTACATTACCATCATTTCTGCACTGGGTACCAATGGTAGTGAGAGAATCAAACCCAGAAGGCAAGGGAGAAGTTACAATGCTTGATCTTATGGTAAACGCATTAAGACAAAGACCAGACAGAATAATTGTCGGAGAAATAAGAAGACAAAGGGAAGCAGAAGTCATGTTCGAGGCTATGCACACAGGTCACAGCGTGTATGCTACATTACACGCAGATAATGCAGATCAGACAGTTTCAAGACTTACAAACCCACCAATAAACATCCCAATCGAAATGCTTGATGCACTTTCAGGTGTTGTTGTTACATTCAGACATAGAAGGTTCAACATACGAAGAGTACTTGAATTTGCAGAGGTGAAGAGAAATGGGAAGGTCAACACAATATATAGATGGGATGTGAAATCTGACACAGTAAAAGGCGTCGGTAAAATGAGCACCCTTGTTGACACATTATCGTTATATTCAGGTATGGATGAAAAGGAAATCGAAGAGGATGTTAACGAGAAAATAAAAGTTCTTGACTGGATGGTAAAAAAGGATTGTTATGATGTCGATGATGTCGGTCGTGTAGTTTCGCATTACTACAAAGAACCCGAAGAGATTCTTGGATATGTAAAAAAGAATAAAGCTCCTGATTTCTTAGCAAAATGAGGAGGGTGCAGAGATGGATGAAACAGAGGCATTTTCCGCGGCTATAAATGAAGCGAAACGGCTAGAAAAAAAACTGATTGAATATGCACCGTATAAAGGAGACATAAAAATAGATGTCAGAGTTGAACTTGAACCTGAAGAGTATCTTGAACTTGATTACCAAGATCTTATTAATATATACGAACGCACTCAGAAAATAGTACGTGCGTCAGGACTGGAAATATATTCAGCAACACCAACTGCATCAAAACCAGAAATGCCCGACCAGGAAACGATAGATGTTGAGACAAAGATAAAAGAAATGACTACTGAAACCTTACAAAGAGCCGAAGAAATATCAAAAGAACCAGAGATAGAACTGGAAATGTCGGCATATCCAATTGAAAACGATGAAGAAACAATTATATCAGAACAAGAAAAACAAACTCCACAACACGAACCAGATATCCTAGATATGGTTGAAAAAGATCTTGAGATGGAGATAGAAAAATCAAAAGAACCAGAAGTAGTAAAATCAGAACCAACAGTAGCTGAAACAAAAAAACAGGAAAAATCTGAAGAAATAGAAATAGAGGGGTTTGCACTTGAAAACGAGCCTGAACTTCCTATAGAGAAACCAAAAATAGCAGAAAAACCAAAGGCAATAGAACAGCCAACTGTACGATCTCAACAGACTGTAGTGGCCAGGCAACCTGAAAAACCGCAGTTACCACAGGTATTACGAGAAACACCTGCAGAAGAAACATCAAAAAGATATAAACAAATGGAAGAGGAAATCAGAAGAGTAGTTGGTGAAAAAGCAGATGAACTGGTATTAAAGAAGAAGATGCTTGACCTTACAAAACAGCTTTTCAAAGAAAAAATAACAAGCAAGCGAGAGGAAATAAAAACCCAGATAACAGTACTGAAAAACATGCTTGTTAGTGCAAAAGAAAGTGGAACCAAGGCAACTAAAACAAGGAAAAAGGAGAAAGATGAAACCCACACAAAACTGCTTGAAACTATAATATCAGCACAAAAAACAGAACTGGCGCAGACAAAAGATGAGATAATTAATGCATACAAGAAAAGAATGCAAACGATCAAAAATAAATTCTATGAAGAAAGGAATGCAGAAGGAGCAACGCCCACAACAAGAAAAAATGCGCACCGAGAATTCATAAAATCAATATCAACACTTGCAGAACAGCTACCGACAACTATCCCACAATATGCTATGAATCTGAGTAAGAAACATACTGCAGAAATAGAAAATCTAAAACAATCGCTTGATGCAAAGGACACCACAACATTACAGATGGCAAAGAATAGATCGAACGAAACTGTAGGTGGATATGAAAAAGAATCCAACATGGTAAAAACCATAATAGCAAAGGAAATGGAAAATATGCTCGATAACTGTTCTGATATAGAACAAAGCGAAGGGACAATAAAGAAGGCAGATAATAAAAAAGAGAATGTAAAGGAAATTATTAATGAGATAAATGACACTGACGACGGAACGCTGCTGTATTATCTCCATTCCAAAAACCAAGAATATTATAAACAATATGAGAGAAAACATATTTCAAAGGCTGAAGCCATCTTCAAAGCAAAAGCTTTATTAGCTAAGGAGAAGGGATTAGATGATATCACAGTAAGAAGATATTTTAGTCAGGAGGAAGTATAGCATGAACAAAAAGGAAGCTGTTGAAAAAACCCAAAAAAAGAGAGGGCCATTCACATCAATTGCAGAGATGTTCGCCTCCAGATTTCCAAATTTGAAGAATAAACTGAAAATGGCAGATATGTCTGAAAGCCCAATAGAATTTCTTGAGAAAGTAGTTACTTCTACAATATACATATCCTTAGGCCTGATTATAGTCAGTTATTTGTTCATGATAACCCCATTGACATATAATCTAAAAACAGATATAATGATGTTTGTTGCAATGGTTATCATACCTTTGCTCCTGATACCTTTAGTAGTTTTTTTCTATCTGATGCTTTATCCTGAAGCAAACAGAATAAAGAGACAACGGGAAATGGATTACGAGATAGTTTTTGCAGGTAGACATATAGTAATAGCGTTGAAATCCGGAATGCCGTTGTTCGATACGTTCGTAGGCGCATCGCATGGATATGGTGAAGTTAGCAGGGAGTTCTCAAAACTTGTAGATAACGTTGTGTTAGGTATGCCAATGAGCCAGGCAATAAGAGAAATAATAAAGTATAATCCATCAAGCTATTTTAACAGAATGATGATGCAAATTGCAAACTCAATATCAAGCGGATCGGATGTTGGTGGATCTCTTGAAAGCGTTATTGATCAAATATCAAAGGAACAGATAATAGCACTTAAGGCATACAGCCAGAAACTTACTCCAGTAGTTATGTTTTATATGGTATTTGGAATAATCGTTCCTTCCTTGGGAATAGTATTGGCAACAGTTATTTTCTCAGTAGTAAGCGGTGGAATAATCGCACCACCGTCTGAACTGCTTTGGGTGGCATTTGTTTTAATTGCTTTGATCCAATTCATTTTCCTTGGATATATAGAAAGTTCTAGACCAAAATACCTATTATAGGTGGAAATAAAATGACGAATGAAAGTACTGTATTTGAGCGGGCCGGACGGCTTTTCTTCACAAGGAGCCAGATACGAGATTTGGAAAAACAAGTCAATGGTGCAGGAATCGGCATGCCCACAGATGCATTTGCAGGTTATGTTGGTATTAATATAATAATCATAACCATCTTCCTCACGTTTATCATTGTATTGTACCCACCACTAAGTAGCCCCATAGCAGGCATGGTAAGTAATTATATTGAGGTGCCATTTGCATTAATCGCACTGATTATCTTCATAGGATGTATGATTGTAGTTTATCTTGGCACCATGGCAATCCTTTCAACATACTTGATAATGAAATCAGAAGACAGAAGAGAGAAACTTGAAAATGTACTACCAGATTTTCTAGTGCTTGTTGCATCTAACCTGAAAGCAGGAATGGCGCTTGATCAGGCTATGTGGTATTCTGCAAAGCCGGAATTTGGATTACTTGCAGTTGAAGTGAAATCCATTGTAAAAGGCGCTTTCAGCGGAGAGAATATGGTAAATACATTAGATCATCTTGCAGCAAGATTTGATTCAAAGGTCTTCAATAGAACAATATTACTGATAAAACAGGCGAATGCCACAGGCGGAGCACTCACAGATGTACTTGAAAGAACAGCTGATGATGTTAGAAATACCCTAATAATGAAAAAAGAAATAGCCGCTTCGCTTGTATTGTATGAGATATTTGTATTATTCGCAGCTACAATAGGAACGCCGTTCCTATTTGCAGTAGCATCAAAACTTATAGAAATATTTGAAAAGATAACTCCAAGAATAACTGGAATCCAAACAAGTGCAGGTGGCCCGTTCGCAACATTCTCAAACATGAAATTTGGAGGTGCAATGATAAGCTCTTCTGATTTCTTCTGGTTCAGTATACCAACAATATTCGTAACTGCACTGATATCATCATTCATAGTAAGTGTAATAAGAACAGGAAGTAAAAATCAGGGGATGAAATACTTTCCATTTGTACTGGTAGTATCATACCTGATTTATTGGGTAGTTAGCAGTATGGTAGATTCATTTTTCTCAACAATTGGATAAATATTCATGATACGTGATTCATATGGAAAAAAACGGATATAAAAAAGGACAAGCTGTGATGGAATACCTTATCACATATGGACTTGCCTTGTTTGTCATATTGATAGTGCTTGCAATACTTGTGGCCGTGATATTGCCTTCATTAAAGGCACCGGAAACATGCCAGTTCAGTCAACCTGGATTCAGCTGCAACAAGAAAACACATGCACTGATTTCAGATAGTGGAACGGATGTGGTAAGCGTTGCATTCCAGCTCGATAATCAACAGGGAAAAGGTGTGCAAGTGACAGGAATACTTTGTACGGATGTTGCATCAGGCAATATTGATAAGGAAAGCGTTCATAGCTTTGGAGCGGAACATGCATTGCCCCCAGCAGAAGAACATTTGGTTCTCCCAGCATCCCTTGTTTCAGGACAAAATATAGAAATGGTTATTTACTGTGTAGATGACAACGGCGTACCGCTCCATCTAGCTACAGGAACAGACTTCACAGGAACGGTAGCAGTGACATACCATTTCGAGAATGAAGTAAGTTCAGCACCAGAGAGACTTGCATTAGCAACTGTTTCGGGAACTTTGCAAGGATCTGACTGAAGTTTGAATTTAATTTTTTATTTTTTCTTCTTTTTATTGTAATAGTACAATAAAATTTTTGAAATTCTTTGTGAATTTCAATTCTTTTTTTATATTTTTATCTCGCGCGTATTAGCATTATGTTTTTCAATAATTACACACTATAGTTCAGATAACGGGCGATCAACAAAAATCATACCAATTCTATGAGAGTAGTTGGTTAGACTTGATCTTTGTACCTCAAAGGATTTGGCTCGGAGTAGGGTAGTACGTATTGAATTTAGAGCAATTTTTATTTTTTGTAGATCAGAAGAAGACATAGATTTAAAATCAATGGGCCTGAGAATTTTTTCCAATGCTGTCAGAGCAGTATGTGAGACATCATAGATATTAGTTTCAATTGCTAACTTTAGTGTATCAATAGCTTCTATTTTTTTCAATTCCCCAAGAAGAGAGATGTTCCCTAGGAGTTCATGCAAATTTTTATCAGGATCAACCAAAAGAACACAAATATTGGTAGTTGTTGATCTGAACAGGTCATCCGTTGGAATTAGGGTTGCAAGTTCTCTTGCACCCCATGCCCTCACACTAGAATCAGAATCTGCCAATGCTTGTCTAAAAAGAACAGTATCGCTAACACCGAAAGATTTTGGTTCCCTAGGTAATTTTGACCCAAAAGGTGAATCAGCAGTTAATAGGGATTTTTCAGGCCGTTTTTGCATAAAGAATACCTAATATATTATGAAACAACCTGTTTATAAATACACTTGAAACCACTTAAAAACACAATACACTTAACTCCCAAACTTTTCAGCCCTTTCAGTGATATTCAGAATCAAATTAACAACATCCTTTCCCCTGATATGCCCTAATCCACCATCCATGCAGCTGATTTCATCGAATTTCTTGACTTTATCCACCCGTTCACCACCATAGACAAGAATCGGAACTTCGTGGCCAGAATGGCCTTTCCTGCTCACAGGAGTGGAATGATCCGCCGTAACTATGATACACGCACCCGTTTTCTCAAGTTTTGGCATTATACTATCGATCCTTTCGATCATCTTCTTTTTTCCGTTAAAATCGCCATCATGACCAGCATTATCACATCCTTTTATGTGCATAAATACCAGATCATAGTTTTGCAATGCTCTTACTGCAGAATCCGCTTTTGCATTAAGATCAGTATTTTTATCACCAGTAGCGCCGGGAACAAGAATCACGTCCATTCCAAGATAGGTGGCTACGCCCCGATACAATGCACCGCCAGCTATGCAAACTGCATTAAGACCGAATCGCTCATAGAATGACGGTACCTGTTTATACACTCCAGCCCCTCTCAAAAGTATACAATTCGCAGGAAGTTTCCGACCTTTGTTCTCAGGTACGTCAGACAAACGACCTATGGCAAGTTGAGTGAATTTATTTACTATATCAGCCGTTCTTTTTGCATCTGATAAATCAACGAGCTGATGACACTCGTTGATCTGCCCTAAAGCATGAGGATCAGTATCGCTAACTTCAGAATTAAGACCATGCCCACGCAGTACCAAAACGCCCCTATGTTCCACCGAACTCATGAAAATGGCCTGAACACCATCTATTGTAAATGAAAGATATTTGGAAAGTGCTGACGCAGTTTGTGTATCAACCCTACCTGCGCGACGATCGGTAATCTCATTGTTTTTTAGAGTGGCAAAATTAGCCCTGAATGCAACATCCCCATCTTCAAGCTTTATACCAAGCCCCAGTGCCTCCAAAGGACCACGACCATTATAAAAAACAGCAGGATCATATCCAAGGATCTGGAGATGGGAAGTATCACTACCAGGAACAAGATATCTTTTCAGCGGAGTCATCAACCCAATTATACCATTTTTAGCGAGCTTGTCGAAATTTGGAGTTTTGGCTGCCTGAAGCGGGGTTTTTGGTGTTGGCAGATCGCCAAGCCCATCTATTATCATAAGTATTGCTTTTTTCATAATGGATAAACTAACACAAATGTTTTATAGTTGCCTATAACTTTTACATAACGTTGGAACTGGTGGATTACAACGGTAATAGAAGCTTTATTAAATTTGAATGGATAATAAGGATAAGAATTACTATTTTTTCCTGTGATTTTATGGAACTGGATATTTCATCGCAGATTAATGCTTTCAATGAATTCTTCACTACAATCCATAAAAATAGGATAAACGAACTTCTTCTAGTTTATCCGACAAAAAAAAGCCTTATGGTTGATTATCAGGAATTGGAAAAATTTGATCCAGAACTGGCAGATGCACTTGTAAAGGCACCGGATGTGATTATAGAAGCTGCAAAAGAAGCTATAACACAACTTAACCTCACATTGCCAACTGGACAACTATTTACTCCAAATATAAGATTCTGTAATGTCCCATGCGAAGAAACACTTATCGAGGAGATCGGATCCAAAGACATTAACGAACTCGTGGCATTCAAATGTGTAGTTACGAAAAGGGCAGAAATAATGCATCGAGTAAAACTTGCAGTTTACAAGTGCCAGTTATGCGATGCCGAAGTAAGGATAATTGTTGGAAAGAATTTCAGTCCACCTAAACGCTGTGACAGCTGTAAAAAATATGCACTCAAACAAGAGGAAGAGGAAAGTACATTTACAGATATACAACGAGCAGAAGCGCAAGAATTATTGGAAAGAACAAAAGGTGGTGCCCCTGCAGCTCATATCGAATTATTACTTGAAGACGATCTGGTAAACAAAATTGCGCCCGGTGACAACATAGAGATCAGCGGAATATTAAGACTTAGACCTCCGCTAAAGACAAGACAAAAACAAGAATTGGTTTATAGTAGATATGTTGAAGCAAATAATGTAACCAGTCTTAAACGTGATTTTGAGGAAATAGAAATAACAAAAGAAGATGAGCGAAGGATAAACGAACTTGCAAAAAACCCAGAGGTGGGAACTACCATAATGAGATCAATAGCCCCTTCTATTTATGGACATACCGAGGTAAAAAAGGCTATCGCACTTCAGCTTTTTGGCGGAACAAAAGGAAAAATAATGCGCGGCGGTGCTTCCATAAGAGATACAATACACATATTACTGATTGGTGACCCAGGTATCGCAAAATCGAGATTTCTTCAGAGCGTTTCTGAGATAGCTCCAAAAAGTATCTATGTAAGTGGTAAGAGCGTGTCTGGAGCGGGGCTTACGGTTGCAGCAGAAAAGGACGAGCTTGGTGAGGGGGGGTGGACTCTAAAAGCAGGTGCACTTGTACTTGCAAGTGGTGGCAGTGCCCAGATAGATGAATTTGACAAGATAGATGATGAAGACAGGGCATCTTTGCACGAGGCTATGGAAACTGGAAGCATATCAGTAGCAAAAGCAGGAATTGTTGCAACGTTCAAGACAAAAACTGCAATTCTTGCTGCAGCAAACCCAAAGTACGGGCGATTTGACCAGACAAAAAATCTTTCAGATCAATTCGATGTTCCGCCAACACTGCTTTCAAGATTTGATCTTATTTTTCCGATAGTGGATGTTCTTGACGAAGAAAAAGACGCAAAACTGGCCCAGCATATACTCGATACGCACATGAACATAAATCAGGATTATGATGATGCGATAGATAGGGATCTTTTAAGGAAATATATATCATATGCAAGAAGAAAGATTTTACCTAAACTTACCCTCGATGCATCTGGAAAAATAAAGGATTTTTATATCGACCTTAGAAGAAAGAGCAAAGATGCCGGATCAGTAGCCATTACTCCAAGATATCTGGAAGGACTTGTAAGATTGGCAGAAGCCAATGCAAAAATGAGGCTCTGCAAAACAGTTGATGTTGAAGATGCAGAAATGGCCATATCGCTATTCAATTATGTTATGTCACAGATAATGACAGACAAAGAAACTGGAGCATTTGATGTTGATGTGGTTGCCACAGGAAAACCGAAATCCGAGCGTGAAAAATTACAAAAGGCTGACACCATACTTGACATTATAAGAGATCATCTGAGAAAGAATGATACTGCTGATGTTGAACAAGTGATTTCAGATGCAAAATCATATGACATAGATGACAAAACAGCCAAAAAGATAATAGCAGAACTATTAAGAAGGGGAGTTGTGTACGAAAAAGAGTACGGGCATATAAGGATAGTTGGTGAGTAGAAAACACTTTAGTAGAGAATAAATGCATCAATAACAATAAGATAAAACTGGCGAAAGGTAGTATCATGAAATTGATCGCGATAATAATTGGTTTGTTTATAGTAGCACAACTTCTTGGCATGTACACCGGATTGGTAATTCTATCTGATATGCATGAAAATGACTATGTAAAGGAAATGGTCATGACAAACAATGGCGATGAGCCGATAAACGCGGTTTTTCTTATTGTGTATATACTTTTTGGGGCAGTTATGATGATGCTACTTATAAGGGTTTTCAAAAAATACAGCATACTCTTCAGATTGATGGAATTCATGATGATCGCAACCGCAAGTTCCATTGTTTTTTATTCTGTCCTAAGGCTTGGCCTTGGCTATGATGAGAGCACCATTGGGGGTATCGTACTCGGATTGCTTTTCTCGGGGATAAGAACGTTTGTACCGAATCTGAAAAATACTGCCGCAGTATTGGCAACGGCAGGAGTAGGAGTTATAGTTGGAATTTCGTTCGGATTGGTACCATTAGTTATTTTCCTTATTCTGTTATCAATTTACGATTACATATCAGTGTTCAAGACAAAGCATATGGTAGAGCTTGCAAATTTTGTAGTTAAAAAAGATCTTGCATTTACCATAACTGCAAAACTACCGGCAGAGAAGAAAGGCGAACCTGAGAATAGGATGGATCTTGGAACAGGAGATATGATAGCACCGATAATGCTCGAGATTTCAGCGCTTTCGTTTAATCCTATTGCAAGCGTTTTTGTTTTTGTAGGAGCAGTTGTTTCAATGACGTTGTTCCTGTTGCTTGTGTGGAAAAAGAAGATGGTACTTCCTGCTCTTCCACCCATTGTCCTTGGAATGATTATTGCGCTTATGATTGGATTTGTTGTCGGAGCATATTGACAGAACTTAGGATTAAATTTATTTTTTTACTTTTAAATCTAAAACAACCTGCACAACCATTGGCGCATAAGGCCTTACAATTCTTTGTGAAATGACTTCAACAGAAACACCGGCAGGATCAGCGTATTTTTTTACTTTTGCCAATGCCTCACCAAACGGATCATCTATGCTGACCATAGTATAGAAATGGATTATTCCTCCATCTTTTACACCTGCAAATGCAACATCAAGAAATTCTTCTCCGTTTCGTGGTAATGGCATGGTAACGCGGTCTGCGAAATCCCGGTAATGCTTTGGAACGATTTCACGCACATCGCCTTCGAGCGCTTTGATATTTTTTATTTTGTTGAGTTTGATATTATCTTCCATGTATTTTACCGCATCTGGATTGAGCTCGATCGCAACGATTTCAGAATCAGGATGGAACTTGCTGATCACCAATGGAAATGGACCAACGCCTGCAAACAATGCCAAAATGCGCTCGCCTGACTGAACCAAACCCGCTATCCGTTTTCTTTCAGTGCTTAATCTTACAGAAAAATAGACCTTTGAAACATCCAGCTTCATCCTGCAGTCGTTTTCCTTGTAAATGGTTTCTGTGCGTTTTTCACCTGCAATCACTTTTACTTTCCTTATCCGGTATTCACCCTCCATCGGTCCGAGCTTTTTCAACACGGTTTTGATGCTCCTATGAACACGAAGGAGTGCTTCGGCAATCTTTTTTTCCTTTGGCTCAAGAGATTTGGGAATTTCTATGATTGCTATATCTCCAATAAGATCAAATGAAGTAACAAGCTCGTTAAGCTCAGCATCAGTCAGAAATTCAGAAAGTTGATCTTTCAATTTAAAACCAGATCTTTCGACTTTTGGCATATCGCGCTCGACGACTTCGAACTTATATTTCTTGCTTGCCTTTAGAATCGGAAGAAGAATGAATTCACCTTCCTTGATTATATTGTAATCCTTAGACAGGTTTTCATCTGCGATAAGCGTCTGGCGTATTTTTTCTGCCTGCTTCTTTGGAACTTTAAGGAATTTCATATTGAACAATAAGCTTTTATCAGATAGGGATTTTAAAGGTTCGAATCACTTCCACTGCACCATGCTTCTTGTTACCAGATTGAAAAGTTTCACTTTTCAATTTACTCCAAAACAATAGCAGGTTTATCAGGCAACGCAGCTTTCGCTTTTGGATGGTCTGCTTTGTCCTCATGGATAACTTCGATATTGCATGAGAATTCCTTCCCAAGGAAACCAACTGCATCATTCAATGCTTCGAATTCTTCTTTTTCAGAAAGCGCATCTGGCAATGAATGGATGTTTTTCATAATTTGTTTTCCAACTCTTTGGACATCTGCCATAGGCATTTTTTCTGCTGCCGCGGCTCGCATCAGCTCATCAAATTTCTGATGTTTTTTTGCGAGCTTGTAGAATTCCCGTTTCCATTCTGATGCAATGAAAATTTTGATAACAGAAGGTTTTTTACCTATAAGTGCAGAAATCTTCTCTACATCTGCATGAACTTTTTGTATAAGTTCTTCCCCATGCTCAAGCGCATCACTGATATGAGATTCATCTGTCTTAGGGAATTTCTCAAATGAAACAAATTCTTTGTTGCCAAGTAAATGCCAATATTCTTCAGCATGATGAGGCATGAATGGAGAGATTGCCACCACCCATTTTTTGAAAAAATCATGGAGATTTGGTTTTTCAGAACGTTTCAGATACCATTGGAGATCAGTAGTAACCTCATAGAAGATCTCGAGGGCAAGCTGTCGGATTTCCAGTTTCTGATAACGGTCTTCTGCTCCTTTGATCTTGCGATTTAATCTGGACAAAAGCCATTTCTCAGGTCGTGTATGTCCAAGCTTGCTGTTTTTCCTTGACTTTTCAATCAAATCCGAGATTATAACAAGTCTTGACTTTACTCCATCTGCAACGCTCTTGTTGAAATCAGTATCACTTGAAAGATCTGCACCACAAACAACGGAGAATCTGATGACATCAGCACCATATTCTCTTATCGCTTTGCGCAATGGAAGTATGTTACCCATACTCTTGCTCATCTTTGCCCCATCCATAAGCACGAATCCATTTGTAACTATGCTTTTTGGCCAGTTTTTTTCCGGGAATATGGCAACATGATTCATAATAAAGAATGGTAAATGATTTCTCACTAAATCCGCACCACTGTGTCTTGCATCAAGAGGATACCAATAGATGAAACTCTCCCTTAATTCTTTCCATTCTTTCTTTTCTTTGCCTTTACCAAGAAGTATATAATCGAAAAACTCTTCAGTCATTTCTTTCTCATCAAAATCCTTAAGCAGATGTGCGATCGTATAAAATGCCATATAGATGGTACTATCAGAAAGTGCTTCAATTACTAGACCATCTTCAAATGGGAACGGAGTACCCAAACCTTTGGACCTTGCACATGCCTTTTGCTTAAACCAGTCAATGGCATAATCATATTCTTTCCTTGTTTTTTCAGGAACGATTAGCATTTTGTCCAGACATTTGTGTGAATTTTGTTTCCAGGTAGAGTTTTCATAATCAATAAACCATTGTTTTCCAAGAATGTTTACAGTGAGATGAGCACCACACCGACAGTAAATTGGTTTGTTGCTTAATTCCCAAAATACCAGTGCCTGATTGTTTTCAAGTATGCTTTTTTTGGTTTTTTCAATTGCAACCGAGACTTTTTCTCCTTTATATGGGCCGACAAGCATCACACCTGTGAGGATTTCCTTCTTGTAAGTCTGGCTAACTATATCATCGAGTTTTGGATCGTTTTGATCTTTCACACCCATTTTTTCAATGAGTTCTTTTGCCATGAATTTGTATCCGTCTACTTGTATGATTTGAGAATAATTGAGATGAATGCCCATATCAAGCAATGCAATGTGATCGTATGGAGCATGAGAAGGAACACTCATCACTATACCAGTACCTTCATCATCTTTGACATATGGGGCAGCATAAAGAGGCAATTCTTCTCCAGTAATTGGATTCTTTGCTTTTTTGTTTTTATCAGAAATCAGTTTTTCTCCTTTGAATTCTTCAAGAATCTCAAGATCAAAATTTTGATAATTCATTTTCTCATATGCATTTTTGCTAATGTAATAGACTTCGTTTGTTTTGCTGCTTTTTGCCTTTACATGAATATTGATTGGGTTTATCCAGATGTTTGTTACACCATAGATAGTCTCTGGCCTAAGCGTTGCGGTTAATATATATCCATCACCATAGGCAAATTTCACGGCAGTAAATTCCTTTAATTCTGGATCAGCATCACCCTTTGTGTCATGCGCACCGACTGCCTGATTATCTTTTGGACACCATGCAATAGGGTGTTCACCCTGCACAATGAGACCATGTTCTTTCAGCTTGTGGAATTGCCATTGAATAAAACGATTGAATTTTTTGTCAAATGTATAGAATTTTCTTCTCCAGTCAATAGAATACCCCATCTCACGCATCCCTTCTTCTATTTCTTTTGAAAAATGCATAACAAGGTCTTCTGGCCTTGTAAGAGTCGCGGCAGTTTGCCGTGAAATCCCATATATATTTTCAAATACTTTAAGTACTTCTTCATCTTTGTCAGCAATTCTTTGGGCCATTGCTATGATCGGCGTTCCTGTAACGTGGAATGCCATTGGCAATAGAACATTGTAACCTTTGAGACGCATATACCTTGCATGGATATCAAGAGTAGTGTAGGTTCTCGCATGACCAATGTGCTGTGGTGAATTGGGATATGGAAATGCTGCTGTAAGGTAGTATTTTTCCATATTCTTTTCAGGATCGCTTTCGAACGCTTTTTTCTCAGCCCATTTTTTGCGCCATTTCCCCTCGATAGCATTTGTCCTGGCAACCTTATCGACCTGGTCAACATCAGTAGTATCAGTATTCATAAGTCAGGTATTAACCTGCAAGTATTTTTAAGAAGTGTTTATTTCAAATAAATGCAAGGCGGAGTTAGTCAATGTTAATCATTGACCGGTTTACAGCGCGCAGCCTTTTTCCTGAATAATGCCCAAAGGAATATAATAATGAGCAGAACGAAACCACCATAATCAAATAATGGAATTAGCAAACAACAGTATGCGAGCAACCCTCCAGCACCAAACAAAACTTGCATGACTTCGCCAGAATTATGCATAGCATGGAAAAATGCTGCAATAGGAACACCTATAAGAAGACCAATGGCAGGTGCCTTGAATCCCCTCTCAATCAGGAAACCTATGGTACCACCAACTATCGCAGTATATATGCCATGATTTGCAGAAAAGAATATTGAACGGGCAATAAACAGAATAAACCATGAGACCACGTCAGAACCCATAGGACTGGAGAGCATGTAAACCCAATCCTCAATAAATGAAAATCCCATACCAATTACAAAACCGAATACAAAACCATCTTCTATGGAATTGTACTCACGATGCTCTGAAAGTAATGCGAGCCCGGTTCCTTTGTACATTTCCTCCACAACTGGCGCTATAAGAAACGCGCCAAGGAAACCGATACCTAAAATTTCAAAGATCAGACCACCAAGCGAATTTATACCTATTGCCATCAGTGCCGAGAGCATACCCCAAAGGAAAAATGTTATTATGATACGAAGCGGTTCTCTTTCACGGAAATCTGCATACCACCAGAATGCACACCACAAATATGGAATTATAAACGCCATAAGACCTGAAAGGATAAATGCGATTAACGCTGTAGGCTTCCAAATCTGTGCACTCAGTGCCATGTAAATAAGAATTATGAAAATACCTGCAATCTCGAATAACCAGAAATATGGAGATATGAGAAATGCATTGAACTTCTGGAAAAGTGTCTTTGAGTTTGCCAATGGATTCAAAAGAGAGAGAATAGTGTATTTTTCTGAATATGATTTATTGCATTTCATATTGTATGAGATATATGCTACAATAATAGTAAGTGGCAAAAGAACCAGAAGATATAAACCAACAACTACAAAGACCATTACATAAGACACACCAAAGAAATAATCTTCATATTTTTTCCAATCTACATTTATAGATGATGGTTCGGATGAATATTGATAATCATCACCATAGATGGTTGCATAAACCTGATAATTTTGTGAGCTGCTATAGTCATAAGGAATACTTGCAGAGCATTTGATCTCTGTGAGACCGATATATTCAGTATAATCCACAAAATCCTGCATACAGTCTATATCTATAAGATGTTTTTCATCGCTGTAAACCTCAAGATAAACAAAATCATATCTCTGAAGAGGTGGCGTTTTTATTGTGTATTCCACATGAAAAGGAGAATCAGAAGACGAAGCATCAGTAACATCACCTAACAATAGAAAGTCAGGGCTTGATTCCATATCTTCTACGCCGCTAAAGTTGAAAAGTTCGAGAAATGGGGCTTGGAGAAAAAGAAAGCTTATGCTAATGAGTATGCCTGTGAAGGCGGATACGAGAAGGAGAACAACAAATAATCTGTTTAGAAATTTTAGCATTGCAAAGATAGATATGGTAACCTATTAAAACAGTTAATATGTTCCGAGAAGCTCAGGTATGCAAAAATGGTCCAAAAGCGAACATATTTAAACACGATTATACACAGGAAATGCGTGTCAAATGGCACAAGAACAGAATGCGGAGATCTAAGATCAGTTTAAAAGATTTCCGAGCAAAAGGTAAACTATGGGATCAGATTTGAGAGTGGGAGATATCATGACCAAAGAGGTCATAGTAATACCATTTGAAAAGAGCATCTTAGATGTGGCAAAGCTAATGAAAAAGCATGCCATTGGTTCGGTCATTGTAGTTGAAGACACGGAAGGAAAAAGAGCCAAAGGCATAATCACTGAACGAGACATAGTCGACAAGATACTTGCAAAGGGCAAAGACCCTTACCAAGTACCTATAAAAGATATAATGTCCGCACCATTAAGAGTAGTAAAACCAGATACGACAATAGAGGATGCTGCGAAAGCAATGAAGGAAAACAAAATAAAGAGACTGCCAGTAGTAAATGATAACAACGAACTCATAGGCATCCTAAGCGAAAATGACATAATGAAAATATTCCCAATGGTTGTGGATCTTATAGAAGAAAAAGCCGCAATATCATGATTTGTTCATTTGGCAATTGCCAAAGAGCAAAACTTTTGAAATTTGATATCGAATTTCAAATGATACTCACACTGTGCATGGATGGCCATCCGAGCTCGATAGATTCTTTGGATCTGTCGTAAAATTAAGCTATGAAGTGAATGTACTTCCTGAAAAGGAGGGGCAGCCTGAAAAGGCGGTCAACAGTGCACAGGCCTAAAATAACTCCCTAATTCTGTTCCCGGAGGTTAAGTGTTGTTAAAAATGGATGAGAGAATCAAGAAGTTACGAAAGCTTCTTGAGCAGCTCAACGATGGATGGATATTTGTAGAGGGCAAAAGAGATAGAGAAGCGCTCAGATTGCTCGGACTGCAAAAAATACTTACAATATCCGGAAACCTTAGACAAAGCTGTGCAAAGATACAAAAGGATGAGAAAGTGTTTGTACTCACAGATCTTGACAGACGCGGGGAACAACTCGCAAGGATGGCCAAAGATGAACTCGAAGGCCTATCCATAACGGTTGACCTCGAAATGAGAAAGAACTTGGCGTACATACTTAATATAAGATATTTTGAAGATGCAAAAAGAGCTTATGATGATTTGCTCATTCGGTCAAAAACCGAATAAGTGGGAGAGCAAAGTTTTGAAAAGTTTGAAAAATAATTAATTCAGAAAGGTGATATAAATGGCTAAAACATATATAGATACTGTAAAATACTTGATATATACTGAAGTTGAAATAGGAGGCCTGGTGGAAAAACCAGACGTAGTTGGAGCAATATTCGGACAAACCGAAGGACTGCTTGGAGACGAGCTTGACCTTAGAGATTTGCAAAAAAACGGAAGAATAGGCAGGATAGAAGTTGACCTGAATGGTAAAAATGGAAAGACCATAGGTGTGATAAAAATCCCAAGCAGTCTGGATATGGTTGAAACGTGTATTATAGCTGCAGCCCTTGAAACCGTTGACCGGGTTGGTCCATGTGAAGCAAAGCTAAAAATAAGCAAGGTTGAGGATACTAGAAACCTTAAGAGAAAACAACTTGTTGATAGAGCAAAAATACTGCTTAAAACGCTTCTTGATACCGAGATACCTGAAAGCAAGGAAATATCACAAACAGTAAGGGACGAGGTAAAAACAGCCGAGATAGTAGTCTACGGAAGAGATAAACTCTCTTCAGGACCTGGAATAGACAGAAGTAACGAGGTTATTTTTGTTGAAGGCAGAGCTGATGTAGTAAACCTACTCAAAAACGATATAACAAACGTGATCGGAATCGGTGGAGCAAAGGTTACGAGAACAATAGTTGACCTGTCCAAAAAGAAGGAAGTTACAGTGTTCCTTGATGGCGACCGTGGAGGAGACATTATCCTGAACGAACTTGTACAGGGCGGCGTTGATATAGATTTCGTGGCAAGGGCTCCGACAGGCATAGAAGTCGAGGAACTTACGCGAAAAGAGATAATCAAATACCTGCGCAACAAGACCCCGTATGAACAAAACGGAGAACGAAAAATGGAGAGACGGGCGGTTATGGAAAACAGGTTTTCCAGACCCCAGATGCAAACGCCACCACCCCAGCAGATCATCCACCCACAACCTCAACCACCAATTCAGGAAAATAGGGATCCTAGAAGGATGAGAAGAAGGGATATCAAACAAGAAGTCGATGCAATAGACGTGCCAGATATCCTCAGAAAAGATGAACAGCAGGACATTGAAGCTCAAGAAGCAAAACAAGAGCCAAAAAGAATTGACAAGACCGAGCTTATGGCAGAATTAGATGCATTGGCAAATACCCTGAGGGCAAGATTCTACAACGAGAAGTTGGAGATGGTAAAGGAAGTACCTGTAAGGGATGTGATAAAAACGCTCGGTGAAACACACAATATAAATGCAATTGTGTTTGACGGCATAATAACACAAAGACTTGCTGACCTTGCTTCAAAGCAGGGCGTAAAGGTGCTGATAGGTCTTAAGATAGGGAATGTGAATAAGGTTCCTGAAAACATTGAGATAATCAGCAAGAATAAATAGCATTTGTTCAATCTTTTTTTTATTTTTAATTTTCATATTCGGTTCTTTTCTTATTTCGAATTTTTCAAACTGCATAAACTGCAATTAAAAAATCGGAAATCTTGGTTCTCCATCCAAAACAAATAGAATATTAGCATAACTGCCATCTAGATTACGAGACCACGCATCACCATGACCGACAGCATGTAGGATATTACGCCAGGATGTGCCAAGAAAACGCAGAAATATTGTGCCATTTGGATTATTAAAAAACTCTTGATCCAGAGTTCGTTTAAAAGATTCCTGTATGGATTTAGGTGAATAAAGTTCCAGATTTTTGATTGCAACTGAGATTGGAATTTCAATATCAGAAAGATTGACAGCTTTCAGTCCTTTTTGCTTCAGACCGGATATAGATGGGCACATGGAACTAAGAACAATTAGATTGGAATTGGAACCGTCAGACTGACGCAAGGCACCACACTGAAGAATAAATGGGAACATTTTACACACATTGGGTCTTGATTGATAGATTCCACACCTGTTGGCAGAATCGTCGAAAAAATAGCAATTGCCATCAGAAAAATTCAATATTACTGCTTCTGGAAACACTTCAGTCATATCAAAAAGCCCATGAGAATGGACAAGCTCAGTAAATGATTCAAAGTTAGGATCTGTTTTGAATACGGTTAATGAATCGGATTTTTTGCAGCAACGTCCACATGACAGACAGTTTGTTTGACGATCTGCTTGGATTATCAAACTGGTGGCATCTGGATCGCGTTCCAGCAAATCTTTGCTATGGAATACTGTAAGATCAGTATGAGTTTTGTTAGGAGCTGTTGGAATACTTCTGAGCCTCTTTTTTCTCTTCCCTCTTCTTCCCATGAATTAACATTGATAACAAGTATTAATAAAGTTATTTTTTATGGCAAGTTATAACAAAACAGATGAATTAGGAACTAATTATACAAACTCAGATCAACAATCGCAAGATAATCAGTGCCATCATCATTCAACACAGTGGCAAGTCTTCTTATCTTAGCAACATTCTCAGCATCATCAGGAACTGGAACGCCTAGTTCGATAGGCGTGGCTGAAGAATCTCCGACATTTGTGATCACAAGAGAGATGTTATAATAGGTATCAAAACTTTTACGAACCCATGGCTCGCCACGCAATTCAGCACATTCTATAGCAGATGCATTCAACCTCCTATCCTGCCAACTCATGGCAAGCCCAAGTCTTTCAACGCTTGCGCATGCTAAATGTGGATCAGGAGGAGTAAACATTAAATTTGAAACCTTAATTGCTTCCATTGAGATTTGATCATTTTGGAAATCAAGGAATGATTTTATACTATGCCAATAGGAGAGCAAAGCGATTAGTGCCAGTATAAATATGACTGAAGCGATTATTGCATCAAAACTGAAATATTGGCCCTTCATAATTATCTCCTCTGTTCTATTGTAAGTATATCACCATTGTTATTTAACGTTAATACATTTGAACACTCATTGCTAACCAGCCCGTCTGAAGCAATGCATACGCCCCTTATTCTGTAGTCATATGCAGGAACACTGTAAGCATAACTAAAATTACCATATTCGCCTGCCCAGTCAATAATTAAGTACTTGTCAGATGCGAGATGAGAAAAATCAATTGTATACGGTCTGCCAAAAAGGGTCTTTGGAAACGTATAATTATAGGAAAACCCTTCCCCCCCTTTGACAGAAAGGATTATCACATTCACAAAACCTGCACCAGTACTTTTTGCAACTGTATTCTGTTGAAGCGGAAGCTCGGCTTGTTGCATTTGCAGGATGATCACAAATGCAATAACAGCAACAAACATGAAAACGGTAGTATAGAGCATGAACTCAGTAGCAACCTGTGCACGATATTGCCTGCCCTGATGAGACGGTTTGTTTTGGTGACGGAACATATCTTGGTTCATCTGCTGAGCTCCACCTCACCATGATTATTTATATAAACAGTAATAAGGAATAATCCACCACTTGACCCAAGACTTTGCATACCATCTATTTTTGCAAATGTAGGTGCAACAGCCTCAAAATCTCCTGAAGATGTACCAATACGAACAATGACTTCACCATTTGAAGCATAAACCTCTTGTGTCGTTACAGGTACATTGAGCAGAATTTGCCGTTCTGCACCAGGACCCTGTGCATAGGTTGCATCAATGGTATCTGCAAGTGTACGTGAAGCAGCATCAGCCTGAGCCTTGTTGGTATCTTCATAACTTATTGATGTGATAGATAAAAGCATGAAAAGCACTGGAATGGTGAACGCTAACACAACGCCAAAAGTTACAAAAAGTTCCATGGATGATTGACCTTTTTTACTGCTGTGTATTGATTTCGCCGATTTCATTATTCGCACCCAGCTCCAGCCCTGCACTCGATGGCATCAAGGCCATAATCAATAATAACATCTTCGCTTACAACAAATATTCCGGTGCTTGGTGGCTCATCTGAAACCGCACATGTGGCATAATCCTTACATCCAGTAAAACCACGGATTCTGATTCCTTCTGATCCACTGAAAAGTTCCCGATCAAGTCTGCTGTAGGTATCGTAAATATCATCATCGCTTGCATATTCACCAATGACAAATGTTTCTATACCAAATTCATCACTGTTTCTTGAATAAGAATCTTCTAGAAGTCTTTGAAGATATGACGGTGCCGCAGGATTGTGAGTATAATAACCACACATAACAAAGTCACGCATTTCCTCTATATTGTATATACCTGTGTGATCCTCATCCACATCGAGCTTATCTCTTGGATGCGAAATTACTTCTTCATAAGTGTGCATGTTAATGAAAAGCGCACAGTGCTTAGAGGAAGTCCCAGTTCCATTAAGGAATCTGCATAACCCCGCATTATCTATATGAAAATCAGGTGCTACAATGAATGGATTACCAGTACATGCACCAGCACCACAATTAATTTCCATGTCTCCACAAGCTGCCCCACCACCACGTGCAGACTCGAAACCAATAGGATTGAAGGTATCGCTTTCACTGTGAACCCCACCCTCAACGCAATCATCACCTTCACCTGGCGCATTTGTCAAGATATAACCTGCAAATGAATCATAATCAGCAACAGCAACAATATCATCAAAATCACCTACGAGTATGAAATTGTGTCTGTCCTGTGATGATAAACTATCAGCATTATCCGGTGAAACAAGATAACCATATAACCAACCCTGTCCGCCTAGAATGTCGCCACTCTCCACCACTGGAATAACATCAACCTCAAGATTGCTTTCGTATTGATCTTTATTGAAATAGAACTGACGATAGAATGCATTATCAGAACCATACGCACTACTTTCCCGCGTTAATACTGGATCAACAAATCCTGAGATCTCGAGCTCATTGCTTATAGTATATACTCTTGAAACAGATGAAAGATTTGAATTATCTGTAATCTCAAGCCTCACATTGAATGTGTAATTAACTTTATCGATATCGCTTTGACTTACATTGAAATCATAAACATCCAAACGCGAGAGATGTGAACCAATTGCCAAAAGAGAGGAATTGAGATTTGATGCCCATGCACTCAATGAAGAATCCTCAACAGGAATACCAGGACCAATAAAATAACTATCATTTGCAGAACCATTAACAAGAAGTTCTCTGAATGCGCCTCGCAAATTCCGGGTTTCATCATCTTCAGGACCCTGAGCCAAAGGTACATTCATGGTATGTTCATTAAGCCTGAATAAAGATCTAAACATGATACTGCGAGTAACATTATCAAGTTTTGCATGAGTTATCTGACTGATGGCGAGTTCTATTGTGGATTCTTTATAAAATTCTGCATATGCCCGCTCAGATGCTTCAATGCTTTTTACCCAGACTGAAACAGAGAGTATAATGTATGTAAGTATAAGGAATATAGTTACAACAAAAAGAAATCCTTTTTTATTCAACATATCACCTAGATAAATATTGTTAACTTGAGTATTCCTATATTGGCTCTTGGAACGAGCTCACCGCCATCGCTTGGATTGTTTCGGTTGCTTAAACCACAGGTTATTAATGGTGCTTCCGCACCACCACAAGTATTGTATTTGAATTCAGACGCACTTGGCAGCGTTATCGCACCATCAAAACCAAATGTAATGACTTGGGATGAAACGCTCAATTTCCTAGTTCTATATTCATGATATTCATCTACAACCCGCAGGGCAGGATTTGCGGTATCATAAAGCGTATTCCAACTGCCGCCTGCACTATCGCTCATCTCCAGAATATAGCCGAACTGGTTTGGCACCATATCGCCGACAGTGTCTGCAATTAAACGTCTTCTAAGATCTGCATTGCTTTGAGACACTACATTGTCAGTAAGTGAGGCAGCCAGATCAGGACAGCCAACATAAGCATCAGAACAGGTCGTAGTTGAAAGCGCCATCAAACTGTCCCGTGCAAGGAAATGCGCCTGAGTCATCAGATAATAATAAGACGAAGGTATGCTTGAAAAGAATATAAGTGAATATATTGCAATAAGAGCAAGGCTAAAAGCCACAAATGCGTCTAAAGAGAAAATAAATGCCCTCATGATAAACCATTACTAGGTTATTATTTAAAAACCATCCGAGGCACGTTTAAATTACAAATTGAACTTTTTGATGACTCCAATATCCTCTTTTTGATGGGGCTGACCGTCAACAGCAAGAATATTCTTATACCAAATAAGTGCTTTTCTTGAGATAACTGGCACAGAAATATCAAAAACCACTCGCATCTCAACAGTAGAAAAATCAGTAGGGAAATCATGCCATTTTCCAGTGCGCTCGTCACATATTTTTATTTTGTATGCCCCGCCAATATCTATTTCCTGTCCATGATAATTCAAAGTCATTAGATACAAATCCCAAACTTTATCTTTGTACCAGGACGGCTCGTATATTATGTAATCTTTCACATCATTTAGAATAGCTTCAAATTTTTCCTCAGGAATATCAATGTCAATATCGTTCAATGGACGCTGTGATCCATAGACACGAGCTGCCAAACCACCAGAGATCTGGAACTGAACAGAATGTTTTTTCAAAATTCCAACAATCCATAGCAACGCTTTTTTTGGATTTTTTGCAGACATAGTTTCACCACCAAAAGATCATCAAGACTCGAAACTCAAAACCAAACGCAAAATCGGAAACAGATTACACAAAACCGAAACCCAGAACCGGAAACTCGGAACTGGAAACTGATCACTCGCACTCATCATAACCAGTACCGCATTCGTTACATTTGCTATATGCATATGCACAACTATTTCGATTACATGTCTTTGTTGACCCAGGAGTACAGACGATATCCCAACTGCACCCATGCCACGCACCATTCTTACATGTTGATGTGCCATTGCAATCACCGACAGTGCAATTCTTTGTTTCTTCATCAATGCAATCAGCTTCATTCTGATTGGGATTCTGTTCCGGTGCAGTATGATTATCGAATAAAAGAAATATTGCAATTATTAACAGAAATAAGGCAAATAAAAAAAGAAGTGGAAACGGAGATTTCACAGCATCACTTGTAATTTAACGAGGGTTTGTTTGAGGCCATCTTGAACAGATTAATAAACGCTTCTGCACTGAAAAGACCGCCTTCTTCACCGTTTGTTGATATTGGACAGATACTTACGTCATCTATGGAATCTTCAGGCATGCCTGCAAGTTCTGCTGCTTTAAGTATTGCATCACGTTTTGTACCTAGTTCATCCACAAGACCAACCGCAACAGCCTGTCTTCCTGTAAGGATTCTGCCATCAGTAACCTCATCAAACTTGGCCATGTCCAGCTTGCCGCGGCGATTCTCAAGTACGACACCACGAAACTCTGCATAAACTTCATCCACCAAATTTTGGAAAATCTGCCTTTCTTCCTGAGTCATATTTCGGTAAGATGATCCCATGTCTTTGTGGTTTCCGGACGTTACAGATGTAACATTAACTCCAAGTTTCTCAAAAAGATCACCCATCTGCGTAAATGTTGCTATAACCCCTATACTTCCAGTAAGTGCATCTGGATCTGAGATGATATAATCCGTACCTGTGGCAACATAATATGCGCCAGATGCAGCTACTTCCCTGAAATAGGAAACTTTTGGCTTGTCAAGCTCTTGAACAGCATCATATACCTCTCTAGTAGCAACAACTGATCCACCAGGAGAATTGATGACAAATACAATAGCACCAACGTCATCCCGTTCATTGAGATTGCGGATAACAGATGCCATTTCCTCTGAACCAAGAACACCATAACTGAATAGACTGGGTTCCGCACCTTCAGTTGTAAGTTCCATATCAATATCTACAACTGCAACGCATTTGCCCATAACAGATGAGGAAAATAACGAGAAAACAAAAAACAATGCAATAATGGCAAAGAACGCAAAGATTAATACACCAGCAGTGCCGATCAAAACTTTAAACCTTGAATTATCTGAACTTTTTTTATTAGCAGGATACATAATTGCATTAACCATGATATAAATATAAATGTTTTCGGAAAAAGAGATATGTTATGGATAGAATAGCAAACATTGCTCTAGATCTGATTATTTTCCTTATTCCGATATATGTTGCAAACTCCACCCCAGTAATCTTGGGTGGAGGTACTCCTTTAGATCTTGGAACAAAGTTATGGGATGGCAAACCGCTTTTTGGCGAGAGTAAAACCATACGAGGATTTATTTCCGGAGTACTTGGTGGTACTGTGATGGGTGGAATAATTGCAAGTTTCTATCTGCTCCCTTTCTTTTCAACTGCACAAGACCAATTCATAGCTGCCATAATGATGTCTTTTGGAACAATGAGCGGAGATGCAATAGGTAGTTTCATAAAAAGAAGATTTAGCATGGAACCAGGAAAACCATTCATACTTGATACAATTTTGTTTGTCATTGTCGCACTTGTGCTTGTTTATCCTTTTGCAAAACCAGAATTGTACGGGATTTACAATATCGCATTCTTTCTCGGCCTCAGTCTTATTCTACATCCACTGACCAATTTTATTGCAAATAGATTGGGATTGAAGAAAGTGCCGTGGTAAACCGAGTCCCATGTTTCCAGTTTTGGGTTTTGATGTAGAATAAACTTGCAAAGAGACAGGCCGTGAGATTTTTAAATTCTGACTATGCAACCTATCCATGCTCAACAAATATGTTATCGATACCTCGCTTTTTGTAAACCCTCACGCAAGAGAGAAATTCGGCAAAACTCCAAGCGCGGCTGTCCGTAGTTTTATCAAAAAACTTGCAAAACAGGATATGGAAGTATACATGCCCCCATCCATCTTCAATGAACTGAGAAACTTTGTTGATCAAAAGACAATGGATGAACTTGAACTCGAGATAAAGAAAAGATCGCCAAATACTTATAGCATATACCTGCCTGCAGCAGTTCTATATGATTTTATAGAAGATATAAGAAAAAGAATGAATAAGGGAATGAAACTTGCAGAAGACTTTGCACAAGACAATAGACCTGACAATGATACAAAATTACGAAAATTACGAGATAAGTATCGCGATGCCATGCGTGCTGGTATAGTCGATAGTAAAGAGGATTTTGAATTGGTATTACTTTGTAAAGAACTTGAAGCAACATTGATATCTTCTGACGAGGGTGTGATTAAGTTTGCAGATCAGATCGGATGCGAATGGCTTCCTGGAAGTAGATTCTACGCACTTATGAGTAAGAAATCCGCCGGAAGAAAAAAATAGAAAAAACGAACAATGCCGACAATATAAATGCAGAAGCGCATGGCAAACGAAGTGGATCGTTTGCAGGATCCTGGAGAGGATTAAATCCCTGCGTTCCAGACTGTTGTGCCTGGGTTTGTGTTTGCTGAGGCGGTTGGTAATTACTGAGATCAACATTCACTGATTTTACATAAAGATAGATTTCCTGATTTGGGTATTTTTCCGCATATGCGATTATAAGGCCGGTTCTTGAATCCGCAGTAATGTGATATTCTGCTTTTGTCTGCTGGTTTTGATATAACAGCATCGTTGCGCTGTTTGTCTGGTATGATCCATAGGAATACGGGCCAGTACCGACGATAGACAATGTCTCGCCATTAGGGCCTTTTATAGATCCCACAGGATCTGTCGGATCGACCCAGAATCGCCAATCGCAGATAGTACCATCTGTGCACGTCCATGGATAGTTCTTTACAAAGCTTGGGACTGATGGAATAGAGATACGTGTATTGCCAGAAACAGTATTGCCTGAGACAGACTGGACAGTCATGACAACCACAGTCTGGACTGCATTCTCATAATCGCCGTTGGCATTCACTTCGGCAGCATAACCATCATATGTGACAGTGACACCAGGCTGGATCCATGATGGAACAGTGGCAAAAAACAATCCGCAAAACAGGATTCCAAACAATAGGGATTTGAACATGGAAATGATACAATAACAAGAAATAAAAGTCCATTAGTAGAGCGGTATATGTGATATAGACTTGAAGCAAAGCTGGCTGGTTAAGAAAAGAAAAAATTAATTCTGGGAATGTAAAACCAACTGCGGTCTAACTTTACTACACTTTTCCTAAATGAAAACGCTTCGACTGTTCCGTTTCTTATTTTTTCGTCGTTCATTTCAATCAACTCCATCTTCCCGGACTTCTTAGTCCGTGATTTTTTTCGCGAGCTTCAAAACGAAACCCGTGACTTTGGACTAAAGGACTGAGGATTTGAAGCGAGAAAAGGATAGTTTTCTTTGAGAAACAATAGACGCAAAGTCCGGTGCGATTTTTATTGCCTTTAGGCGAGAGCCGACCCACCAGAAGGGCGAAAAGAGCATTATTGCCTTCGCCTGTAAGGCGAACTGCCACCAGGCAGCTTTGGCATTAAGCAATTTTCAGACCGAAGGTTGGGAAAAGGAATAAGATGAGCACGAACGAAGCGAGAGGACGAAGCGACAACCATTGACGATCAAATATTCGATTTATGAAGAAAGGAAATTGACAATAAATTAACCACTTATAAAAAAGGAAAATAAGTTATCCAAGTTATATACAAATTCATTCTGTTTCACAGTTTCCAGAATCATGTGTGAGAAATGGAATGCTAAAAGTATTATCTGGTCTAATAAGCCTCTCATCTCCAGTTATTCCTAGTTCTTCTAATATTCTGATTCTCATTTCTGGCTGGATATTTGTATGTCTAGTCATAAAATAAAGTCCGTATCTGGCATTGCGACGTATCCATTCATCTCTGTCCCCTGCGGCAGTCACAAGTAAACTTTCAGCTCTTCTCAAAAGCAGGAAATATCTTTCATTTGCCACAGAACCATTGTCATTCATTGCATTTCTCATTAAAATTGATCCAATCATTCCGAGCCCTCTTACCGCTCCTTCGCGTTTCTCAGTAGATATATCATGAATATACAACTCAAAAAGATTCATGGCACGTTGTTGAATATCAAAATCTGGTACTTCTCTGCATATCCGGGCAGCATGGTATAATGCCATGTAGGCAATAGCATCTTGCTGCGTTGCTGCTCTCTCAAAAATATCAAATATTCTTTCAGTATGTGAAGGATCAATCGGTGGATGATCAGGTAACGCATACATCCAACCCAACCGATCGACAATATCCTCACGGGCCCGTGCATCCCCAGTATTAAATGAATTTTCTAGATTATCTAAGACAGATGTTCTTAATTCAGGACTGGTTCGTTCATGAGAATAAATACTGATTAACGAAACTGGAACACCTTGATAATTACATCCGCAAGGAGGGATTTCCCCTAATCTAAGAACTGCGTATCTTCTTAATCTATCATCAGTTCTTGGACTATCCAGGATGCTTACAATTCCAACGCCTCCATGTACAAATGCATCTATGATTGATTCTCTTTGTGTTGGCGTAGTTGTTTCGTCATCATATACTGTTAATAATCGTGGAATAAAATTCTCCATTCTAGATGGATGAACATAATTATAATGATGAATAGGATCAGCAATATTACAATCTGTGACATGACCAGCTACGTAATTATCATAATTTTCGCCTCTACTTAAAACTCTAGTTCCAATTCTAATCAAAAAATCAGTATCAAACAGTTCTGGATATTCTTCGCTAAGCACATATAAATAAAATGGAATAATGGGAGTATCGTCATCATCCAACTGTCTTTCAAATGCCCTTACAATCCTTTCTCTTAAATCTGGATCAATATTTTCATCTTCGGCAGCATCAAAGAGCATTCTTGCAGCATCATGACGATCTCCAGTATCAGAACGATCCCAAGACAATCGTCCAGCTACAACACCAATTACTGTTTGACAATATTGTTCATTTTCTAATGCTCTCATTGCCACTTCACAATATGATTCATATGCTCTTTCCCCAACTTCTCCTGTTCTATTTGAACCTCTCAAAACCCTAACAGCAGCCGATCGAACTTCTGAAGAATCATCATGCAAAGCAATATCTTTAATTTCTTCTACTAAATCAAGTCCAATCTGCGTATCACATCTCCAAGGTCTTCCAAGAACATAGCGCAGACCATCTAAAGCAGCAACTCTAGTGTCTTCACTATCTGAACCCTGTATTCGAGCATGCGTCTGTAATATACTTACTGATGTTAATATTGTATCTAAAGTAACATCTTCCCTACCAAAATGAGGATTATCCTCTGCATAATAAATCATCTCGCCCAATCTGCGTAAACGACAAGAAAGTTGATCATGATCACTACAATGTGTTTCTCTTAATTCTCTTCTAACATCACGAGGGAGTTCACCCATCGGACTACATGAACTAAAGATACTGACAGTTGCAATAGAGCACAACCATGAGACTACAGTTCTTTTCCAAGATGCCCGAGGACCAGGCCCAGTTCTTTTAGGCATATCTTTCTTAACTGGCTCCATTGTATCTGACAATATTGTTTTTTGAAGTGTCATAGTTACCTACCCGAGAATACATTAATCACAACTATTTTTTATACTATGTTCCAATCTAAAGAAGAGGCTACGCTATGGATATTGACTATTTTACTGGTCTCCTTACAATAGTCTTCAGTTTATCCTCAGCAGTCTTTCTTGGGTCTGAAAGATAGATTTCATGCCAACTCCCGTTTTCTTCAAGACCATTATCCTTAATGTATTGCTCAAGTTTCTTGCAGGTATCCCCAACTTTATCATATGCTCCAATGTGCAATGTCTGAATTGCTTTTCCTTCATTAAATGTTTCCAACTTGACTTTTGATGTATCTAGACTCTTTTTGGTTTTGACCAGTTCTTTTGCTTTTTCAAGTGTTTCTTCAGTAACAAATTCTGGTTGTAATAACATAAGTCTCCATCCAAAATTCTTGGAATTGTTCAAAAACCAATAAAGACATTCAAGCGGTGGAACAACATATTCAAAATAACCTTCTTTTGTAAGGTCTTTTTTCATCTTTATCGTATAAGCAACATTGTACAATATTTCAATCGCTTTCTGGTATTCTGGTTCTTTGGGATGGCCCGAACCTTCTATTGTTATGAACTTATTTTCAGGAACTTCAACAACGGAAAATTCATCTTCTTTAGCAGAATAGCATTCTTTCAACTCTTTTTTGAAATCAAGTTTTTTCATAAATATCAACCCTTTGCAAATCTCCAGCCTAAATTGAAATATCCGATAAAATCTCTTTTTGCACTGTCGTATAGCATCTCTTGGATTATGACTTTTTTGTCATCCATGAGGTTAAAAACACGTTTTTTATCAATGATTATGTTTATCGCTGGCATTTCTTTTCCGTTGAATACATGAACTACTTTTATCTTGGATTCTTTTACCTTGGCTTTTTTACTAATCCCATCAGGTGCAATCTCCTTTGGAAACATCACTATCTTGATATCACAATTACTTTGCAATAGTCTTGCCTCTAGTTTTTTTAAGATATTTTCCGTTGCATTTGAGATCCAGATTTCCTTTTTTGCTTTGTCTAAAGAATCCACTACTTCTCTCATTTTTACGTCATAATTATCAATAACATATTTATCTCTCATTTTATCCCTCTTAAAATCAATATTTTTCATTAATTCTGTGAATTGTTTCTCATAATCTTTCAAAAGCTCCACAGGAGAAATAGCCATAAATAACAAAGGAGAACCTGATAGGATATCCACACATCCTTTTTCTGCTAAAGATTCGAGTACTTTGTATATCTTTGTTCTTGGAACTTTTGATGCTTTGGCTATGGAAGAAGCTGAATCGCAGTTATTGATCAGAATTGCAAGATAGACTTTGGATTCATAATCTGTTAGTCCTATCTTCTTGAGTAGTTGGATCTGTTCTTCCATATTTTACATAGATTTGACCTTTAATAAAAAGCTTGTGTAACTGTTTGGGTGACACACATTTGGAGATTTTGATTTGCACGACGCCAAACAACCGTAAGGCTGCCTGACCATTAAGTGATTTTTAGCTGAAGTGGAGGGAAATGAATAATATGAGCACGAACGATCTTCAGAAGAAAGCTTCTGGAGAGAAAGGAAAGGAAGTTTCCTGGAAGTGAGAGAACGAAGCTGACAAATGCATAACTACTAAAAATATATTAAGTGATAAAAGATGGTTTTTTAAAGACAACGGCACAATTAATTGTAGATTGTAATGCAAAGAAAATTAAGGCAAGGAGGTTGTAAAGAAGACTTACTTAAAACCACATCTAACCCTAGTCCTCTTCTTGAACATACAAAAGATAGAAAAACAACTGCTCTGACACAAAGAGAAATATGCGGATTAGATACAAAAGGAACTGCAGATCTTTCTTTATCAGAAAAGCTACTTTTAAAACTAACAGAAACTCCAGATGAGATGGAAGATTGCAGATGGAATGGACTCCTATCTGGAGGTTGGTATTGGCAACATAGAACACCGAATAAAAAAAGTGATACGGCTAGGCTCGCCGCCGATCATGCATTAAGCGACTTCTCAGCCATTATTCACTGGCAACGAAGGATACTACGTGAATTGGCATACGAATCCAGAAAATATCAACCTGGAGATGATGAACTTGCCACATATAGAACCCATCCTGTTAACGTTCCAATCACAGATGAAGCGCTCAGAGGAGAACTGCAAAAATCCAATATATTAACACCACCACTATTTGAATTATTTAGAAATGTAATAATACAAGAAGAACCAAAATGTTGGCATGGCCATAACCATAACACAAGCAAAATAGCTAGAAGAATTACATTGTTTCTTTGTGCAATTGTATTGGATCGAAAAACTCACGATGATGAAATAAGAAAAAAAGCATTCTCAGTCCTCTGTTCAAATGTAAAATACTATCTACACTCAAGAAGTATATTACCCTGGTTTGGTTATAAAGTAGAGGATGAGCTAAGAGGATACGGGAAGAAACTTACTTTTTCAAAGAAACTTCAAATGGCTGCTAGAGATCTTGTAGATAGAACAAGTAGGTGGGTAGATAATAGCTTACTTTCGCTACCAGCTATTGAGAGACACATACTAGAATTAATACCAATTGCAGCTCGTCCTCCAATTGAAACTATGATACCTACCGACACGACACCCGAAGAATTCCGGAAACATTTGCAAAGAAATCATAAATACTTTAAAACTGGAATTAATGAGGATCCGCCCGATCCCCTTCTAATGAAAAAGTATATGACAATGATAGATTATCGAGAGGTAGATGA
>JAHJBM010000016.1 GCA_018813505.1 Microcaldota archaeon
ACATTTTACACTAATAAATATGGAACAATAGACGCAGTACCTACCACACATACGAATTCTCTGGTTTTAAACACATTCCGAATGGGCTATCTTCAGGATCAAAACGACGATCTTGTTTTTATAACTGAATTGGTAGATGATGAGACAGGCTTCAATGGTTCAGTATTTGACTTTCAGATTATACTCCCAATAATGGAATCGGCCTTGCAGAATACATACTATGTTACTATAGATGATGCCATTGAATGTGTTCCTGAAAATATTAGTGACATTCCTGAAGATTTGGATAATAATAAAGATAATAAAAAATCTAAATTGTCAATAGATGAGACTAGTAAAATTGAAGATTTTGAAACACCCAAACCACCCGGAGGTCTTGAAAACATTACAAATTGCACAGTAGAACTTGATTGTGCAGATTGGGGGCCCTGTATAAATGGCCATCAATATCAGTCTTGTTATGATCTTGCCAATTGTTCTGATATGGAATTTTACAGATTACGAGGGTGTATCATCTGGCCTCAAAATATTACAGAGATTATCTCGACAATTAGTAATATAGTCCCCAGTCCTGTGCTTTTACTCAGAGATATACCAAACAAAGCAGATGAAAATGAATTGTGTATATCCGCTTTGGTAATACTTTTACTAGTCCTTGCAGTAGTCTATCTTCGGACAAAATTTTATAAGAATTATCTGCATTGGATTGAAAACTCTAAAGTTTTCAAAAATCATCAGCAGAGCTACCAATGGAAAGACAAACTTTTGAATATGATCAAAAAATATACATCTAAAACTAAAAAACCACCTAAGATGGTATTTTTATTCTTCATATTTAACATAGCACAACTAGTTACAATCGATCACGTGGATGATCTAAACAGCGATTTCTCTAATATGATACTAGAGATAGTTACTGAAAACGCGTCTTATCAAGCATCTTTTGAGATAATTGGACTTAAAGAAGATAGTTGGGCAAATGTGAATATCTCTGTACCTGAAACTGATTACACCCTAAACATACTCACACCAGTAGAAACTGAAAATTTTGAAACGATTTATGATCGGAGAATGATAGAACTCCAATATTCAGATGAATTTAAATCTGACTTTTCAAATCTAATAATTCAAACCCTAAGTTCTGATGGTACATCAACTAGAATACCACATTCAATAGTGTCTTTTAGCGAGGGCCAGTGGGCAATAGTAGGTCTTAAAACAGTACCAAAAGAAGATGAAATAATTTCCATTTTTGTTGTATTAGATCCGCCGCCCAATATGACAATATCACAAACAGATCATGACCGTGACTATAATCAAGAACAAGAGATCATTCTCGACATCTCGGATGATAATTCGAATTGTGGCATTTATGTTGATATAGATTATGTGATTGCTGAAATGAATTCCAGTCAGGTAGATGTTGAAACTGCGTTAGAAATCATTGGAAATGAAACTGAATATTTATTACAAAAAAAACTCCCGCCTGGATTTTCTGATTTTGAAGTGGACGTGTTATTAGATTTATCTGTTGTGGATGTCTCTGGAAACAAACTAAATTCAAGTTTAAAGGCACGAGCAACCGAACTCCTCAGAGAAGAACCCCGAGAGATCCAGGATATAAAGATAGTACTAGAAAAAATGTCAATGCAGAACATAGTATTCCATGACTTAAACATTAGTTCCACTGAATCGCTTTCTTTGGGCATTGATAATGTTCCAAAGGAAGATGTTCCTGCACCTGACGGAATACAGTGGGAAGAAATTTATGCCATAGACCCCACAGGATTAAATTTCAGCAACGCCACAGTCACAGTAACTGCAAAAGCAAACGCACTATATAAATGCTGGAATTGGAACTTTGATAGTCGAGAATGCACAGATAATGACTGGAAGCTTCTTAGAACAGATCTTGTTCCTGGTCAGAACTATACAATAACAATCACCCCCAATGACCCAGGCTTTGGAGAGGCAAATATCACCATAATTAATTTACAATCATATCCATTGGTAGGGGGAAACTGGATAGTCTACTTTAATACTACTGGTATTGCCAACCTCACAATAACTGCTGTTAATGGCACTAACTGGGATGATGAGAATGAAACGGAAGACTTGCGTTTCCTTGAGCTTCGTTGTGGGGATGTACCACTAGTCCATATGTGGAATAACATCACAAAGTCAGTAATATATGAAGATTATGATTGTGATGACGCTGGTGTAGAAATTAGCAAGGTACTAACTTTAGGAAAACACACACTTCAATTTATTTTTGGGAACGACACTAAATATGCATATAATGACGCACAATCTGCCACATATGATGGAGCACTTGGAGCTCCGGCATGCCCAGGCATTGGTTCCCCATGTATAGCTCCTTCAGCACTTCTTATCTCAAGAGATAAAATAGGGGGAACCAGTGAACCGAATCAGCCGAATACTTTGGCTAGTGCTTGTGCTGATGGTACTACAGGAACATATGCATCTGACGAAAGTATAGAGAATATAACCATAACGGACCTAAGCGGACCTGATTTTGTTTCTGGCGATACTGTCCGAGTAAATGTTGGTTATTATGCATTTAGTGCTGATGATGATATATTTGTTTATTATACTAACTCCACATCTTCAATAGTTTGGCAGTATGTTGGCACTTATGATATTGTTGCAGGTGGATATGGAATGAGTGGCAATATTGACTTTGTTTTGAACAATACTGCTGGCAGACACGCAGTCAGGACTCAGATATTATATGGTGGTGGTTCCAGTTCATGTAAGGCAGATAATTACGTTGATCATGATGATCTTGCATTTCGGGTAGCTGGCGATGTTAATGGTTGTGGTGAGATAACTGCAAGTGGACCGTATAATCTGACAACTAACTTAGACAATGTAATTGGCAATTGTATCGTGATCTCTGCCAATAATGTTGTTTTTGATTGTCTGGGCCATTATATAGATGGTGATGATACTGGTTTTGATTATGGTTTTTATGATTCTGGATATACAAATTTAACAATAAAAAATTGTATTGTTTCTGATTTTGATAGTAATATATATCTGTCGAGTCCTACGAACAGTTCTATCATAAATAACACATTAAACTCTAGCACGGATAACGGAATTTTTGTATCTGCATATAACGGAAATATTCTCATCGAGAATAATACGATATTTGACAACAATAATGTAAATGGCGAGGGGATTTACCTAGGTGGATCTTCATATATAAATATAACAAATAACAATCTCACAAATAATTATGATGGAATTGTCTTTTTTTCAGGTTCAGGTACAATAAAGATAGATAATAACAACATATCTTCAACAATTCACTATGGGATAAATGGGGGTAGTAGTACTTCCGCATCAAACATAACAAACAACAACTTCATTGGTAACAACAGAACGATTTATCTTAGCTATGCCTACACAAATATAATAAACTTAAACAACTTCACAAATTGTAATGTTTCAGTTCTTTTGGATAATTCCTATGATAATAATTTTATCAATAATCGATTTGATAATGCAACGAATGTTTCGGTTTATTTAGAATCAACTGGGAGTTATAACAACATTTTTCATGGAAATAATTTTACAAATTCAGGAAGTATACCGGCAATACGCACAATTGATACGGATGGATTTTACAACATCACGACTGGAGGTAATAGGTGGGATGTTTTTGATGAATATTCTGAAGGATGTTATGATGCAAATGGAGATGGTTTTTGCGACACCAGTTATACACTCTATGGAGCAGGAACTCAGGTAGATTTTCTACCATTGACATTATTAGACCCAACTCCTCCGATAATAGAAAATGTCACAATTAACACTACTTTTGGAACAAACCTAACAACCGAAAATATCACAGTTTATTGGAATGCTTATGATGCTAATAGCAATTCAATAAATAACATTACTAACTGGTATGTAAATTCCAGATCGATCACACTTCTAAATATGCCATTTGAAGCTACAGGTGGAATTGAATCTACATGGGCAAAAGATTATAGCAATTACAGTAATCATGGCACAGTAATAAATGCAGTCTGGAACAGAACAGGGGGTTATGATGGATTCGGGGCATATCATTTTGATGGTAGTGGCGATTATATAGATGCTGGAGATGATCCAACATTACGTAGTGGTAATGATACTTTTTCTATTTCAATTTGGGTTAAACAAGACAACATAACATCAAAAGCCGGATTAGTTGGGCACATGAGGGGAGGATATAAGGGATGGATGTTATACCAAAATAATGATGGAAGTCTTAGGTTTTATGTTTATAATTATGCCGTTGATTTTGTAGATTCTCCAGGTGGGGATCTTACACTGGGAGTATGGACACATGTGGTTGGTACAAGCAACAGTACACACACATGCATTTATACAGATGGAGTAAAAAATTGTGCTGAAAAAGGAATAGGCTCAATGGTATACACAACAAATAACCATTTGTGGGTTGGTGCATATGCAGAGACTGATGTTACCAATACTCCAGATTCTTATTTTAATGGAAGTGTCGATGATGTAAGACTTTACAACAGAACGCTCTCACAAGAGGAAATAACAGCGTTGTATCAAAACCGAACTGATATCATTGTTAGTCAAGAAACAAACGTCGGAGATGTTTGGCAGACTTGCATCACTCCGAATGATGGAGTTACTGATGGAACTGAAGTTTGTTCCAACAACCTAACTATTGTAAATCCAACACCGGCTGGTGATGTTTCAGTTTGTAAGGAGATAACAACCACCGGTTCATATCAACTCACTGCAAACCTAGCCGGTGCAGATATAAGCGCAATAGAGGTAACCAATATTTCAGTAGCATGCATAAAGATAACAGCATCCAATGTGAGTTTAGATTGTAATGGATATACTATTATTAATGATGGAACTGGAGATGCTGCTGGAATTGTAATCGCTGGTTCCACTTCAGTAAACTACACGAATGTAACTATAAAAAATTGTCCATTAATTTCTACATATGAGAAAGGAATACAAATTTATCACTCGTCTGAGGACATAATTCAAAATGTTAGTGCTTACGATAGTTCTGAATATGGAATTTATCTCAATGCAAGTGATAGAATCAATGCCACACTCAGCAATGCTACAAATAGCTCCCGTTATGGGATTTATCTAGAAAATGCCAGTTCTAACAATTTCACCAATAGTAACTCAACAAACAGTACAGTTGGTGGAATTTATTTTGATTCTTCGAGTACATTTAATGATTTCACCTCCAATCGATTCTGTTCAAACACTTTAGATGTGAACAATTTAGGAAGTATTAATACTGGCCAAAATGACTATTGTGATTCATTTATAAGCTGGACAGAGAATGGTCATAATGGTTGTCAGTTTACTTGTTCCTTATTATGGCATCGTTTCTTTGGAGATGTCAGTGGTGATATAATACTCACAGATGATGGATCAGAACACGTATATAACTGGACTGCAAGTAGCCTTAATGTATATTTCACGGATTCTGATGCCGCCATAGATTGGCTACAACTTCAGGCAATAGGTAGAAATACTACGAACGAAGCATCTTCAAACGATTTTACGGAGCTTGATGCAACATTTAATAGTAGTGATTTCAGTGATGATATAACTGCAGAATATTCCACCGATGGAACATCATCAAAAGCAACAGATACATTTACAGTATTTAAAAGAGCTATCGCATTGGTGCCGGTTGACAATTCAACTGAGGCAGTCACCACATTCACGACAGGCATATTATGGGATATGAACGATGGAGGTACAGAATATAGTAATGCAGTGAACCAAAGCACAGTGTGGGTTGTACGTGTTAATAGTTCTGCAATTGATACCTATGGTACTTATGATTATCTTATAAAAGTCCCATACACTCTAGCTACTTATGAGGGATCTGAGAATATAATAGCAATTTACCTAGAACTTGAATAGGAAATTATAACAGTATTAGATCATTGCTCGGAAAGTTGTTCGTAAGATTTTGAAAAAATATATTATTGTCATTTAATCACCACCGCCTAAAAAGACTTGGATGGATGAGAAATTCACACCCATGCGAATTATTTGTACTTATGGCTACTTCTTGATCATTTAGACTTGATCGTTTGTGTCAAATCCAATTATTATTAATAGTACACAACGATGGATTAAGGATCTGATAGAAACGCCAGAAATGATAAAAAATAGACCCCGTGCATTCTTAAATTTTGTCTTCTCAGCAAGTTTGGAACTGGTATTTAGGTGACGACATGCAAATACAAAAAATATTGATGACATTTCTGATTTTCGTTTTGTTCAGCGGAATTTCTTTTTCCATTCTCGTTGTAAACACAACTGAAACGGTATGCGCAGTAGGAGATAATTATTTTAGCACCATACAAAGAGCCATAGATGATCCAGGTGC
>JAHJBM010000017.1 GCA_018813505.1 Microcaldota archaeon
CGTTTGAATCGCTTCAAATTGCAATCGAAGATGATGCACTTTGAGTTTAATCCCATTCTTTTGTATCTATCATCCAAAGTTCATAAGCATTGATCCAAGCATGTAGTGCGCAAGGAAATAGAAAATTATGGCAGCGATTGCATATACTGGAAAATATTTCAGTCCATAAAGTAATTTGCCTTTTTGCAATATCCCTGCAAGTGCTGACATGATAAGGCTTGTCAAGGCAAGGGTACAAACTGAGGTCAACATCATCTCATCAGGTGTTATGGATATTTTACCAGAAAACATCGGTACTCCTGCTACTGCCTGTTGGCCACTATCTTCAGGTTGCATCGCAAGAAAAATTGTAACAAATAATGTGGCTATAGAAAGAAGAAATGGCATTATAACAATTATAATAAATCCAAGAAAGAGTGCATATGTTCTTGTAGCACTGCCAAGTTCTGCCCTAAGATCCTGTATGTGCTGTACTTCTTCTGCACTTGAGTTAAGTAGCGCCGCAAGCTGACCTCCGGATCTCATTCCCTTTGTAAATAACATTATCGTTCTTCTGAAAATCTGCGAATCAAAATAATCTCCTATATTATTGAGTGCATCTGCAAGCGATGATTTTCCGCCTGCTTTTGCTGCACTAAGCATTACCTCTTCATATAAAGGCCCAAACTCTGGTTTTGCAGCATGGGTGAATGCATTGAATGGACTCATACCTGCCCTGAGATTGGATACAATAAGCAAAAGGAAATCTGGCAGTATCTTTTCAAGTTCTGTTGACCTATCAGAGATCATAAAAAAAAGATTCAAGTACGATACTATCATTGAAATCCCAAAACCAAAAAGCCATATCAAAAGCACTATACCAATATTTTCTGGCGTTGGTTCTGGATTAGTGAGTGCCAGATAAATCATGATCATAAACATGCCAATAAAAAATGAAAATAAAATCCTTACACCCACCCATATTTTTGGATCATGTCTTATGCCAGCATATTTAAGTTTTGTTTCAAAATGATCCACTATATTTTTTGGTACTATGCTTCCTATTCGGCGGAAAGGTCTTAGCAATCGTTGGTTGCTGGTTTTTTGTTTTGCGTTTTGTACGCTTTTATTTATGTCTTTTTTTGCCATATCAACCACCGAATATACTTGGTCTGGTTGCACTCATATAACCTATAAGTACCAGCTGCATCATTGCAGATCCGACTACTAATGTAGATACTGTGGATACAGAAACTCCAAAATCACTAAATGCCGAGAGAAGGACAAGAAATGTCACACCTAATGAGGGCACAACTGCTGCAGCAAACATGTATATAAGCATAAGGAAACTAAGGTTTGATGAGTAGTTTTTGATTGTTCTATATGTATATTTTTCAACAGAATCAACTATGCCTGCAAGGGCACCCTTCATTGTTGCGCCTGATTCAATAGCATTAACCATCTGCCAAAGGGCACGCTTAAGATGTTCACTTTCTGTTTTAATTGCAAGATTCCTAAGTGCGTCTCGTTCAGACACTCCACTTTCAATTTCCTGTACAACGAGTCTAAAATCGTCTGAAACCTGCCCATATCCTGCATTTGCAGTATTATTCATTGCCCAAAAAAGAGGGATTCCACTATTAACATCAACCATAAGTTCTCTGAGTGCAAACAATAAATCTTTGCTTTCCTGAGCAGCTACTTTTTTCACTACTATGGATGGATAAATGAGGTGCATGATAAAAAATACGAACCATATTCCAATTCCAGTCCCTAATGCAAAATTCCCTATATTTTCAGGATCACTTTCTCCTGCAAGAAATGCCACAACAACTATAAGTGAAAATACTGCCCCATATATGAAAGATGATACTAGTGATCCGACAGCATATGCTTCTGGTTCAATATCTATCTCTAATTTTGGTAAATTCGTAGCAAGGCTGGGCATTATCTTTGTCAGCACTTTACCTAGTCCACTCATACGTCTGCCTAATCTTCTTACTGTATCAAATGAAAGCAAAAGTACGGGTATCCTGGCTTTTACCATTGAAGCACCTTTGATGATTTACAATTGCTTTTTGCAGCTTCCAGTACTTTTTCTGGTTCACTATAATATACACTCATAACCTTTCCTACATCATCAACCATATCTAGTCCGTTATTTGCCATCCATTGTAGTATCTTTGCCTTGTCATCCATATCCTGTTTTATCTCTTTTTCTGTCATTCCGGTTCGCATATTCATTTGTTCATTATATCTACTTGGTCTTTTTATCATCTCAAAACTATCTGTTCTTGCTTTCCATGCAAACACCCTGTTCAACTCAGGTTTTGTAGCGCCTGGAATTATCTCAGAAAGTTCGAGTGTTCTTCTTATGTTTCTTCTTCTGTCACGGTATTGCACAAGCAAAAGGTGTATGTCCTCTACTTCTGTTGCAGGTATTTCCATTGGCGCTTCCATCAGTCTTTTGAGTACCTGTGAACCAGTATCTGCGTGCATTGTTGCATAAACGCTGTGACCCGTATGCATAGCTTCGAAAAGTACCTCTGCTTCTTTCTTTCTTCTTATCTCGCCCATCACGATTCTATCTGGTCTCATTCTCAAAGCATTAACAACAAGATCAAGCATCGTAATCTCACCCAAACCCTCTGGATTCGGCGGTCGTGTTACAAGCGGTACCCAGTTCCATTGATATTTTGGAAGTGCAAGTTCCTGTGTATCCTCGATGGTTACTAATCTCTGAAATGGTTGTACTAATGCTATCAATCCGTTCAAAGCGCTGGTTTTTCCACTCGCAGTTCCTCCTGCGATAACTATGTTCATTTCATATTGCATTGCCTGCCAC
>JAHJBM010000018.1 GCA_018813505.1 Microcaldota archaeon
CTTTTACCCTTCACGAATGAGATGCTGTATCCACCTGCTATGTCGGGAACGACGTTTCGTTCCCGAGCATGCTCAAGGTCGGGTCGCCGACCTTGACAAAGCAGGTAGGGGTTAGCACCTAAGGCCGTTCTACGCCACTAATCACGATGACGAGGTCACTTTATCAATAAGATTTTCTATCGGCGTTTTCTTTCTTCTTTCCAGTTCTTTTTTTATGTAATCATAGGTCATCTTTGGAATATTTAAACCAGTTGCCTTTTCAAATCCCTTGAAACCAGGTGCGGAATTCAACTCACATATCTTGTAGCTTTCTTTATCAAAAAGTATGTCAACACCAACAATATTCAGGTTTGTCACTTGTGCCGACTCCAAAGCTATTCTTATGGCTGCTTTGTCAAGATCATACTTTTGTGCACTCCCACCCTCTGAAAAATTTGCCTTAAATGTCCCTTCTCTTGCAGTTCTAAGCATTGCACCGACGATTTTACCTCCAATAATCATAACACGCAAATCCCGGCCCTTGCTATCTGCCATGAATTCCTGTAGGATAAGATATGCTGTCCGGTGTTTGGACTTTTCAAATATACCCAAAAGATCTCGTAGTTGCTGCTCATCATTTGCAAGGAATACCCCCTTCCCTTCCTCACCTGAAATTGTTTTCAAGATAAGTGGATACCCAAGCTCTTGTTTTATGATCTGATAATCCACAGGAAATTTTGCAAGCATTGTTTTTGGTATTGGGATTTTGTTTGCTGCAAGGATTTGCATTGTCTCAAGCTTGTCCTTTGATTTTGTTATACCTCTGCTCGGATTAAGCACAAAAACCCCGAGCTTTTCAAGTTGTCTTAATACTGCAAGGGTAAAATAATTTGTATATGAACCATGTCTTGGAATCACGCAATCAGGAAATTCGATTTGATGCCCCTTGTGCACGATACTTTTCTTTCCTTCCTGAGTTACTAGGATTTCAAAGTCTTCAGGTGCAACTATGTCAAGAGAGATCTTTTCTTTTTTAGCAACCTCTGCAAATCTCTTGTGTTCATAGCATTCGAAGTCTTCTTTTCTTGATAAAAGCCATATTTTCATTTGCTCACGCTAAAACTTAATCATAACTAATATTTATAAGAACTTATACCACCATAGATATGAAAATCAACAGGAATAGTATGTAATATTCCAATCTTGAGGTATTACCCCATTAATAACTGTCATATTCATTTGCAGGGACTAGTTGACCTATTTGGTCACCAGATCCCCGCTCATATTCATTTGCAGGGATAGCAAAGCCTGGTCAAGAAGCTTTTGACTTCTATAATTCTCATGCCAAAACCTTCAGGAAAAGGCCTGAGATTAGAAAAAGTCAAAGTTTGACCAAATGCGACGGACTTAAGTGATAAGATCTTTGGTAGATCGCTATTAAGGATATCCGTTCACTTAGTGTGTTCGAAGGTTCAAATGCATCTTTTTAGGAAAAAGCTGCACCAAAAACCAGCTACCTAAAAATTTCTGACAATCCTTCTCCCTGCAAATTCTTTTTATTAAATGTTAGATAGCGCTTCATCAATCAGTTTCATGATATTTGAAGGAACAAGTGCAGGTTGCTTCACTTCAAACCAATTGATTCTTTTTACATCAACACCACAGAAACGCAATATAGTATTATCAAAAATTTCTTCAAACGCTTTTTCAGAATTAATGAGTTTGCCTTCTGCTCTCCCAAAAGTATTGATCACAATTGCCTTTTTCTTTGTGAATTTTTGTTTTGCGATCTCATCCTTTCCGAGATTGGTTTCAAATACATATGCAAAATCAGAAGTAAAGACAAGGTCAATAAATCCTTTCATGATTGCAGGAAGATTATACCACCACACTGGAAATATGAATATCATCCGGTCTGACTTTGTAATCAGTTCACTATAATTTTCTATAAGTAACCTGTTACGCTTATCTTCGTTTTTAATTCTTAGCACAGGATCAAAACCATCTTTATAAAGATCGATGATTGCAAACTGTCGGTTCGCCCCACGTAGCCTTTGAGTTATGTGTTTCAGCACTGCGGCATTATGACTATTTTCATTATCCGGATGTGCAAATATTATCAAATCCATATTTTTCACCTCAATCAATTGAATTCAAAGTTTATCATTATAGATTATTCCATTCTCCTAAGAAATACAGCTGGGCATATTCTGGTAACTCCATCCATTCGCCCCATCTCTTTAAGAACTGCGTTTAGATCCTCTGGCTTTTTACACCAAATTTCAAATATTATCATGTGATCTCCAGATGTCAGTGCCGCATACCTTATATCATCCCTCACCTTTATTTGCTCGAATACGTCAAGTACTTTTTCAGGTGTTGTATCTATGCCAACAAGGGCCACCCCCTCATATCCAATATAATATGGATCAATTATTGCAGTATATGCCCGTATCGCACCGACACGCTCAAGCTTGTTTATCCGTTTTCTGACTGCGGCTTCAGTAAGGCCTATCTTCAAGGCGATGTGAGTTAAAGGAGTTCTGCTATTTCTTAGCAGCGTTTTTAGCACAATTTCATCTTTTTCATCCATATAAACACCATAAATTTGATATTTGAATTTTTCTTATTAATTTTGAATATATGTTATTCGTACCAAAAGGTTTAAAATACGAACCAATACATATAGTTTGGGGATATGGTGATAGATATGATAAGTATAGGAAATATAGTACCTGATCTGGAATTTGACACCTATCAAAACGAAGAAATAAAAAGAGTAAAACTTTCTGATTATCGAGGAAAGTGGATTGTCCTGATGTTTTATCCTGCCGACTTCACGTTTGTCTGCCCAACAGAATTGCGTGAAATGGCAACATATTATGATGAGATAAAAAAGCTCGGAGGCGAGGTAATAAGCATGAGCACAGATACTGCATACGCACATAAGGCATGGCACGATTCTTCTCCTGCGATAAAAACCATAATATACCCCATGGGGGCTGATCCATCTGCAATAGTTTCAAAAACATTCAATACTTATGTAGAGTCAAGCGGTCTTTCGCTTCGCGCAACATTCATAATAAATCCTGATGGTGTATTGAAAGCATTTGAAATGCATGATGATAGTATAGGAAGATCTGCCAAAGAAATTCTTAGGAAACTAAAGGCAGCAAAATTTGTTGCTGAAAACAATGGAATGGTCTGTCCTGCAAGCTGGGAACCTGGAACGGAAACTCTTAAGCCAGGCATTGATCTTGTGGGTAAGATATAGACACATATGACGTTAGTTTATGTGATAGATAAACATTGAATTGAAAAGGTGAAATATATATGACAGAAAGAAACCAGATATATAAGTGCAATGTGTGTGGGAACATTACAGAAGTTCTTTTTGCAGGCGCAGGCGAACTGGTCTGCTGTGGCCAGCCAATGCAACTATTACAGGAAAAAACAGAAGATCAAGGAAACGAAAAACATGTTCCTGTAATCGAAAAAACAGAAACAGGAGTAACGGTGAAAGTAGGTTCGGTTCCTCATCCGATGGAAGAGAAACATTATATCCAATGGGTAGAAGTTTTGGCTGATGGTAAGGTTTACAGGAAATTTCTGAAGCCAGGTGATGCACCTGAAGCAGAATTCGACATTAGTGCTACGAATATCGTTGCACGGGAATATTGTAATCTCCATGGATTATGGAAAAGCAAATAGATAGAATAACTAAAAAGATAATGGATGGTGAAAATGATGAAAATTGGAAAAAAACTTGAAAGTATGATAAATAAACAGATAAATGCTGAATTTTATTCTGCATACCTTTATCTTTCAATGGCAGCGTATTTTGACAGTATGAATCTTGGTGGATTCTCAAATTGGATGCGAGTTCAGGCAAAGGAAGAACTTGGGCATGGAATGAAATTTTACAAATTCGTGTATGAACGCGGCGGAGTTGTGAAATTGGATGGAATCCAAAAACCAAAATCAGAATGGAATGGTCCGTTGACAGTTTTTGAAGAGGCCTATGCACATGAAGTCGAGGTAACAAAAATGATAAATGAACTATTCGAAGTTGCAAAATCAGAAAAAGATTCTGCAACACAGGTATTCCTTGGCTGGTTCATTGATGAACAGGTTGAAGAAGAAGCATCGGCAGATGCAATTGTCCAGAAAATAAAAATGGTCGGAGAAAAAGGAAATGCTCTGATTTTGCTTGATCACGAACTTGCGAAACGCGGGGAAGGAAAATAATAGAAAAAAATAATAGATTGGAAGTAATTAGACTTATCCATACATTGTTCCGCCTTCTTGTGTGGATGGTCCTTTTCTTTTTGATACCCTTGCTTTTATGATCGATTCGCGCATCTCTTTTGTCAATTCGTTGGCTTCTTTATCAAGTCTGGTTGTATTTACTTTGAGTTTAGTCATCTCATTCAGCACACGAATCACACGGGATGCTGCATTTGGATCAAGATATTCTTCCGATGATTCTGCAAGCAATGTAGTTATCGGGAAATTTTCAAGCGTTCCTTTTGTAAGTAATATGCCGGTTACTCCGGTTGTTGCACCTTCTTTGATAGGTTTTGCAGACTTTCCATCAATAAGGGGCTTGATTCTTTTCTGATCGCTTGAAACAACATAAACATCACTAGACGCCTCGTTCAGACTGATGCCACCAAGCGAGATAATTGATTCTGCCTTTAGAGATTTTGCAAAATCGTATAACTTATCTGCTAGATCTATTGATGATGCAATGGGAATAGTCATTTCAGAGATAACTACAACAAGATTATATTGATTTGAATAGTGAATTCTTGCCGCAGGCATGGGTTTGTAATTATGAATTGCTGCCAAAGGAGCAAATTCTGGACTCGAGATATAGCCACCGAAGTCCATCTTTAGTGCATCGACAATATGAGATGCAGCCACACTCCCAACAAGTCCTGTTCCAGGGAACCCAACAATTATAATTGGGTTCTTTAATTTTCTCAAATTCGCCGTACGATGGATCTGTACATCTCCCATGGCGTTATAATCTTAACAAAGTCTTTTATACCATTCGCATTACATTTCTCAGTATGGGAATTAAACAGGAACGAGTATCAATGCCAATGGCTTCTGCAGGTATTGTTGGATTTTCTCCAGATATCAAACTTAATGCAATGGAGATTGAACCAAAGGCATTTATTATCGCGACATTTGTACTTGTGATAGTAGTAAAACTCGCTACAATCTTCTTTTGAGCA
>JAHJBM010000019.1 GCA_018813505.1 Microcaldota archaeon
GATCGCCTACGCTGAACAGATATGAAACTCCGGCAATCAGGACAGCATCCACGCTGGGCATGAAGATTATTATCAGGATGAACTTGAGCATGAATGCCCCCCAATCCCTTGTAAACGGAATGAAGTAAAGGAAAATGGCAAATGGAAATGCCAGCAAGAGAAACGGAATCATTATGTAGCGGATAAGCAGGGTCATGAATGTCAGGCCAGCCTTTAAATAGGTCTAATGTTGAGTTCAAAATCGGTAAGAAGGGCAAGAAAAGAGACGTAACAGGGTTTGGCTAGGGTAACAAAAAGTTTTAATTTGCTAGCCAAGCCCTGTTATCAGAGCGCAAGTAAATGCTCACCTGAGCATATTAGGCTAGAACTAAACGCTCCCCCTGTTTTTCAAAAGGGAGCGTTTAGAGCAAGAATAAATGCTCCTGCCGGGAAAGTCGTTGCCAGCTGCCAGTTTTCAGTTGCCTGTTTCGAGTTTTGAAAATCTACGAAACACAAGACCGAAAACGGGAAACGCAATTTCGAACCCGGGTCCTCAGAGATCCCCAAACTTTTGGGAAACGTTTGATCAAAACTTTCAGTTCAAAGTTTTTGTGAACTTTTTCCCAAAAAGGTCATGAGAGTCTGATATCCTTGACCGGGATGTCTGGACAGTTTGACTTTTTCTGCTGCATGGTTTTTACCTCAGGGCTTTTCCCTGGGGTTTGCCGTTAGAAATACAGAAGTCAAAAGGCCACTAGACTACAGAAGCTTAGTCTAATCTTTCAAGAGAAGAGTTTAAAAGAATATTACTAAGAACAGAATTCAAATCAAAAAAGAGTACTGCTAGTTCTTAGATTTGAGTTTTGGTTTGGATTTTAGATTCTGCTTTGGATTTTTCTTTGTTTTTGCTTTTCTCTTAGTCGTTGGATTGTGTATTTTTTCCTGTGGCTGTTTAGTTTTATTTTTTGCATTTTGCTTAGTCTTTGATTTTTTGCTTGTTTTTTCAGTTCTGCCTTTTTTATTGCCAATTATGACCTCATGGGCTCGGACTTTTTCAATCAGGGATTTTATCAATTCCTCTCCTTTGCTATGTGCCATTATTTATTGCACCTGTTCGTTTCTTTTTTTCTTCATGACTTCAGGAACTTGCATCTGATAAAGTTGATTATTTACGTGGAGTGGATTATCACGCAGATTAATTGTCTGTCGAATGTCAGCGGATGGCATAAGTCTGGCAGACGTTCCCAAAGGTGGCTTGTCAGACACCCTAGAGGGTTCAAAAGAAAGAACAGGACTTGGCCGGTTATTGGATAATGGTAAACTTGCCGATGGTAAATTTACTATTGGTGAATGTGCCCATTTAGAAGTCAATGAAGCATTCTCAGTCAGATGAATCAATAGTTTTTTCTCATTCTCAGGTAAAGAAGGTGAGAATTCAGAAGCACTGCGCAACACCTCTGGAAAAAGATGTGCAGCCTCTGGAGATCCGGAATAGTGATTCAGAAATTCAAATACTGCTACTTGTTTTGCTGTTGGATCTGACTGTTTAATAGACCATGCCCTAAGTGCAGACCATGCTTCGTGAGGAGTTTTTTCTGATTTTATTACGGATTTGGCATTGTTCCACAGATCAGAGTGAATATCAGAGGATTTCATGATATTACAATGGCAGACTTGTTTTAAATGCTTTTTGAAGATTATATATACACGAATATCTACTTATGAGGTGTATTTATGGAATCAAAAAAGCCAGAGTTAAAGAAGATCACAGATTATATATGGGAAATTGACCCAAGTTACAAAGATGGAATGAAAGTTCCTGGACGCATTTATTCAAGCAAAAAACTACTTGGTCAGATGGACACTCATGTATATGATCAACTAACAAACGTAGCAACGCTACCAGGTATAATAGATTATGCATTTTGTATGCCAGATGGGCACAGTGGATATGGTTTTCCAATAGGAGGGGTTGCAGCATTTGATTCAAACGATGGAGTTATCAGCCCGGGCGGAATCGGTTTTGATATCAACTGCGGTATGAGACTGGTAAGAACAAATCTTACTATCCATGATGTGAAACCAAAAATAAGGGAACTCGTAAATACACTTTTCGCAAACATACCCGCAGGTGTGGGTGGGAAAAGCAAAACAAGATTCAGCAAAGACGAATTCAAAAAAATAATCGAACTCGGTTCCAGATGGTGCGTTGAAAAAGGATATGGCTGGGAAGAGGACATAGAAAGAACCGAAATGAACGGCTCTGTAGAATATGCTGATTCTGCCGCAGTAAGCGAAAAGGCGATAAGCAGAGGATTCAACCAGGTAGGTACGCTCGGTTCTGGAAACCATTATCTTGAGATTCAGCATGTGAAAGAAGAGAATCTTGTTGATAAAGAACTTGCAAAGAAATGGGGACTTTTCCCTGATCAAATCGTGGTGATGTTCCATTGTGGCAGTAGAGGATTTGGCCACCAGGTTGCAACAGATTATCTTGAATTGTTTCTTCAGGTTATGGAAAGCAAGTATAAAATGAAAGTGCTTGACCGGGAACTCGCATGCGCGCCATTCCAGTCAAAGGAAGGTCAGGATTATTTCAAAGCAATGAACTGTGCAGTGAATATGGGATTTGCAAATAGGCAATTGATACTGCATGGAATCAGGCAGGGATTTGCACAAATCTTTGGCAAGAGTGCTGAGGAACTTGAGATGCACCAGATATATGATATCTGCCATAATCGCGCATCGCTCGAGAAACATGAAGTTCATGGCAAGACAAAGGAACTAATAGTGCACAGAAAAGGAGCAACAGGTGCTTTCGGACCAGGGAGAATAGAAGTTCCGCCATTGTATAGAAATGATGGACAACCAATATTGATTGGTGGAAGCATGGAAACAGGCTCATGGTTACTTGCAGGAACTGAAGAAGCAAAACAAACCTGGTATACCACTGCGCATGGTTCTGGTAGAGTAATGAGCAGAGCACAAGCCACACGCACGTATAGAGGAGACCAGCTACAAAGAGATATGGAGAAAAAAAGGAATTTACATAAAGGCTGTTTCAGTGAAAGGTTTGGCAGAAGAAGCAGGCGGTGCATATAAAGAAATAGATGAGGTCATAGAATCTGTGCACAATGCAGGAATTTCAAAAAAGGTTGCCAAGCTTGTACCAATAGGAAATGTGAAAGGTTGAAAAGATGCTGGCAGAATGTAATGTGCAGAACAAAGATACGCCATATATGCAGGGATAACTATGCCATATAAATTCATTGATGGAGTAGTTGTTGCTGACATTACATTTGAAGCGAGTGGGGATACACTCGAGGAACTTTTCGAAAGCTCTGCAAACGCCGTAACTAACGCCATGATAGATAAACTTGAGCGGATAGAAGCAAAGGAAGAAAGGAAGATCACGCTTGAGGCAGAAACTGAAGAAAAACTGTTGCACAAATTTCTTGATGAAATACTTTTCTATAAGGATGCAGACAACATTGTGTTCAGCAAATATAAGATAAAAATTAAAGAAAAAAAAGCCGCGCATGGTTGTGACGAGCGCTCGAATTTTATTTTGGAATGTATTGCAAAAGGCGAAGAAATAGACAATGCAAAACATACAGTACTAACGGATGTCAAAGCTGTGAGTTGGCACATGTTCAAATTTGAAAAAGGAAAACAATGGAAAGTACAGGTAGTGCTTGATGTCTAGATTATAGATATGACAATTATTATTGAGTTATAACAGTCCCGCCTTTCCCTTCAATTGCATCCTTTATATTATTGATAGAACAAATGACCGCTTTCTTGCCACCATTTTTAATAAACTTGATTACCGATGCTATTTTGGGTTTCATACTACCTTCGGCAAAATGACCCGCAGCAGCGTATTCTTCTGCTTCGTGCATATTTATCTTCGCAATCGCTTTTTGATCTTCTTTTCCAAAATTAAGATAAACCTGATCAACGGATGTTACAAAAACCAGCAATTCTGCATTGATCTGGCTTGCAAGAAGAGATGTTGCATTATCTTTATCTATCACTGCTTCAAGTCCCTCGCCATTTGATTTGATTGGTATTCCACCACCGCCAACAGCGATTACTACAAATTCTTTTTCTAGAAGAGCGCTTATGGCATCGTGCTCGCGGATCTTTATTGGTTCTGGAGAGGGAACAACCAAACGATAGCCACGACCAGCGTCCATGATGTAACTGGTTTCCTGTTTCGGGTTTTCTGTTTTCAGTGTAGAGTTTCCAGTTTTGGATTTTGCATTTTGTTGCGATGTGGTTTTGGGAAGTGAATCGTAAAAAGGACCGATAGGCTTTGTCGGATTTTTGAACGCGGGATCATTCTCATCCACCACGACTCGGGTAACCAGTGTGGCAGAGTGAAACCCAGTCATTGAAATTGCGCTTGCGATAAAATAACCGATCTGACCCTGAGTCATTGCATCAAGAACATCTAAAGGCATTTCAGGAACTTCCTTGTTTGTACTTTGCTGAAGAAGGAGATTGCCAACTTGCGGACCGTTTCCATGCGTGAGAACAACCTGATTTTGTTTCAATATATGACCAATCTGACCAACAGCTTTTTTTGCTGCGTCAAGTTGTTCGCTAGCAGTTCCTTTGCCACCTTTTGGCAAAAGCGCGTTTCCACCCAAAGCTATCACAATTCGCATGGATTTGTATCGCATGATAGGCTAAAAAAGATATCATGAGAATATATATGATGAAACGCAAGGCACTTATTCTCGGGGCAGCTGGAAGGGATTTCCATAATTTCAATATGTTTTTTAAAAATAACAAAAACTACGAGGTAGTTGGCTTCACGGCAACGCAAATACCAAACATAACAAATCGCAAATATCCTGTCGAACTTGCCGGCGAACTTTATCCTAACGGCATTCCGATTTATGATGAAAATGACCTCGAGAAGTTGATAAAAGAACATAATGTAGATGAGGTTTATTTCTCTTACTCTGATGTATCGCACAGATATGTGATGAACATGGCTTCCAGAGCCCAGGCATGTGGAGCAAGCTTTGTACTTCTTGGTCCAAAAGAAACCATGCTTAAGAGCAAAAAAAAGATTATTGTCGTTACTGCAGTAAGAACAGGATGTGGCAAAAGTCCATTAACAAGAAAACTTGCAGACATACTGAAAAATAAAAAAATAAAATTCGTCGTGATAAGGCACCCTATGCCATATGGCGACCTGTTAAAACAAAAAGTGCAGAGATTTGCACAACTTTCTGATCTTGATAAACATGAATGCACAATTGAAGAAAGGGAAGAATACGAACCGCACATAAAAAACGGTGTGGTGGTTTATGCCGGCGTGGACTATGGCGAGATACTGAAACAGGCAGAACATGAAGCCGACCTGATAATCTGGGATGGGGGGAACAATGACATGTCCTTTATCATGCCAGACCTGCAGTTCGTGGTTGTAGATGCATTAAGACCAGGACATGAGATGTGGTATTATCCTGGAGAAACCAATTTCAGGGCTGCTGATGTGATCGTAATAAATAAAGCAGGGGAGAACCCAAGCGATATCCCAAGAATTAAAACAAATATAGGACATGCAAATCCCAATGCCGAAGTCATTGAAACTGATATGGAATTGTATCCTGACAAGAAAATAGATATCAAAGGAAAGAAAGTCATAGTAGTGGAAGATGGCCCCACAGTTACACATGGCGGAATGAAATTTGGTGCAGGATATGAATATGCCAAGAAGAATGGGGCAGATATCATTGACCCGCGCATTAGTGCAACAGGAAGTCTCAAAGAGGTTTATAGAAAATATGACCATCTTGAAAGCGTTCTACCGGCAATGGGATATTACGGAAAACAGCTGGAAGACCTTACAGAAAGCATAAACAAAAGTGGGGCTGAAGTTGTAGTCTCAGGAACCCCAGTTGATATAACAAAAGTCTTGAAAGTAGATATACCCGTTTTACATATCAACTATATGATAAAAGAAAGGACAGGACATATAGATGCCATTGTGGATAAATTTTTGAAAAAATAAACTTGCAGATAGATAAAAGATAGAAATTTAAATGAAACGAACATGGGATACCTATGAAAGATATCATAAAAGAGATTATAATAAAAAATGTGATTTTGATTGTTTTGTTCATATTAAGTTATCCGATAATCAGTGATTATTTGATGAACAGCAATCTCCCACAGGATAAAGCATCTGCAGGAGATGTTTTAGTAGCAATATCAATTATTGCAGTCATTGCATGTTTTGGATGTTTTGCATTTACTTATGAGAAAGTAAACAATAAAAAAGCAAATCAGCGCTACTTAGCTCACATAACTACTGGATTATTAACGCTGATAATAGGCATAAGTCTGATTTTTACAAGTATATTGATAATTTTTATAATGGGGCACTTTTTTTTAGTAGATATGATGCTCGTAGCACTGTATTTAGCATGCGTAGGCTATGATTTTTGGGATGGGATGAGATAACCAGGGAATTTTCATATCATATCAATAAAAAATTCATGAAGTCTTATGTCATCAGTGAGTTCAGGATGGAATGAAGTTGCAAGAAGATTACTTTGCTTTGCAGCAACAATCTTCCCATCATAGAAAGAGAGTGGTTTGCAATTCCCCCAGGTTTTATCAATAATCGGAGCACGTATGAAAACCCCAGGATACTTTCCAATGCCTTCAAAATCAATTTCAGCTTCAAAAGATTCTTTTTGATTACCAAAGGCATTTCTGCAGATTTTCATGTCCATGAGTCCAAACAATTTTGGTTCAGTTTTTTTAACATTCTCGCAACCTTGTTTTGCAAGAAGAACAAGCCCCGCACAGGTTCCATAGATAGGCATCCCACCCTTGCCCAAATCAACAATTGAATCAAACAAACTGGACTCTCGCATTAGTTTGCTTATGGTTGTGGATTCTCCACCGGGAATTATCAATCCGCTGACCCCACAGAGTTGTTCGGCTTTTCTTATCCACAATGAATCCACATTGCATTTTTTCAGCATATCCAAATGTTCGGAAACAGCACCCTGAATACCTACGACCCCGATTATCAAGATTACACACCGCGATCCTGCATTCTTTGTTCTTTAGGAATAGTACTGATATCGCTTCCTTTCATAGGTACCCCAAGCCCTTTTGAAACTTCAAGCAGCACCTTCGGATCGTCATAATGCTTTGTTGCTTCAACTATCGCCCTGGCAAAACGCTCTGGATTGTCTGATTTGAATATGCCAGAACCAACAAAAACGCCATCAGAACCAAGCTGCATCATCAATGCGGCATCGGCAGGAGTGGCAATTCCCCCGGCAGCGAAATTCACTACAGGGATTCTTCCGATTTCGATTGTTTTTTCCAAAAGCTCGACTGGGATTCGTAATTCATCTGCTTTGTTCCGTATTGTGATTTCGTTTCTTTTAAGAGTTTTTAACTCGTAAATTTCCTGGTTTATTCTTTTCATATGCCGAACTGCTTCTACCACATTGCCTGTACCTGGCTCCCCTTTTGTCCTTATCATTGCTGCGCCTTCATTTATTCTCCTAAGAGCTTCGCCAAGATTTCTTGCCCCGCATACAAAAGGAATAGTGAATTTTTTCTTATCTATATGTGCTTCCTCATCAGCTGGAGTGAGTACTTCGCTCTCATCAATCATATCCACACCAATCTCCTGGATGATCTGAGCCTCTGCAACATGCCCTATTCTGCATTTTGCCATGACCGGAATAGTTACTGAATCTATAATTGATCTTATGATTGATGGATCTGCCATTCTTGCTACCCCGCCGTTTACCCGAATATCAGCAGGAACCGCATGCAATGCCATTACTGCAACTGCACCCGATTTTTCAGCAAGCTTTGCCTGCTCAGAAGTCACGACATCCATAATGACCCCCCCTTTTTGCATTTTCGCAAAACCTTCTTTAAGCTTTTGAGTACCTTTTTGCAACTCCATAGAAACACCATCGATTTATTTATTTTCCCCTTTATATTGCCCCTCATAAAGCGAACTTGCATCTTCCACAAGCCTGATGAATACCATCTGTCCGATTTTTGCACTTTTTTTCAGAATAATGCCGTGGGGATTCCTTACCACTAAAAGTGCTTCACTTCTACCTTCATAACCAGGATCCCATACTGCGCATTCAAGTGTTGCCCCACAGCGCAGCAATGAAGAGCGCGGAAGGCATATACCTGCAACATTTTTCGGAACCCTTACATACTCATTGAATATGACCTTGTAAGCTCCCGGATCAAGATGAATCTTGTCGGATTGGTATGGAATTGGTTCCACTCCACTTATCTTTCGCTCGCTATTATCAAAATCTATCAGACCTGCATCCTTGAAACTATACGCCTCTTTCAAAGTTATATCAATGCCCGCAGGCTGAAACTGACTTGGGTGCAGTCCTTCAAATATCTTCGCTGATTCGAGATGCTGTTTTGGCAAAATCATATGTTCACCGTTTACAATAATTCGTAATAGTCATTCTCAGTAAAGGTTTATAACGATTAAAGGCGCTTGGTAGTTATGGCTGATTGCAGGATGTATATTGATGGTAAATGGATTGGCGCAAAAACTAGTTTTGAAACAATAAATCCAACGACTGAGAAGGTTCTTGCAAGGTTTCCAAAAGGGAATGAAAAGGATGTTGATCGTGCTGTCAAAGCAGCTCAAAAAGCATTCAAAAAATGGTCTAAAACCCCGCCACCAATAAGAGGGCAGATTTTGTTCAGAGTGGCAGAACTTTTGAGAAAAAACAAAAAACGACTTGGAAGGATTGTTGCAACTGAAATGGGCAAAGTATTGCCAGAAGCTCTAGGAGATGTGCAGGAAGCAATTGATACTTTTGAATACTTTGGAGCTGAAGGAAGACGACTCTTTGGTAATACAACAACAAGCGAGCTTAAAGATAAATTTGCAATGACGATTAGACGGCCGGTTGGAGTTTGTGGCCTTGTTTCACCTTGGAATTTTCCAGTAGCGATACCGGCATGGAAGCTTGCCCCTGCCCTTATTTGCGGCAATACCGTTGTTTTCAAGCCAAGCTCTGATACCCCGCTTTGTGCCCATGAGCTTGTAAAGATACTGATAGAAGCCGGAGTACCTCCGAGCGTTGTAAACTTTGTTACTGGATCGGCCTCTGATGTCGGGCAGGCCATAGTGACGCATCCGGAAGTGGAATGTCTTTCATTTACAGGTTCAAAAGATACCGGCGAATGGATAGTTGCAAACGCAGGATTGAAAAAAGTCGGAATGGAACTCGGAGGTAAAAACCCGATAATCGTAATGGATGATGCTGATCTGGAATTGGCTGTGGAAGGAATATTGTGGGGCGCATTTGGAACCACCGGACAACGATGCACTGCATGTTCAAGAGCGATAGTTCATAGAAAAATAAAGGACAGACTGCTCAACGCGCTTGTTGAAAAGGCAAAAAAGCTTAGAACCGGAAACCCGATACTGAAAACCACTGATGTAGGCCCGCTTATCAACGAAAATGCAGTTGAAAAAGTTGAACGGTATGTTGAAATCGGAAAAGACGAAGATGGTGCAAAACTGCTTTGTGGCGGGGAGAAGCCAAAAGGAACAGGTTATTTCTACAGGCCGACAATATTTGACGATGTTGAACCTGACATGAGGATCGCGCGGGAAGAAATATTCGGCCCTGTGCTTTCTGTTCTGGAATTTGAAAGATTGGATAAAGCAATTGAAATCGCCAATAACATTGAATACGGATTGAGCTCTTCCATATATACAAAAAATGTGAATAATGCGTTTAAAGCAATAGAAGGAATAGATGCTGGACTTACATACATAAATTCCAGTACGATTGGATCCGAAGTCCATCTTCCGTTTGGTGGAGTGAAGAAAACAGGGCATACAAAAGAAGCCGGGATTATGGGATTGGATGAATTTTCAAATGTAAAAACGGTTTACTTTGATTATTCAGGAAAACTGCAAAAAGCCCAGATTGATGATTAGATATTAGATTAGGTGTTATGATGCCAATAACGAACAGAAAAACAATGGAATTGATCAAGCGAGATGTGGACATAGTTTCACGTTCGCTTACAAGAGAATATGCATTTGCATACAAAAAGGCAAACGGATGCCATGTATGGGATGTTGATGGACAAAAGTACCTTGACTTTTGCGCATCAGTGGCAGTCATGAACATAGGGCATAATAATCCCAACGTTGTCAAAGCGATCAAAAAACAACTCAAATACGGGACACATTGCGCATTCTCTGATTTTTATGCTGAAATGCCGGTTTTGTTTTCAGAACACCTTGTTTCAATGCTTCCAAAAAAGTTCGACAGAGTCTTTTTGTCCAATTCAGGAACAGAGAGTGTCGAGGCTGCATACAAATTGGCAAGATGGCACACAAACAAAAAATGGGTTGTTGCTTTCAAAGGAGCTTTTCATGGCAGGACAATGGGATCGCTTTCGCTCACAAATTCAAAACCGGTTCATAGGGAACGTTTTGCCCCATTTCTCCCTGTTATGCATGCCCCATATCCACATTATTACCGCATGAGAATGGAACCGAACGAGTGTTCAGACTATTGTCTTCAGGAATTGGAAAAAACAATGAAAAAATCAGACGGAAACCTGGCAGCAGTTTTTGCAGAACCGATCCAGGGTGAAGGAGGATATATTGTCCCTCCAAAGAATTTTTTCAAGGGAGTTAGAAAATTGTGTAATGAATATGGAGCACTACTTTGTGATGATGAGGTGCAGGCAGGGTTTTTCAGAACCGGAAAATTTATTGCCATGGAAAATTTCAATGTAGTACCAGATATAATATGTATGAGCAAACCGATAGGAGGAGGCTTACCAATTGGAGCAACTATCGCTAACAGGAAAATCATGAACTGGCCGCCAGGATCGCATGCAAATACTTTTGGCGGCAACCTACTTGCATGTGCCGCCGGCATGGCCACACTTGATTATGCAAAGAAAAACAAGCTCGGTGAAAATGCAATAAAAATTGGAAAACGAATGCTTGAAAGACTCAAGGAAATGCAAGAGAGATACGAGAATATTGGTGATGTACGCGGGATAGGATTGATGATTGGAATTGAGATCGTTGAAAGCAAAGAAAGCAGAAAACCAGCTAAAAAATTAAGAAATATGATAATCGATAACACTCTTCGTAACGGACTTCTGTTACTTCCGGCTGGAGAATCGGTCATAAGAGTGTGCCCGCCGTTGATAATTACCAAAGAACAGGCTGATAAAGGCCTTGATATCATTGAGAGGGCGATAAAGACGATGTCAAAATGTTAGAAACAGATATCAGTTAGAAGATTGATTTGCTAACTAACTCTTGTTTTGACAATCTCGAACATTTTGACAGCTAGCGAATTCCATCAGCTTATCCAGCTAGTTATGTCTAAGAAATACATAACTTGGAATTCGCTGGATTTAAAAAAATCAACTGCTAAATAAAGACATGAAGGAAATGATTTCCAGATTATATATAATGCAACTAAAATATGCTGGCATACCCAACGCAGTTTATGATGTTTTACCCGAACATGAAAGGGCAATGTTAATAAACGTCGATGGAAAATTCTTCTTAAAACCTGAACAACGAAAGAAAATTAAAGTAGTTCTTACCGGCGGAGTGTTTGATGTTCTTCATATTGGCCACATAGTAACGCTTAATGAAGCTAAAAAGCATGGAGATGTGTTGATTGTTGCAATTGCACAAGACGAACACATAAGGAAAAAGAATAGAGAGCCCATCCACCCGTTAGAATATAGGACAATCATGGTTGAAGCATTGAAACCGGTAGATCTTGCAGTATCAGGATTTGATGATCCAAAAAAAATGCTTGACGCGGTTAAACCAGATGCCATTGTTTATGGGTATGATCAAAAAGAAACCATAAAAACAGAGGGAGTGACAATAATCAGACTATCAAAATGTATTGATGACTCCAAATTCAAAACCGGAAAGATACTAGATGAATTGGGAATATAAGACACACAAGCCATTTTCGCATTCAATCCAGTTATGCTAAGATAGGTTCGCTAAACAAAGAGTAAATTTATAAAGATAATATGAGTTCTAAATACATGCTACTTGGCCAGTTAAGACAGATGATGAACTCTGCAGAAGAAAAGGAAGATGATATGATTGAAAAGCGTACGGAAGAACGGAAAAAATCTTCTGACGCAGAGTCTTTTCTTAAAACTCCAGAGGCTAGATCATTTATAAAAAAATGGCATGAAAAAACAAAAAATGGCCATCCAATGTACACTAAAAGAGGAGTGACTTCACTTCTAAGATCGCTTTTCCAGATACCAGGTCTTGAAAAAGACAAAGACGTGTTTGATTCTGCCAACGAACTTCTAAGTATGCTAGGTGGAATGGACGGATTATCTGGGTTCCTTATGGGCTGGAAGGCAAAATCTGAAGGAATTATGAAAGCCCTGAAAGTTGCTATAGGCGGTGGGAAGGACTGACAAAGGAAGGAGAACTTATAAGAGAAGGAATTTGCCCTTCATGTAAGAACAAACTTGTTCATGCAGAAGGATGTAGTGAATGCCCCTTTTGTGGTTGGACTCCTTGTAAAGAAGCATAGAGAATTTACTTCTATTTTATCTTTTTACTACATCACATAGGGTTCTTTCTAGGTTCTTATCAGACGCAGTAACTTGCCCCACTTGTACTGCGTCAGCAATCAAATAAAATCAAAACTCCAAGGCTTAGTCTTTTAAATAATTTGATACGAAGTATTTACCTATATTGTTTGATATAAAATTTTACCTTATCCAGCATACCTGCTACCGATGCATCCAAGATAGGATGCATCAGCTTGTGGTGTCATTATAAGGATAATTGGTTATGTCATCCAATAGTTCATTAGCTAATTAGACTAATGCCTCGGTAGCTCAGCCAGATGTTTTGGGTCATGTGTCTTGCGTCTTGTTATCTTACACAGGACTCGAAACTGAAAACCCGAAACTCCTGAAAGGTAGAGCGGCTGACTGTTAGAAACTTTTGACTTGTGTCCTTCTGATGGCAAAACTTTCAAGAAAAGCCATGAGGAAAACCAAGCCATTGTTTACATACATCAGCAGGCCGGAAGTTCGAGTCTTCCCCGGGGCGAAATAAGTTTAGAGTCTAGTGTTTTGAGTCTGGACTCAGTGAGCCACGGTGGAGCTTTGAACGGTTCGCCGTTCAAACAAATCCCCGGGGCGTATCTTCTTCTTACTTCGGTAATAACTGTGAATCTGATATGGTTTCCGGTCTTGAGTTTTCGGTTTCCTGTTTTGGATCTTGAATCAAAGTTCAATGAACAACGAACGAATCTTAGTTCTTGGAAGTCCCAAACACCAGATTTTTTCACTTTTCATTCTTACGCAGTTTGACTAACATTTTAATATGCGTAGTATCACAAATAATCCATGGCAACTGCTTCCCAGATTCATATCCCACATACCAGATTTCAGATCAGAAAACTAGGCAAATTTACAATTGTTGGCAGTGGACATTTTGGTGGCAAGGCAAAGGATTTGATTGAAAAACAAGAACAAATTGAAAGAGCAGGATTTCTAATACCAGAACTATCAATTTTATTTACTACTGAATTTTTCACTGACCTGTATGCACGCGCAAGAGAAAGCATTTGCCGTGTTCCAGTAACTAAACAGAGGATTATCAGAGCACTTGTCAGAACTGAGTTTGATCATGAATCAATGGAAATTATAAGAGCCATAGGAGAAGAGAGGTTATGGAGAGCCGTCCGTTCTTCCCATTTGACTGAACATGGAGGAACCGGAGAGTTCCTAACTGGATTTTGTTTTGGTATGGGTTCAAATTATGGCGGCAATTGCAGATTAGATGCCATGATAAAAAAAGTTGTTGCAAGTTCAGGAGATGAAGACATGGCAGTTCTAATCCAACCAGTTGTCGGAAGTCAAAATGAATGGGGTGCTGCTCCAGATGCAGCAGGTCTTGCATATACCACAAGATTAGAAAGCACTAATGAAGGAAAAATATGTATTGTTGAGGGTATGGGAACAAAGGCAGTGATGAATGGCGGTGATGTATATTTCTTTGATGCCGATGGAAACATAAGAAAAACAGAACATGACTTATATTCTTCAGTCATTCACTTGGTAAGGTCATCCGATATTGAATTAATGTATGGGTGTCTAAGCGATGAACATGAAGATTTGTTGCTTAGAGAACTACCAATAAAACTGAGAACATTGGAAACACTTGTTGGGGGTCCACAATACATTGAATTCGCACTGACCAAAGATGGCATATACTGCCTGCAATGTGCTGATACTACACCATTGGCTGACGAAAGAATTGATACTGTAACTGGAAGAAATGTACTTGTGCATAGTATGCATGTCAATGGTGTGATGCAAAAAAAGCTTCATGATATTGTTTGGACTTGTTGTGATGAACCATCAGGACAGGTCGACGAATTAGATTCCGGTGCAAAGGATTACCTACTGGTTTTACCATCAACCATATTATCTGGTGCCACACCATATGAGAGAATTAGCAGAGAGATGGTTCCGAATGTTGGTGGAATACTCGTGTTTGCAACGCATTCCGAAGGAGTATTTATTGCGGGAGAACATGTCAGAAGGGGATTTGGGAGGGTACCTTTCATGATCGTGCCAGATGGTGCGTTTCTCGATCGTTTCAAAAAAACAACAGCAGAAGATGGCGATTGGAAACTTGCAAAAGGCAAGTTTTTATTCCAGGTTGATGAAGGTATTGGATTTGGAAGGTTGGCCCTTTTGGATCCGGATTTAGATTGATTTGATAGATCCTAATTGTTTTTCTTCTTTTTGTTTTGTCTCACTGAGTTTCATGTTTTTATCCTTCAGCTTCTTCATCAGATTTCCCTCTTTTGATTCTTGAGTTTCATCCCAGAGCGAAAGACCTTCGGGCTGGCTTGCCATATGCTCGAGCATTTGTATAACCCTTAATAATACGAAGATCAGACCAAAAAGTAGTATAGCTGCACCAAAAGTTATGATATCTGCTGGAACGCCAGTATAGACAATTGTCATAATAACATACACAGAAACATTAACCGGAGGGGCAGAAAAAAGGAAAAATGCGACTTTCTTGGGAAGAAGATGATAATATGTTATGGCCATTAATGTGATCGCACCCCCAAAAAGTGCCATAGTAGTTGTAAGGAAAAGATTGTTTGCCATAAGATCGCTCCACGATCCGTTGGAAGAACTAAGCATATAGTAGATGATGTTGATGGAAATAAAGAGAAAAACCATAGTATTGCCAAAAGCAGTATTCCATCCAAGTTCTTCCTGTTTATACTTACCAAAATAAAGAGTCATGAACAAAGTTGCTACTACTAATGGAGCGGCAGTCCAAAGCATTTGCTGATCCAATAATGGGGATTGTACAAGTACGATAAGCCGATTTATGATGTCAGTTAAAATGTCTGCCATGGGATGTATTCACCGGCACTTTTTTAATTGATTGACATTTCTTCAAGATATGGAAAAATGTGGAACTGACAAAAAGGTTGAAGAACCATACTAACAGACCAGTATTTTTTGGGTCAGGCTAATCCACACATACTAATTAAAAATTTCGGTTCGATAAACCAACGGAGATATACATGGGAAATAGCAAAAAAGATTTGGCACGAAGAAATGCAACCCTCAAAGCAAGAATAGCTGAACTAGAACAAAAAGCTAAAATGGATCCATTGAAGAGAAATAAAGCAGTTCATGATGAACTCGAACAATTGAAGAAAAAACTGTCTGAATGACGGGTTTTATGTCAGATAAGAATAGATTTATAGTAATATCAAATATCCGATTAGTAGTCCAATCAAAATAGGTTGATGCGCAAGATATATTTGTAGCGATTTTCTCCCGAGGTAAGTGAAGAAACCCACCAACCAAAATTTTGGTGCAGATGATGATTTGTTCATTCGGCCACCGCGCAAGGAAACAAAGTTTCCTGCGCCCATGGAACGCAGTTCCACCGGGCCGCTTGAAAGCGGCGGTTTCAAGGCCGAAGAACAAAGCTTGTGTAATTCGGCGCTTCCTCGGCTAGCTGAAGACAAACCGTATCCGCACCGAATTGCACATGATAGACTGCTGATATGGATATCATTTGTTTTTGAATAGAAATATTTGCCCATAAACATGCCTATTAATACAATACCAAACCAAGGCAAAAGCGGGAAGTAATCAAGCGTATGAAGATCTCTGGAATAAAGACCAACCCACATAAGAAGATTGTCAGGTGCAACAATTTTGTTTATCTGTAAACCCGCAAAGATGGCAGCGATTCCAAGAACCAGATTAAGGTAAAAGAACCTGAGAAAGAAATATGAAAGAAAAACTGAAAACGCGATGAAGTGGATTATCCCGAAAATGATAAAACCATTGTGCGGATATATCCAGGTTGCTAAAGTTATTACCAAGGCCACTGCAAACAAAAATCCGCTTCTTTTCAGATTCTTGATAAAATAATTTTTCCGCTCTTTTTTTGTTTTTTCATAGCTTAGGATAACTGAAATACCAACAAGCAGGATAAGAAGTGATGCTGCAAATCTCTGGAGTATAAGCCACCAACCAGAATACATAGAATTCGGAAGAATATGAAAAAAATTCAGATCAAAGAAAAAGTGAAAAATAACTACAAGAAAAATGCCAAGCCCTCTGAGAAAATCGATTTCCCAAAAACGCTTTTTTTCGTTGGCATTGCCCATAATCATGCTCCTGAAACTTGAGGCGTTTGGTTTTCAATCTTGCCTTTTTCTTTAAGAAGTTTTGTAAGGATGGGCGGTACAACAAACGTAGTGAGCAATGCCATGGCAGAAATAATCGAATATTCTGATGAATTTAGTACACCGGACGTAAAACCAATTGAGGCTATGATAAGTGCAACTTCACCTCTCGGAACCATGCCAATACCAACTATCAAAGATTGTTTAAAATCCAGTTTTGATAATAATGCCGCACCAGTACACGCAACCGCTTTGCTTACTATTGCAAGAATAGTTATCACCAGTATTGGCAATGCATAGGTTACAAGCGCATTAACATCTATCAGAATACCCAGTGTGATAAAGAATATCGGCATGAATACCAATTCAAGACCAACCGTTCTTTCTTCAATATGAGAAATATGCTGACTTCTGTTGATTATGACACCTGCAAGGAATGCACCAACTATGGCTGATAGCCCAATGACTTCTGCAACGTATGAATACATTAATACAAATGCAAGTGCAAGCATAAATCGCCTGTCACTCATAGATTTCCTGTCAAGATATTGGACAAAATAGTTTCCTGCAAGAACACCGCCACCTATGAATATAATAGCAGAAACAAGTGTAGTGATAATTGGAACTAGGATCTCACCCCCGCCAGTTATATTTACAGCTAATGAAAGGACAAGAAGACCGAGGATATCATCAACTATTGCAGCACCAATAATTATCTGCGAAAAACGTTCATTTATGAGTTTCATCTCTTTGAGAATGGCAACTGTAACACCAACACTTGTTGCTGTCAACGCTGCACCCAAAAATACGGCATATGCAAAATTGCCGCCGGCAAAAAGCGCATACCCATAACCAACTACAAACGGAACAGCAACACCGGCAATTGCGATCATGATATTTTCTGAAGCAAAAACTTTCTCTATTTTGTTGTGAAGTCCAACCTTAAACAAAAGTATAACGGCACCGAGCTGTGCAAAAACATGAATAGTGTTCTCAAGCTTGAATATATCTGGAGGTTCTGGTGGAAGTTCAAATGGAAGGGGCAATGTATGAAGAAAATCAAATGCAATAGTCATAAAACTAGGGCTTATGAGTATTCCTAAAAACATCAATGCCATAACATAGGGTTGTTTTGAATATGCAACCACAAGCTGCCCACCAACTGCCAGCAAAAGTAGGAACACAATTTCAAAATAGATATGCTTTCCGTCTTCGACCTCACCAAAGAGACTAGTTTTAACAATAGTTAAAAGCATCAGCAAAAATATACCCAGTACTAGTAATGGCAGAATCTTGTTGATAGTATTTTTCATATGCCAGTAATAGGCAGCCATGTGTTTAAAAATTTAATGAGAGTTATAGGCTGATAACTTAAAAAATATCTTTATATTGGTATAATCTATTGATGCATCTGATATACAGATACATCGGTAATCGATGTACCTACTAAGGATAAGTATAAGTCAGATAGCAGGATATAGGTGTTAATATGGTAATAAGAGAAAAACCAGAAGGAGAAATAAGATTTGAAAGCGATAATGAACGTTTGAGAATCAATACTCCAAGAAGGGAATTCCCAGATGTCAATAAGGTATTTGGAACCATTTTCAAAACGATTATTGCATTTGTGATACTGATTGTATTGTTCTCTTCGGTAAAGATAATAGGCGCTGGTGAGGTAGGTGTATTAAACGAATTCGGGAGACCAGTAACCGTACTTTACGAAGGATTGCATTTTATTGTTCCAATAATGCATCACGTGTCTGTAATTAGCATACAGATAGAAAAGTATGAAGCAGAAGCTTCTGCCGCATCAAAAGATCTTCAGATTGTTACTACGACTATTGCTGTTAATTATAGAATAACACCAGATGAAGATGTGGTTATGGGGATTTATAGGCAATTTAGAGGCAGTCATGAGGCCAGGGTCATACAACCGATAGTACAGGAAGTGATCAAGGCAAATACTGCCCAGTTCAGAGCAGAAGAACTTATATCAAAGCGTGTCGAAGTCAAAAATAATATTCTGAATGATCTGAAACAGAAATTAAGCAAATACGGTATGGAAGTGCTAGATATCTCGATAACCGATTTCCAATTTTCACCTGAATTTGACAGGGCAATTGAAGACAAGGTCGTTGCAGAACAGAACAAGCTCAGAGCAGAATACGAACTTGAACAAAAGAAAGTAGAAGTGCAAAAAACAATTGCAGAGGCCAATGCAAGCGCCATCTCCGAGATATTAAAGGCTCAGGGTGACGCACAAGCGAATATAATAAGAGCAAATGCTCAGGCCCAGGCAATAGAATCTATAACAAAACAGATCACGGATCCGTTCATAAAGTATTATTATATTGAGACGTGGAACGGCGAACTTCCGCTTGTTATGGGCACGAGTGACATAATGTTGGATCTGAGCACAATAGTTGATGAAGAGCAGGAACAAACCAGTAACATATCAACAAAAGCAGTAGTTAGCAGGATTGGGTATAACTGACTAACTCAATTTCTTTTTTTAAATTTTTATTTGTTTACTAATTGATAAATTGAGAAAAGAAAAAATAGAGAATAAAATAAAAAACTAATTTACCCTCAACACATGTACAATGCTGTTACCTTCATCATCAGCCCGGAATTCAAATACATAAAGAAGGCCGTTTTCCCTGTCAAATGCCACAGCACGAACAAGTTCGCGTTTTGAATCCGAACTCTCGTAATAGTGCCCTGGATTGTAGAGATATTGGTCAAGGTTCAATGTAGCATAAGGTTGAGGCTCCCAGTTTTCCATGCTTCCGCTTGCAACTGCAGCAAGATCAGCAGGATCATAGAAAATTATCTGTGATTCTATACTATCTGCCCAGAATCCCCTCTGATCATGGGGCCATGCAGGTGTTTCCGGATATGGTCCGTCATATGGCCATACAGTACCGTCAGAAAATCCATACCAGCAATCACCCACACCATGCGTACCAACAAAAACAACCGCTGACTTGTCATCTTTTGTAAGCCATGCTCCACCAGTCCATTGATCTGCAGCACAATAATTTTCCATCTCTGTGTAATCGTAACTAGTTATTTCAAGAGCTCCGGGTTCTTGTACCCCATATAACAATAATGGGATCACTGGAACTTCAGAACCAGCAGCAGGAGGATTACCCTCAATCCAGGGGCCATAGGCAAACAATGCAGGCCCTCTACCACTCCATACACCTTCCCTGAAACGACCGGTTGCAAGCCTCATATTGGGAGTATTTTCAGCTGCCCAATCAGTAGGAATTTCAAACAGGTAATCTGCAGTAAGGAATGGTGTATACCCTTCAATACTCCATGCGGAAGGAGTTCTTGGATCAGAAAGATCAAGCTCACACCATGAATGGGTATTGACATTGGTACTTTCGAAAAGATGGAACCCCCAAGCAAGATAAAGCTTTCCGCTTATTTGGCCATCCTGAGCAGGAAGATATTCCATTGCAGGATAAGCAAAGTCTGTAATCTCAGGGAAACTATTCTGCCTCACATCACTGAAAGGCTGAAGAGTTGTTGCAGTATTAAGGTCATCAATATTTCTGCTAATTACTGGTATTGGAATATTTACTTCAGAAATCATCTGATCTTGATCATTACCAACAGCATAGATTGAGCCTGGGAAACCATCCTCCACACCACTAGAATCACCACCTGGATAAAAGGTTGCAGCACGCCCGCTCCACGTCCAGTCAGATCCTCCTGAAGGACCAGGGAGTTTGAATGCGCCCAGATATACAAGATCTGCAGGTTCTATGACATTTGTATGGATCGATGGAGGCCTGACACCTGGAGATGGAATATCAGGTTGATTATCAGGACTGCTATCCGGATCAGAATCCGGAATTATATCAGTATCATCAATCTGACCAGTATTATCTGACTGAATCTGATTCTGACTATTATCAGTGGTATTCTGATCAGACACCGCACCTTGCCCCTGCCCATCAGCAGGATTTGCAGTGCAACCAAATAATAAAAATCCGACAAAAAACAAACATAAACCTAAATTTAGTAATTTCATTACATCAACCAAGATATAGATGATTAGAATAATTTTATATATGTATTATTATGATCTGCAAACTTTTTGTAGATTTTTAATGAGTGTTAATACCCAAGAAAATGCCCAAATTGCAGAACGAGATAGGATATCCCCCATGCCAAGATAAATGTGTAACATAGTGCAAATAGAGTCCATTTCCATGAACGGGTTTCGCGTTTTATCACTGCTACTGTTGCGAAACATGGGATATAGAGAAGAGTAAACACCATGAAGACATATGCCTGTAGTCTTGTCCAACTGCCTGCCAACACCTCATTAAGCGGCATGTTTTCAGACCCATACAAAACTCCAAATACCGATATGATAGTTTCTTTTGCAAAAAATCCTGAAATAAGTGCAACACTACCATGCCACCCAATTTCAAGCGGAGCAAATAGTGGTGATATTGTCTTTCCGATCTGACCAAGATAGCTTTGTTCGCTCCCATAAGTGATACCATATGGATTGCTAGCAAGAAACCACAGCACAATGGTAGCGAGAAAAATAAATGTACCTGCTTTTTTGATGAACATTTTTGTTCTTTGTAAAGTATGGGCCTTGAGAGAGTTGAGATTTGGTAATTGGTATTGTGGAAGTTCCATTATGAACATCGACTCATGTTTTGACCCAAACAAATATTTGAATAATAAACTCATGAATATGACCAGTGCAAATGAAAGCAAAACAAGCGACCATACGACCTGACCTGCAACATTCGGCTGGAACATCGCACCAGCAATAAAAACAAAAACTGCCATCCGAGCACTGCATGGTATGATTGAAGAAATCATTATTGTGACAACGCGATCGCGCTCATTTTCCATTGTCCTTGTTGCCATGATCGCAGGAACAGTGCATCCAAAAGCGATAACAAGAGGAATAAATGATTTGCCCTGAAGACCAATCATGCGCATAAAACGGTCCATTACAAATGCCACCCTCGCCATATAGCCGCTATCCTCGAGCAAAGCGATTGCAAAAAACAAAAGCGCGATATTTGGGAGGAAAACAAAGACATTGCCAACACCCTGCAATATGCCTTCGCTCACCAAACTGACAACAATCTCCGGAGCACCGTTTGAGACCAACGCCTCACGAACCGCAACAGCCAGAAGATCTAGCGTACCTTGGATAAACCATACGAACGGCTCGCCAACTATGAAGACCATCTGGTACAGCAGATATGTGAAAAATAGGAATAATGGAATTCCAAGCCATTGGTTTGTAAGTATGCTGTCAATCTGATCTGAACTAGAAATACGGTCATTTATCTTTGCAACAGAAGATCTGGTTAGGGTTTTGCTCACCACATCGTGAATGAACTCATAGCGCTTATCTGCAATCTCAACTCCGATATCTTCCTCGGATATTTGTTCTGTGTTTTCAATGAATTTGATAACGATTTTATCATATGCTTCATGATCGGCATCCCTTACGAGTTTTATGATAGCAGGATCTTTCTCGATTAATTTCATTGCAAGCCATCTTGCACCATAGCGATCTGAAATCAGAGGTGAGTGATTCCTCAAGTGTTTTGCGAGTCGGGTTATTTTTGGCTCAATATATTTACCATAATTTATCTTCAGCCGCTCGTGTTTTTTTCCTTGCGCACTTACAGCCATTTTTGCAGCTGCGGATATCAATTTGTTTACTCCTAGCCCCGTATTTGCAATAATAGGAATTGTAGGAACACCAAGAAGCTCAGCCAATCCACCGGCATCAACAACAATACCGTGCTCTTGTGCGATGTCCTGCATATTAAGTGCTATTATTATGTTGGTGCCAAGCTCCAGAAGTTGCACAGTAAGGTAAAGGTTTCTCTCAAGATTTGAAGCATCGATAATATTGATAACTGTTTCTGGCTGTCGTTCGATGATAAAATCTCTTGCGATCAGTTCTTCTGCAGAAAATGCACTGAGCGAATAGGTGCCAGGAAGATCCACCACAGTTATTCTTTCGTTGCAGCACAACAAAATTCCGGTTTTCTTTTCAACGGTTTTTCCAGGCCAGTTCCCAACTTCAGCCTGGCCCCCCGTGATTGTATTGAATAATGTGGATTTTCCAGTATTTGGATTTCCTGCAAGTGCAATCAGTTTTGTTTTTTTGATTCAATCACCGACTTTGACTATTATCTTGCTTGCCTCGCCTATACCAATTGCAAGTCTTCCACAGCATTTCAATTCGATTATCATCGGTCCATGAATGGTTTTCCGAATTATTTTTACGTCTGCATTTTTTGTAAATCCAAGTTCAGTCATTCTTTTTTTGAACGTCATACCTGCCAGTAGCTTTATGATTAGTCCCGTTTCTCCTTCATTTAATTGTGCCAACGATCTGGTAGTCATATTAAGCGCCTAAAATCGATATGGTATATTCCATTAGGGATTTATATAAGTAGCCCTAATAATGTTAGGGAAGCCTAAGATTTAAAAATCAGTTGATATGATAATATGGATATGAATCAGAGCACATTATCAAGAAAGGCAGAAGACTATCTCGAAGGAATATTGATTTCTGTAAATGAGAAGGGTTATGCAAGACCACGGGACGTTGTGAAAAGAATGGAGGTTAGCTATCCAAGTGCCACAGAAATGTTAAGGAAACTTGCGGAACAAAAACTAATAACATATGAAAAATATGGTGAAATTAAGCTTACATCTGAAGGGCTTTCGATAGCAAGCAAAATAAAAAACAGGCACGATGTTTTTGAGAATTTCCTTAAAATAATCCTGATAAAAAATGAAATCGCTGAAAAAGATGCATGTGTGCTGGAACATCACCTCCATCCTGAAACCATAAGGCAGTTTTCAAAGTTTGTTTCATTCATAAAAGAATCTAGGAAAAGACCAGAATTTCTCATAGAATTTGAAAAATATTGCAAAAAATGATGGCAATGGATCAGGGGGACCAAATTTAAATCTTTTTAAACAACAATGGATAACGTGAATGACCTAAAAAATATCCTTATAAGAGCATAATCGGCTGATGCATCTGATACGCGAATGCATCAGTATGGGATATGTTGGCTAAGGTTAAAATTTATGTCAAACAGGATAGGTGAGATAATGACAATAGTTGAATATGATGAATATAAGGGAAATAGACTTATAGTGCTTAAAAGAGACGAAAACGACCAATATGCCTTTAAATTTGGAAAGTCCAAGGCAAAACTTATTATAGAAAATTTTGAAGCAATAAAAAAATTCGCAGAAGAGGAATGACATTATGGCAGAAGTCAGGGCAAGTCATATACTAGTGGCTAATTTGCAGGATGCGCAAAAAATAATTTATGAATTAAAACAGGGAAAGGACTTTGCAGTAGTAGCAAAAAAACACTCCGCATGTCCAAGCAAGGAACAGGGCGGAGACCTAGGTTTTTTCGGAAAAGGACAGATGGTCAAGGAGTTTGAAGATGCTGCATTTTCACTTGAAGTTGGAAAAGTCTCTGAACCTGTGAAAACACAATTTGGATACCATGTAATCAAGGTAACTGCAAAGAAATAGAATACCAAACAAGGCAAGAGTTTTAGTGGTTGGAGTTATGCAAGATGGATCACAACAATTACGAGGGATAAGTGCAGTTGACGAAACACAGAAATTAAGATTACAAGTAACTGCAGTTGAAACCGCATTTATAACGCATTCGCGTTTTGAAGAAGACCTTAATGCATTAGACAACATGTTAGATCATGCACGACAGATTGAGGGGCTTTTTCTTTTGCATAGGAGTATAACCGTTGCATTGCTTGGATGTGGGACCACGGTTGACAGAAGTGAGATGAAAACGACGCTATTAGAAGACATGAATTTAGGAGAAAGATCAATTCTGAGAAAATTGGTTGATGATACATTAGATGGTAATGTAAAAGGAATCATTGAAGTTTTTGGCGATGATAAACAACCAATGATTTTTAGAAAGATAGCAGAAGTTTTATTTGACACTGCAAAAAGAAAGGCAAACGCAAATGGAAAAGGCGTCGAAACAGATAGAATTGTTCGCGATTATGTTCTTGAAGCAGCTACAAGAACACATACAATGGTGGCAAGACCAGGCCTTGATTTAGGACATTCACACTTAGCACCAAGAAGAATAGTTCTTTCAAGAAGATAGTGTCACAATTCCAATAATAATAACCAGAATGCCCAAACCAAGAGTTGCTTTGAAAAAGTTTACTTTTTCTGCAAACTGCATCAACAAGCGAATTGTCAATAAGCCTATCAATGCCGCTACTACCGTACCAACAAGCATTTCAACAGTTATTTCAAACCCACTTTTAACCAATGGTAATGCTATTTGTGCTCCAAGGACAACGGGAATACTCATCAAAAAACTAAGCCTGAACGCTTGTTTCAGATCATAGTTTTGTGCAACGAGTATTGCAAGCGTCAGACCTGAGCGGCTCATGCCAGGCAGAGCAGAGAATCCCTGCACAAGTCCCGCGATGACAGCGTTTTTTGGTGTTGGTTCTGTTTGCTTTCCGCTAACGCGGTTTTTCTGGATAACTGCAACAAAAACCAGAAATATACCTATAAAAATTGTAGTTATGTATTCTGGAAGTTCGATACTGAATGCAATCAGAAGAAGAGGAAATGCGATAACAAAACTCGCAGCAGTTGCTATGATAAGAAATAGCAAAAGGTTTCGATCCGCGCCATTATGCCAGATGCTTTTTATCATTGATAGAATATCTTTATGAAAATAGATTGTTGCAGAAATCAGTGTACCTGTATGCAACCATATTGCCATTGCAAGAGCATCCTGATATTCCATACCACCAATGAATTTTCCAATGACTGTGACCATAGCTTCAGAACTTATGGGCAGCCATTCTGCAATCCCCTGTATTACACCCAGCAAAATAGCAATAATGAAATCCATGGATTGATAAGAACCTCAAGGCTAAAAAAGAGGAACTGCGAAATAATAGTATGGTAAAATGTTTCATGTGTGGACAGGATACTGATACAAGAAAAGTCATGATTGGCAGAGCTAGAGGATTTACCGATGTGTGCTTTGATTGTGTTTTGAAATTTTACAAGATAGACCAGGAAAAATCAAAATAATGGTGAATTAATGCTGACGCCTTCGAATGACAAAGTATTGTGTAATGGAAGTGTTGCACCCGAATTTGAGTTACCGGGTGTTGATGGAAAAACTTATTCGCTTGCTGAGTTTAAGGGAAAAAAAGCAATTTTGATAATATTTATGTGCAACCATTGCCCGTATGTCGTGCCAAAAATGCCCTATTTTGTGGAGCTTCAGGAGAAGTATGGGAAAGATGGACTGCAGATTATTGCGTTAAATTCCAATGATGCAGAGAATTATCCTGAAGACAGTTTTGAAAAGATGAAAGAATGGGCTGATAAAGAAAAGTTCAATTTTCCATATCTTTATGACGAAACACAGCAGGTGGCAACGAGATATGGTGCAACATGCACACCAGACCCATTCCTTTTCAACAAAGAAATGAAACTCGAATACCATGGAAGATTCGACGATACCCACGGAAAATCACATTCAGAAGCCAAAACATCTGAGATGGAAGATGCAATAAAACAGCTATTGAAAGGAAACGAAGTTATAATACAACAGATTCCATCGATGGGATGTAATATTAAATGGAAATAGATGTTTTTTAACTACTTTTTACAGAGAATAAATAAACAATTTATAAATAGAGATAAATAATAGATATGTATGCCTGAACAGACATTTGGCGGTGACGACGATAGCAGCGGGGGCGGAGAGGAAATAAGAAAAAAAGTAGACCTTTCCAAATACGGATTAGCCCCTGACACCAATATACGGGACGTGTTCTGGAAAATTATGGGGGCATATGCAGCAACAAAAAAACCAGGTGTTGACCTTAACTCCCTTGAACATGAAAAATTCTCACTCATGAGAGTTGCAATATCAGTGCTTTCACGTCCGCACAACGAACACTATGGATTGAGTCCACGGTTTATAGTGATGTATAGCCTTATGATGATGCTCGATGGTAAATGGATGGATGCTTTTTCAGAGTTCCTGAGTATAGGACTTGATGATAAGATAGGGATAACAAAAGATATAGTATTTTCGATTAAAAAATTGAGTGCCACTGAACCATACGAACAAGATATTAACAATTATTTCGGCCAGATGATTAGGGCAAGAGACACAGTATCTATTGCATTGCCATATATCAATGAAATGAAAAATCAAGATATAGTAAAGGTCATGAAAAAAGAACTCATAATTCTTGCCCGCGGGGATATAGGAGAAAACCAAATCAATGCCATAAATTCGCTCGAACTTATCAAAGAAGATGAGGATGTTAAAAAATCCATGATCATATTGTTATCCCACTGGGATGCAGAAGCAAGGCTTGCTGCAGCAAATGTGCTGGCCACCATGAAGAGTAATGATATAAAAGACGCTGCAACAAAAAGGGTAGATAAAGAAAGTAATGAAGAGGTAAAAAAAATTTTATTGAGGTTGGCATCAAATGATCGAGGATGAGATAGAAATAATAAAGATACCTGTTGAAAGGGTGCATGCTTTAATAGGAAAGAATGGAGCCATAAAAAGGACATTGGAAAAGAAATGTAAGGTAACTTTAAATATTAGTGATGATGGTGAGGTCCAGATAGAAGGCGATCCACAAGAGGTATTCTTTGCTAAAGATGTAGTAAAAGCAATAGGCAGAGGATTTGCAACCAGAGATGCCCTTAGACTAATAAACGGAGATTATGTGTTTTATATAATACCACTTAAGGAATTTTTGAATTCGGATAAAGCTATAACAAGAATGAAAAGCAGAGTAATAGGCGAGAATGGCAGTATAAAATCGCAAATAGAACATTCGACTGATTCTTTTTTGAGTATTTATGGCAATACAATTTCTATAATCGCTAGACTAGATACCATAGAACATGCAAAAGAAGCCATAGGTATGCTTTTAAGCGGGACAACTCACTCGGGCGTGCTCAATTATCTTAGCAAAACCAGAAGAGGGGTTATGCAGGCACGACTTAGAGATAAATATTAGAATACACATCTTTGCCAGGATCATTCTTATACTAACATAAACGATCCACAAGATATTAATATCTTTTTTGAGATAAACGCTCAGCGACCAGAAATAGCCCACAACATATAGGAATAGTGTGATATTCTAAAGGTGTTAAAATGACTAAAGAAAGTTTCGATGAGTTCAAAGAGCACTCAGTAGCAGAATTCTTCAAAAAAAATAGGCAGATGCTGGGATTTTCAGGGAAGATAAGATCCTTGACTATGATAGTTCATGAATTTGTAACGAATTCTCTTGATGCCTGTGAAGAAGCAGGGATATTGCCTGAAATATCGGTAAAAATCGAGGAACTTGGAAATGAACATTATCAAGTCAGTATAAAAGATAATGGAACAGGTATACCTAAAACACACCTTGGAAAGGCACTCGGTCAAATGCTAGCAGGAACAAAATTCCATAGATATATACAACAACGGGGACAACAAGGTATCGGGGCAGCGGCATGTACGATGTTTTCTTATATTACAACCGGTCAGGCCACAAATGCAATAACCTGTCATAATGGAACAAGAATTGCAGCCACAATATCAATGGATTTCAAAAACAATAAACCGATAATAGACGTAACGAGTACAGAACCGACTCTGGAAAGTGGCCTTACTGTGATTTCAGAATATAAGGAAGTGAAATACGAGAAAGGAAATCATGGAGTCTATGAATACTTACGACGCACAGCACTTGCAAATCCACATTGTTTGATAGAACTTATAGAACCAAGCAATGAACGGACTGTTTTTCCCAGATCTGTTGAAAAAAATCCACCAAAGGCTTTTGAGATACAGCCACACCCACTTGGAATAGGCACCCATGATCTTATAGAACTCGCGAAGCATGATAAGGAGCATAAAAGATTGTCGGCTTTTTTGCAAAATCGTTTTTCAAGGGTGAGTGCAGCAAAGATTGAAGAACTTAGATCTCTTGCACCAGACGTTGATTTTAATATGAAACCAGGTGCGCTTACTTGGGAAAGTGCAGAGAAAGTGGTCAAGACATTTTCAGAAGTGAAATGGATATCACCAGCCACAGATTCGCTAGTACCAATAGGAAAAGAACAGATAGAGGCCTCATTTACAAACATATTCAACCCCGAAATTCTTGTTGTCACACAACGGCCACCCAGGATATATAGAGGTGGAATACCATTCCTTGTCGAAGTTGGGATAGCCTATGGCGGCGGGATTGCTGCTGCAAAAAAGAAAGGAGAAATAATGCGATTTGCAAACAAAGTCCCATTGTTATTTGATACTGGAGGATGCGCAATAACCGAGACAATAAAGACCATGGATTGGAAACGCTACAACATAAAAGAGTTTGAAGAAGAACCAATAGCTGTTCTTGTGAATTTGATTAGTGTGCATATCCCATATACAAGTGCAGGTAAACAGGCGATTTCACAGGAAGAAGAGGTTATGAGTGAGATAAAATTTGCGCTGATGGAGGCATCCAGAGGAGTGCAAAAATATTTATCAGGAAAACGCAAGGCACATGAGATTGCAACAAAAAGAAAAGTAGTGAGCAGATATGTACAGCAACTTTCTGCTGACCTTGCATTGTTAACAGGAGGAAAACAAAAAAAGATAGAGCAAGAACTTGAGATGATAATTGACAAGAAATATGCCACTTCACCTGTAGCTGAAGAAACGAATGAAAATGATGATGCCAGCAACCAGAATGAGAACAACGATGCGGATGGCCAAAAGAAAAATAACGACACTAACGATCAAGATGAAAACAGCGGGCAGGAAAACGGAGATGGTATGAGTAAGCACAAAGACGAGGGTGATGAGAATGAGTGATAATCCAGCCGTAATAAGAAAGCTCGAAGGAATGGGCAAAAACATGATAAATGAGATAGAAAAAGGAGATGGACCAACATTTGAAACAACATTGAGAACAAAAAGCAATACTAAATTTGATGAAACTTATCAGTGCCTAAGGACAGGAAACAAGAAAGAGACAAGAAAATTCCTTAGCGTTGCGCAGGCAAGGACATTCATGCAGACAGTTGCTATAGCAACAAAAACAAAACAATTTCTTGCACAGGACTTGCATACCTCAATCAGAGGTTTATTTTATCAGCTTAAGTTCAGCCTCGGGGATAATCTTGATGAGGATCTTTTTACAGAACAAACTGAAAGTAACGCACTGGTAGAAGATCTGGAAGTTGCACTTGGAATCAAACGAGAAGACCTGAATCTTACTACTGATAGAAAGGGGTTTGTCGCCGGAGATATGGTGATAACGGATAAGTTTGGTGGTGAAGAAACAACAATAGATCTTTCAAAACAAGGGAGAAGCGGATGGAGTATACCAAGCGATGTGGATAATGGTATGGAAATCACGAGTCTTGATGCAGAATATGTTCTAGTTGTTGAAAAAGATGCTCTCTGGCAGCGCCTCAATGAAGATAAATTCTGGAAAAAGGAAAATTGTTTGCTTGTAACTCCAAAAGGTCAGTCAACAAGAGGAACAAGAAGACTTCTTAGAAAACTTGCAGATAAGAAATTGCCAGTATATTGTCTCATGGACTGTGATGCCTGGGGATGGTATATTTACTGGACAATAAAGACAGGAAGTATGAATCTAGCATATCTTGGAATGGATTTTGCAGTTCCTGAGTCAAGATTTTTAGGAGTTACCATGAGCGACATAAAAGAGTTCAAGTTTCTTGATAAGCTTACAATAAACGCAAAGGATGTTGATGTGAAACGGGCAGAGGAAATGCTCGGATATCCATGGATAAACAGACATAAGGATTGGGTACATGAATTGAAACTGGTACTCAAGACCAAGAAAAAGATAGAACAGGATGCGCTTCAGGGCGAGAGATTGACTTTTGTTGGTGAGTATATAAAACAGAAAATAGATAATAAGGAGTGGCTGTCTTAGTTGGGTTTTGTGTCTTGTATTTAGTGCTTGACTTCGCCACTTAACTTCTTCCGGATTTCAACACACCGATTCAGGATTCTTATCTGACACAGTCTTCAGTACTTCTATATGCTGTGTCGGCAGTATGTGTTTTCTCAGGAGTATTCTCAACCAAATAAGTCTTTCAGATTTTTGTTTTTTGAGTTTATCTCAGTGGTTGAGAATAGATCGATCCGTCTTCA
>JAHJBM010000004.1 GCA_018813505.1 Microcaldota archaeon
TGAAGACGGATCGATCTATTCTCAACCACTGAGATAAACTCAAAAAACAAAAATCTGAAAGACTTATTTGGTTGAGAATACTCCTGAGAAAACACATACTGCCGACACAGCATATAGAAGTACTGAAGACTGTGTCAGATAGGAATCCTGAATAGAAGCGATGAAATACCTGAAGAAGTTAAATGGCGAAGTCAAGTTTTATATTTTTTTGATTCAAATTCTATTAATAATTGTGAGAATGGCAATCCTCAATTAAATTCTTTTGCATTTATTCTAACCTATTTTGCTGGTAAACCAGCATATTGCTGTTTCCATCCATTTTTTATTTTCTGCTCCAGAAGTAGCCTATCATCTTATATGCAAGTTTTGCGGCAGTAAACTCGCTCACATGCGATTGTGCGGATGGTGACAATTCAACAATATCAAATCCTACAATCTCTTTTCTTTTTCCAACTTCCCTCATTATAGACAATACATCATTCCACAGAAGGCCGCCTGGTTCAGGTGTTCCTGTTCCTGAAATTACCGAAGGATCAAATCCGTCAACATCTATTGTCACGTAAACTTTCTTTGATTTGAGTCCGGATATTATCGCTTCCACATCCTTATCCGATATAATGCCATTTTTTCTGTTTTTGGTGATTCTATCAGCATAAAAAATACTATTTCCTATTTTTTCTGTTTTTATGTATTCCATCTCTTCTTCTGACATAGATCTTATGCCGACTTGTACCGTATTCTTTGTGAATTCACGAACCCTGCACATTGCACAGGCATGATTGTTTTTTGTTCCCTCATAAGAATCCCTGAGATCTGCGTGTGCATCAATCTGAAGTACAGATATTGGCTCGTTCATGGTCTTGTGTATACCAGAAAGAATTCCGCCTGTTATTGAGTGTTCGCCTCCAAATATCACTGGTTTTTTGCCAAGTTTAAGTACGCATCCGACTGCTTCTGCAATGTTCTCCATCATTCTTTCTGGACTGCCTTTGTCTATTTCAAGTTCATCAAGCGTATGGATAGTTATCTCATTGCATATGTCCTTATCAAGTTCAATATCATAAAGTTCGACCTGGGTACTGGCATCTATAATCGCGTTTGGGCCAAAGCGCGTTCCACTATGGTAAGATGTAGTTGCCTCATAAGGTACTGGCATCACAACCACTTCAGCCTCGTCAAGAGATGACTGGAATCCTAGAAATGCCCTTTTTATTCCGCATAAGTTCAAAAGTCTATTTTTTGTATCTGTCATAATCAATACCCAAGTTAATCATCTATCTATCCTATATATTCATTTCAATATATGACATTAGCTTTTTTATTGTACTAGTACGAAATTTTGAAAATATTTGACATGATACTTCATGTCAAAATTTGACTTGTTAAAACAAGTCAAACATTTGAAATCATCGATTTCAAAATTGGACATTACATATCAATCTGAAAGATTTCAATTCTTTTTATTTCCCTCTTCTTTGTTGTACCATTCATTACGTGTTTGTTCTGCTGGTGCAAGAGTTATGGTTTAGCTATATGCTCCTTAAAATACCTAACAACATCTAATTGAAATTCCGTATTTTCAGCATATCCAAACTGGCTTTTCAGTTGCAGCATATATGGATGCGGTGAAAAATGAGGCACAGTAATTGCATAGCCTTCCATATCTATAGAACCTGATTTCACATTTGCCCCCCCACCATATTTGGAATAAACATCCCTGAACCGTGCCGATGTTGTTATCTGCTCTTTTGACACCATTCTTCCATTCACTGACTGGTTGATAAAAGAGAATCTCACTCTTTTTTTATCCACTTTTCCCGTTATCAGGTTTTTCATGGGTTTTTCAGTGTCAACCGTGACTTTTATCTCATTACCGCTCATTACAATTGCCTTGTATTCGCTTTTATCAAGATGAAGTAAAAGGAAAGATGTAAAAAATTCTTTTCCATCCTTAAAATTCACTGTTTTTGAAAAAACTATAAGTCTGTCTCCTGCAAAAAACATGGATCTCATGGCACCATGTGCAAATGAATTGCCAAGTTTTTCCTCATCAAGCATAATGTTCTGGAAATAATTATTTGGTACGGCATATGCGGTGCGTGCCTCAAACATCGGATATATCAGTTTTACTGGCCATCTCATTGATGAATAACATGTTCTTCCTATTGTGGAAAAACTCGTTGATATCTCTTTGGAATATTCCATCCGTTCATTATCTTTCTCATTAGTTTTAGCTATCAGTTCTGCATATTCTGGTATGCTTTTTGCTTTCTCGCACAAATTACACATGGTTTTTCTACCACCAACTTGCTTTTTAAGTTTATTCCTTCCCATTTACTCCGAACAACATGAAAGCTGACAAATCTTTAATTCTGAAAATTGCAGTGGTAGTGATAGCAGTTCTATTCATGACAGAACTTTTCTTTTTCGGTGGGACGAATTTCTCAGTATTTTTTAGTTCGACTCCTAAATCTGCCAACATAACTGGCATTACAACATTTAATGGCACAATAAGAACCTATGATCCTGTACTTGCGCTTGATTCCGGTGTTGACAACGCGATGCTGACAGAAATACGAAATCTCAATGGTGTAAAGGACGTTCGCATGGATCCTAATGGCATATTGATAGAAACTGAAACTCGGGATGATGTGTATCCTGTAGCGTCCTATCTGCGTGACAAGAATCTTTCCAGTGTTTCTATCGCCAATATCGCCCTTCCGGCAGTACTTGAACTTGAAACCACCACTGAAACAATAAATATTACGTCTGGTTATGGTGCAATAAGAATCATGACAGAACCATTACTCGATGTTGATAGTATTGTTACAATATCTATGATTGGTGTGGCTTCCAATGGAAAGCTTATTGACTATGGTTCTCCGCAACTAATGCTTGATCAGGTTGAATTACCTGTCAGTGCAAGAATATTGGCACTTCAATACAAGAAATATACCTATGTCGTTCCTTGGGAATCAAGAAATTCGCTCGGGAATCTCTCGGAGTATGGGAATTCAACATATACAAAACTTGATTCAATAATATTCCTTGAACAACTAACCATAGATCAGGTAATGGCAAAAAAGGTATTTCCATATATATATTATATCGATACAAAAAGCGCACAGGTGGCTCCTGATTTTGATAACCTCTCCAAGGTCGAGCTTAATTTCCAGGATGTATCCATAGTTCTCCCCGACTCGTCATTGACTCTGTTTACTGATCAAACTCCTGATACTTCATTTGAGTATTCTGTTGAATATGTATATGAAATAATTCTAATGCCTGATTCAACAGATTATACGCTTCATAAATTTGATTATAGTCTAACGACAAACAGGAGTTACGAAGTTAATGGTACATTAAATGTGACTGTGAGTGGGGTTGCTTCAGGGAAGGAGTTAATTTCTATGAGGAAAATCTCCCTCCCATCCTAACTATTTTTCTTATTCTTTTATCTGCGTCCACCTGTGCCAGGTATTTAACTACTGCACTTGGAACATCCTGCTTCCATGAAGGGTCATTTTCGGCCATATGTTTTCTTATGATTATGCCCTCTTTGCGCTCCCGTTCATGGAATTTCAAAGGTTTTACAAGTATCCCGTGCTGAGAAAAAAGCATTTTTACCAGTGGATTATTTGAATAAACGTCTTTTATCGGCGGAATATGCATAAAAACATGATCTACCCATATCCTATTGTCATTAACATCAGGGACAGGTATCAGGACTATTTTTGCTAATTCTGTTTTTGAGAAACATCCGCGTATCATTTCTATCCTCTCACCACATGTCAACGGATTTTCACTCGTGAACGAATCTTCAGAACTTCCAATTACTACCACAACCTCATCATATTTTTTCATGAGCATCTTTATGGAATTATAATGCCCCATATGAAATGGCTGGAATCTTCCTATAAAAAGTACTCTTTTCATTTCATTACCCCTATATCTTGTATATGTATACAACAATCGCTAGCTTTATGAATTTTGTGTTGCATGGATTACTTGTTTCAGTTTAATTCCAACGAGTTTAGACGTACCACCTACCTTTGTAACCCCTATAACCGAATTGCTGTTCGCCATAACTGTATCATTGTGTGAAACAATGATAAACTGACTATCCTTACTGGTTCTATTCACAAGATCGGCAAGGTTTTTGCTATTTGGTTTATCAAGTGCGGCATCAACCTCGTCAAGAATGTAAAATGGGGCTGGTTTGAAAAATTGTAATGAAAATATGAACATCAATGCCACGAGTGTCTTTTCACCACCTGAAAGAGCATCCAGTGAATGTTCCTGGTTATCCCGTCTCAATTTTATGAAAAGCCCACTTTCAAACGGATCTGAGGGATTGTTAAGGTAAAGATGTCCCTGCCCTATGTTTATATATTTGAACAGGTTACTGAAATTCTCACTGACGCAGTTGAACGTCTCAAAAAATGCCTCTTTTTTATGCTCTTCAATCTCACTTATCATCGAAAGGATAGCCTCACGTTCTGTGTCAAGTTTGTCAATCCTTTCTTCAACATCATCTATCTCTGTTTTCTTTTTATCATACATGTCAATTGCAGCCATGTTTACATTTCCAAGATTGTTCAATATTTGTTCAGATTCTCTTACTGCCTTGTTTAGTTCATCTTTTGATAAATCAAGGAATTCAACATCGCGATAAGATTCAAATTCTGCGTTAATATCTTCAAGTCTTGTTGTCGTTGTAGCTTTTTTCACTTCAATTTGATTAAGGTCGCGCATGAGTTTCTCGAGCTCAAGTTTCACCTCACCACGTTTTCGTCCATATTCTTGAAGTTCACGTTCATATTCCTTGATCCGTTCAAACAGTTTCTCTATTGTCTTGCTTGTAGAGCTTATCTTTTCTTCAAGTGCTATAAGTTCTCTTTCATCATCATCCAATTGTTTTTGTACTGTATCGGTCTTTTCATGCGTTTCTTTGCGGTCTGATTCAATCTTCTGAAGTCTTTCGGTAGTCGCACAACATTCCTTTCTCCTGAGTTCATACTCGCTTTTCTTTCCCTCTATTGTTGCTCTTAGTGAAGATACATTACCGCTCAAAGCTGCTCTTTTCTGACTATTCTCCTCACTTGTTCTCTTAAACTCCTCTTCAACAGACTGTAATTTCGCCCGGAATCCAGCAATCATTGTCTCTTTTTGTAATACTATCTCATTTATTTCATGAACTTCAGCGATCCTTGCTTTGATATTTTCCGTAAGTTTCGTTATCTCGTCTTCGAGTTTTTCTCTTCTTCTTATCACACCTTGATTTTCCGTTCTCTTCTCTTCCATAAGTTTTTGTTTCATTTCTATTGTTTTTGCTTGTATCTCTATCTGGGATTTTCTTGCCCTCATTTCTGATTCTTCTTCACGTATGGAATAAAGTTCCTGTATCATTGATTCTTTTGTGGCTCTCAGGTCTGCAATTTCTCTCTCTATCTTCTGGAGTTGGTTACCGCTCAAAATGCCGCTTTGCGCCCGTCCTCCGCTTACGATGCCCGATCGTTCAAATATCTCACCGCCAAGTGTTACCATTCTTGCATTTCCTATACCGGTTCTTTTTGCATCTGCAACTTCGTCAACAAGTAGCGTATCGGCAAAAACATAATGTATCGCTGGACGTATTCTCTCTTGGAAGTCAATCACATTAATAACAGATGAAAATCCATTGAGTTTTATACCTACGGGTGCTTTGACTTTATCAAGTGGTATGAATGTGGCTCTCCCGCATTTTGCTTTCTTAAGTTTTTCTATTATTTCGGTTGCAGTATCCACGCTGTCAACAACAACATACAATAGCCTAGAACCTGCAGCTGCTTCAACTGCCTGTGAGTATTCTGCATTAAATGAAATAAGATCGGCAACTGTGCCATATATCCCGTTTTTATTATTTTTCCTAAGGTCGCTTATAAAACCCAATGCCTGGTTGGTAAGATGAGGGGAACTCCTTATCTTGAAAATAGATGCCTTCTCTTTTAGTTCGAGCATATCAGTGTCTAGTTTTGCAATTTCTCTGTTGATCTCTTTTGTTTTTGAAAAACATCTTTCTATATCTGTAGATATAAGGTTTGCTTTTCTTAAGAGTTCATCAACATTTTCTTCTTTATCCACTGCATTATCTGCTGCAGGCATGTTACTAGAAATCTCGTCTCTTTTTGCATCCAGAATCTCTTCCTTTGCCTTTATTTCAGAGTTTAAAGTTATTAGTTTCTCTTTTGCATTTGCAAGGTCGTGCATATGGTTATCTAGATCTGTTCTTGCTTTTAGTATTCGTTCATCTTCTATTGGTCCGCCTTCTGTCTGGAGTCTTGCTTCGGCTTCTTTGAGTTTTGATTTCAGGTCTAATAATTCCGTTTCAATTTGTTCTATGGCCGCCTTTTCTTCATCAAGATTCTTTGTCAGGCCTATTCTGTCTTTTTCTGCATTTTCCAAACTTGCTTTTTTGTCTTCTATAAATTGTTTATGTGATCCGCATGCTGCCTTAAGCTCTTCAAGTCTTCTTATCATTGCATTAGTTCTTTGCTTTGACTGGAGTTCCTCGCTTGTTTTGGATCTTTGTTGTTCTACCCCACCTATCTCCTTGTCAAGCTGTGCAAGTATATCATTCTTCTCTTTCTTGCTTTCATTAATGTCCCCATCACGTCCAAGTACCTCTTCCAGTTCTTTTTCCAGTCTGCCTATCTCATTCCTCAGCAAAGTTCCTTTGGAATTTGAGAGCATTTTTTTTGCTCCGGTATATTTAATCGCAACCTCTTTTTCTTTTCCAAGTTCTTCAAGGAATACCTTGCGTTCACCGAGAACAAGTTTTCCATCCTTTATCCTTTCATTAACCGTATTAAGTTCTCGTATGGCTTCTTTTTTCTTTTCTTCAAAATCCGCTATGCCTGCCACACTATCAATTATGTCTCGCCGTTCCTTTCCATTCATATTTATTATTCTTTGAACTTCGCCCTGTGCAATGGTGTTTCTGCCAGATTCATCGAGATTATATTTTTTCAGTGCCTCAAGAATAGTTCCCCGTGTCGTTTTCTTGCCATTGAGTTTGTAAAGTATCTTTCCATCATCACGTATCGCTCTTTTTATCTCGTATGAAGTGCCATTATCACCTTCGAATATGATAGTTACTTCTGCTGTTTTTGACCCTACATGTATAAGGTCTTTAACTCGTTTTGCTCTCAGTGATTTAAGGCTTTTTTCGCCCATTACAAAGCGTATGGCGTCGCATAAATTGCTCTTCCCGGATCCGTTTGGGCCTGCAAAACATACGAATGAGGGTGGAAGGCTTACGTCGGCTGCTTTGAATGATTTGAAATTCCTTAATCTAAGTCGGGATATGAAAAAAACCATTGGCATCCTAATCTCAGATTAGCTTAAAAAGCATTTCTAGTTGTCAAACTATATTTTTCCATTATTTATAATATTGTAGAAAATAAGATTTGGACTTTAACTTGAAACCTTCGGTTTCAAGACAGTTTAAAAGTCCTGAGACCAAAACACAGAACTCAAAACTAGAAACTACAAACACATGAAAAATGGACTCGGGGGGGATCGCACCCCCGGCCTCTCCCATGCCAAGGGAGCGCTCTACTATTGCTCATGCTTTTTAGAGACCCTGTTTTTGGTCAAGCTTTTTACTAAAAAGCTTGCTGAGCCACGAGCCCAAAGAGTGTTTTGTGTTCAGGGTTTAGAGTCTTGTTGTAATGGAATCTCCATTACAATAATCTGGAACGAGTTGTCCAATTGATCGTCGCAACGATCAATGGACCATAGAACGGAACGCCGTTCTATTGGTCGTTCCAGGTTTGTTGGCAAAAATTTATCTACAAATCTCAAATACAAAACACTAGACCCGAGACACTAAACTCTTTATGATGGCGATATAAATGTTACTGAATCTCCACGTACAAGGACTGTGCCAACGCCTCGCTTTACTTCGCCATTGACTATTTGTTCTGCCTTTTCAAGAACCAGATTCATGTGCACATCATATGCTACCATCACGCCTCTGAATTCATATCCACCTTTCATTCCAATAATTACTGTGTTGTTTAACGAACTGTTCAAAACATCAAACGGTCTTCTTTCTGGCATTTAACTTCACCTCAATAAAATAAAACTTTCTTTAATCATGATAATAGAATTTAAATATCAATCGTTGTCTATGGTTTCAATTCTTCCATGGTTTCTGAAAATCAAAATCTTATCTGCAGTGTTTCTCAACGCAGAACTAAACGCAACATCTGTTGCAATAATAATTGTTTTTTTCCCCCGTGCCTTTGCCTTGACAAGCACTGGTCTATAATCAGTATCTCTTGTGACAAGGACGATTGTTCCTATATTATCATCCATTACATATTCCATAGCCTCAATAGCCATGGTCACATCAACATCTCCAGTTGTTATTTCTGTTTCAAAACCCTGGTTAACCATGGCTTCAATAAGTTTGTCTGAAGCGTATTGGTCAAGATATATTTTTGCAATTCTTATTTTTCCATATTTTGTTAACTCTTTCTTTACTTGCAAAAGATCTATGTTGAATGCTTTACGTAAAATATTTGGACCATCAACAAGCACGGCAATATCATTCCCCTTCTTTCCAAATAGCCCCTTGAAAAACATCCAATCATCCCGTCCTTTTCTATACAGTAATCATACAACTTAATTATGATAAATCAAAACCAAAGAACCTCGCAGCATTCTCGTTTGTTCTTGTGGCAACCTCTTCAAAATCAATACATTTTATTTCTGATATGTATTTTATCGCATCTTTGATGCTTTCAGGGGTTCTTCCTATGTATGGAGAATCACTCTCCACCATTAATCTATCAATCGGTACAGTATTAATAACCTTCTTTCTCTCTTTTGACCTCATTGGAATTATGGAGATGTAACCTCCCATCGAAATTATCTCCTTTGCCTCTTCTTCTGAACCCGAATAACAATGCATAAGTATGTTGTTATTGTTCACCATATCTAAGATATCCCGTACAGCATTTTTTGGCATTCCGTTATTGTCTGATGGGTTATTTCTGGAGTGTATTACAAGCGGAAGTTTCATCTCTTTGGAAAGGTTGATCATTCGTTTGAACACTGCAATTTCTCTTTCAACCTCCTCTTTTTTGGTTGGCCATTTATAGTCAAGTCCGACTTCACCAATAGCATTCGGAGTATTCTGGCGGATATATTCCACCCATTCATTAAGCTTTGAAATATCGCTCTTGATCGCAGTTTGGGGGGCTATACCAAGGACATAAGGATATTTATCCTTAGCTATCTTTACCGCTTTCATATTACTTGAATAGGAATATCCGACAACAACTGGCAATATCTCATCTGGCAGAGTATATTTCTTCATGTCATACAGGTGACAATGTGAATCAATAAGTTTCATAAGTTATTATTTATTAAATCATTCTTTAAGAATACAACGTATGCCGACGTGGCAGTATAACATATTTACCCACGTCATAACAGAAAATAGAGCGAAACTGATATCAATAGTATCTAATGGGGAAATAGCTGATTGCAGAGTTGCTTTAAAAACACTAATGTTTTATAAATATAATCAATTGTCGTATTCTCAGGTGTATCGATGGTAGAAAAGGTTTTTGTAGTAGCAAAAGAGTTGAAAGTTGGAAAGTACGTATTAATAGAAGACATTCCATGTAGGATTGTCAGCATAGAGAGTTCAAAGCCAGGTAAGCATGGTTCAGCGAAGATGAGGATAACTGCCATAGGTATATTCAATGGTCAGAAAAAAACGCTTTTGACTCCTGGCGATGCAGATGCGGACGTACCAATAATAGATAGAAAAGCAGTGCAAATCATGTCCATGTCTGGTTCAAATGCTCAGGTTATGGATAAAGAATCATATGAAGTTTATGATATTGAAATTCCAGAAGAACTGCTTGCTCAGGCTCAAGCAGGTAAGGAAGCAGATATTTTGGAAGCAATGGGAAAAAGAAAGGTGGAGAGGATTAGATGAATGTTGAAATAACATCAAAAACAGACAACAAATTACTTGAACGCAAGGAAATCACAGCGGAAATATCATTCAGTGCAGCTACTCCGAACAGGGCAGAACTGAGAGATGCCATATCAAAAAAACTCGGTCTTGATTCTGGCCTTGTTGTAATGAGGGAAGTTAAAAATTCATTTGGAAAAAAAGTAGTCCGTGTTATTGCTCACGCATACTCTGACAAAAAGACACTGATGGCTGTTGAACCATCTCATATTCAAAAAAGAGATGGTATAGTAGAAGCGAAAAAAGAAGAGCCAAAAAAGGAAGAACCGGCAGCTAAGAAAGAGTGATTATGATGGCAGGCGCTAAACAAAAAGAAAACAAACCAGTAGCAAAAAAAGAAAAAAAGAAATCAGGTCCGAAATCCTACAAGCCAGGCAAATCATGTCCAAAATGCGGGACTGGTGTCAGACTTGCCGAACATAAGGAAAGGCGTTCATGTGGCAAGTGCGGTTATTTCGAGAAAAAATGAAATCTTTTTTTATTCTTTTTCTGATCTTTGCAATAATCATTGCAATCATTTCCATTACATCGATGTTTCTTGGTGATGTATACAATTATTCTATCCCTGGCCTTGAAGTAATACGATATCTGTTTTCATTTTCTATTCATATCGCCCTTTTCTCAGTTGCAATGATATTCCTCTGGAAGGACAAACTATCATCAACACTCATTAGCCTGGGCGTTCCAGGAAAGATCGGAAATAATATCGAATATACTCTTGCAGGTCTTTTTTCCATATTCGTTTTGTTGTTGGTTTTTGGTATTATTGCAAATGCCCTTGGTTTCAATGACCAGGAAAACGTAACAGACAAAGTCAACTCGCTACCATTTTATCTTTTGATTTTCGCGGTACTGGTAGCTCCGATAACAGAAGAACTCTTTTTCAGGGCTTTTCTTGTTCCCAGGGTAGGTATAATCTTCTCCTCACTGCTATTTGGTGTCTTGCATGCAAGTTATGGTTCGGTGGTGGAAATAATCGGTGCTGGTGTGATTGGTATGGTTCTTGCCGTTGTATTCAAGGATTCAAAGAGTATAACCCCATGCATTGCGATACATATGTTATATAATCTTGTTTCGATTATTGTCATGAAGTTGATTATATGACCGTTCTAGGCATCGAGAGTACTGCCCATACTTTATCCATTGGCATATCAAAACAAGGCAGAATACTTTCAAATGTCATTGATATGTACTCTGGAGGAAGTGAAGGTCTTATACCAAGAAAGCTCGCAGATCATCATTCTAATGTATTTTCAAGTGTGCTTCTTGAAGCACTTACAGGTGCTAAGCTTTCAATGAATGATATCGATCTTATTGCATTTTCACAGGGTCCTGGAATTGGCGCTCCTCTTTCAGTCGGAGTCAGTGCGGCAAAATATCTTGCGCTTGTTTATGGTAAGAAAATAATCGGCGTCAACCATCCATATGCGCATGTGAAAATAGGCGAGCATTGTTGTAAAATGCGTGATCCTCTTGTATTATACCTTTCAGGTGGTAATACTCAAATACTCGAGCAGATGGCCAATGGCCATTATATTGTTCTTGGTGAAACGCTTGATATCGGTATCGGCAATCTTTTTGATACGTTTGCACGGGCAATCAAAATGGAAAATGCCCACGGTTCAGCGCTTGCAAAACTCGCAGAAAACGGGAACTACATACCTCTTCCATACACGGTAAAAGGCATGAACCTTGTTTTTTCAGGATTACTTACAAGTGCTGAAAAAGCAGCAAAAAAACATTCACACCTGGATGTTGCATGTTCGTTGATGGAAAATGCGTTTGCCATGACATGCGAAGTTACTGAAAGGGCGCTTTTCCTGACGAAGAAGAAAAGCCTGCTCGTATGTGGTGGAGTAGCCCAGAATCGAAGACTTCAGGAAATGCTGAAGATCATGTGCAAGGAGGATAATGTAAAATTCGGTGTTGCACCTGATGAATATAATCGTGATAATGGCGCAATGATCGCCTATGCTGGTGAATTGCTTTACAAAAAATATGGGGCAATGAAGATAGAAAAGTGCGATCCAATTACTAATTATCGAATTGATAGGATGAAGGAGATTCTAAGGTAACTCTAATCTCATTGGATTCTATTTTCATTCAAATGATTTTGGCTGATAAAAATGAAAAAAAAGAATTTTATCATCTACGTTAATTCTCATTTTGTTTTACCACAAAATCTGATAGTTAAAACTACAAAGGATCATTATCCTCAATGATCTGATCTACAAGTGAGCAGGGACTTGGGGCAAGTGTTGGATATGGTGGGGCAAATCTAGGGCGCCTATAAAGTTGATCTACGATTGCTCTTCCTTGTGCATCATTAACATTATCTCCAAGAGCAACCCCATATAATCCCTGTTCAGCAACATGTGCAACTGAAAGATTTTTATCTCTTAATCCTTTTCTCATTAGTCTAATAAGACGTTTAGTTGTTTGATCTATTCTGGAAGATGTACTCGCTCTAGGATCCCTAAGAGGAACCATAAGTCCGATGCCACCTAAAGCACACATTGTTTGTGCTCGAACAGATGCATGCCTATCAGAAGCAGTTCTTTCAAGAATGTTTATTGCAGACTCAACTAAACCAAAATGACTTCCGGATGCAGAAACACTTGTACGTTCCATACCAATCTGACCAACATAGTAAACCGCAGTTCTACGTACGGCAGTGCTGTTTCGTAAAGCAATTTTTCCAAGAATATCTAATGCCCATATCTTATCTCTAACATCTGTTGTCTTTTCCAGAGCTACACCGCCTATTCTACGTACTGTATATTCTCTAACTTCCGGATCCCTGTCGTAAAGATCAAATTCCAATGCTCTTATTTTTAGACTTTTAATTCTTAAACTTCTTTCTTCAGCATTTTTTGCACCATCTAAGGCAGTGTTTCCAACTTTTAAAAGTGATTCTTCTTCATCAGTTAAAACTCGACACTGTTGACATTTGGTCTTTTCTGGTTCTGGTAGAGATTTACATGTTGGTGCATTTGGGGTTGGTTCAGATGTATTTGTTGGCATTGAACCTGCACAGGAACTTAAGCCTATGGCGCCACCCATAATAGTTAAAACAACTGCTGCATTTTTCCAACGAGACCACGTATCTGGGTTGTGGGGTTTGATAGTTCTTGAGACTTCTCTTTGAGCTAATTGCCTGGTTCCAGTAGTTGAGTTCATATATATCAAAAAGTCATTGTAGAGAAATGTTTTAAAAACAGGAAGAATGTAAGTGAATACCCAGTTCCAATTACAATAGTCTTTGATTAACCTCTAAGTGCACACTCAAGATGATCCATATTCCAGTATCTTTGATCTGGATAACGCTGCATACACTTCCATACAATGTCATCTAATTTCCTGTCAACTTTGTTGTTGAAATCAGATACTCTTGGAATCGGAAGTTCAGTCGACCACACCCGCATCAGATACTCATTTGCGGTTTCATCTGCATCAGCCATATACGGAACTCTTCCAGTGAGCATTTCAAACATTGTAACTCCAAGACAGTATATATCCATACTCTCCATTATTGTGCTTGCACTCGCTTGTTCGAATGACATATATATCGGAGTCCCTTCAACCTTATCCCAAGCATCTTTTTCCCCAACCATTTTTGCGATTCCAAAATCCAAGAGTTTTATTATTGCACTACGCTTGCCAGGTACGATCATAACATTCTCTGGTTTTATGTCTCTGTGCACTATCCCTCGTTTATGTGCATATGCCATTGCCCTGCATATTTCAAGTCCGACTAGGGTAGTATCTTCATTGTCAAGTTCTTGGTGTTTTCGGATAATCTTATCAAGTGTTTCTCCATTCAGATACTCCATCACATGATAAGGGAGACCCCCATATCCATCTGGTTCGATAATGACTCCCTGTTCTCTGATTCTTACAATATTTCTGTGTTTTAGTCTAGCATGCAATTCTGTTCCGTGTTCAAATTGTCTTTTCTCCTTTTCATTATCCATAAACTCTTTTTTGAGCATTTTTATTATTCTTGATTTTATGTGAAATACTATGTTAAATGCTGAAAAATAAGTGACTGAGGTATAAACTTTTGCTGCAGTTCCATTGTATATCGGCCACATATGCTCATATGTTCTAGACCCGCTTTTAAGCGTAGCCAGGCTCTCGATTAATGGTTCTCCTGAAGTCTCGCGCATTGTTAAAACTGCACTTCTCTTTTTCATCTGTCTCATATAATGACTAATTATAACAAGAAACCATTAAAAATAACAACTGATGACAAAATTTCACCATTCACTTTAACAAAAACCATCTTTTAACTTTTCCATTCTCTCTAAAAATTCCTCTGCGATCTCGATCATTTCATTTGCTCTTTCCTTTGAATAATCATAATGGTAATCTGCGCCTTATCTAGCGCTTTGTGCAGCCTTAAACTCAATTACATATCTATTCTCAATTTTTCCTTGCGTGCATAACCAATCTAAAATTTCTCCAACTCCAAAATGTGATTTTTCCTTCAAACCCATAAGAAATATTATCGCTTTGGTCGAATGAAAAACTGCGTAGTAAGATTTTATTATTGACCATTTGTAATCATTTTGTTCAAAAGATGTTTTTGCATGTTCCAAATCATTTGAAATTCAGCGCAGATACGCCACGCCTTCAGCGTGGAGAGGAAGCGCTGAATTACAAAAGTTTTGCTCTTCGGTCCTGAGACCACCGTCTTTAGACGGTGATGACCGAATGAGCAAATCATATTCTGCTTCTTTAAATTCTTTATCTGAAAGATCTTTTGCAGGTTTGATTCTTTGAATATAACCCGCATTTATCAACCCATCTATATCCATCAGATCAGCCGTATCTTGTCTTTTTCTATTCTTTCATAGAATGGTTTATCTTTTCTTGCCAATTGAGCATATTCTACGAAAGTGAAATAGACTGGTTCTACTTTTTTATTATTCTGGAGTTTACTCAGTGTATCTGCTGCTCTACCATGCCCTATTATGAGCAAATCCACATCGCTCTTCTCTATATTCTCTCCTCTTGCAGCAGAACCATAAAGATAAGCCTCGACACTTTCATTCTGTAATTTTTTTAAGAGTGGAATTATGGTTTCAATGTTGTAAAGTATTTTCAGCTGCTTTACTATCACATTATCTCTATTGAGGTGATATTGTTTTGTTCTGCCTATCTGGATGATTTTCAATATCTCTGATTCTGCCAACACATACAATCCATCCAACAGACTTTTCTTTGCTATCTTTATCTGCTTTCTAAGAAGCTCTGCATGTATTCTTGTTGTTGGGTTTTCAAGGAAATGTCTAAGAATATTAGAATTACTCTTCTTATTTAATAGTTTAAATATTTGAACCATATAGTTCACAATAATATACTATTGGATATATTTTTAAACTATGTCTAAAGCAAGACCTATAGCACCATAATGGTCAGATTAGTTGCATTACTTTTCTGGTTTGCTATAGATTCTGAAGAATAGTCATGCTATACTGAAATCCATGGCCGTCTGGTCTCCTTTTGACCTCCACCATGCTCGATTTTCCTGGTACAAGGCCGGATTCTTTGGCAAAATAGTATAGATAAATCTCAATCAAATGTCCGAGTTCTTTTACTCCTGCAGCATCTAGTAATCTTTCTGCCACTTTGCATTCTTCCTTGAAATCTGTTCCACTAATGTTTGCACCAGCAAGGATGCGAACTGTGGGTGCATCCACTGCAACTTCAACGTGCTTAAAACCATCTTTTCTCAAACAGGAAGCAACAATTCCTGCAGCGGTTTTGGGATGTAATCCTGAAAGATTTGATTTTATCATGTAATAATATGTGGAAGGAAGTGATTAAAAAGGTATCCCTTGCTATACGTAGATCCAATACAACTCCATTCACAACCGTATCTCAGATCGTGTAGTTATAAGTGATTACTGATTATTTTCCAATCCTGTCAGTCACTTCCCCCGTGCCTCTTTTTTTTAAGTTCTGGCATGCATCAATGTGGTCAGTAAACCTCGTATTCGGAGTCTGCTCTGAGTGCACTATTTTCCAGAACTATAAGGTCAAGCCTGAAAGCAGTTTCTATTACTGCATCTCTTCAAGCGTCTTCCCAAGGCCTTTTGCATTCTCCCAGTTTATTGCAAAGCTTTTTGGGTTTTCCTTGAATACTGCGAGCGGAACCATATACCATGGCTCTCGGTTTCTTCTCCAACCTACAAGGCATGTTATCCCACTGATATCTTCCCATTTTTTTAAATTCAGAAATTGCTCCCTGTCAATATTAAGATTTTCCTTTTCCCATGCCTTGGCTTCTATACCAAATTGCATTCCTCTTCTAAAAATAAGAATATCTGGACTCAGTGAATTTACGCCGCTACCCGCCGCCCTTATAACACAAAATCCTTTTGTAGAAAAATAGTCTATTAGCTCTCGTTCAGCTCTTGATCCCTTGACATAGCAACGCATATGGGTATTTCTTGTACGTTATTTTTAATGCTATTATCAATTATTGATAATTCCAGTTATCCTTACAATCATGTCATTCAGGCGACTTTCACTTCCCTTTTCAAAAA
>JAHJBM010000020.1 GCA_018813505.1 Microcaldota archaeon
AACAGCCAGTTATTCTCAAAGTAGTCGTGAGCAAAGGCTCACAACTACCGGCGGAACGTCGGGAAGTAACGCTTGCGGAGATGTTTCAATGGAAACGTCGATGAAACAAGACGCCACGGGATTTATCCCGTGGTAGTTCACTATTTTATGTTTTGAAAAATATTCGGATCAGGGTATTAGTTCCTTGTCACGAGAATTTCGGTTTTATTTTACTATCTAGTTTCTATTCTTTCGCTATCTCGCCTTTCTTTTCAGCTACAAGCACCTTCTCAACAATGGTTGCATATGCCGGTCTTGTAAGCATATATCCAAGCAATGAACCAAGCATTGTTGAAATTGCAAATCCTATAACTTCAACCAATCCTGAGAAAAGCAAAGGTACCATTGAACATATTGCCACAATCGCATTTGTTTTAATTATGCCAAATGCAAGGTCAACTTTTTCAGATGTTTTTCTGTCATCTTTTTTCAACAGCTCATCGGTAATAACTACCTGTGCATCAACACCGACTCCAATGGCTGCTATTATTCCGGCCATTGCACCAAGGTCTATTGTAAAAGAACCAAGTATTGCAAGCAGGATTACCAGCTCTGCAAGGCTTATAAGTACAATCGGCGCAGTTGCGCGTAAATTACGATATCTCACTCCGATAAATATTGATATTGCCACCAGTGATCCTGCAATCGCAAGAAGGCTGAGCTTCAGGAATTCACTTCCCAATGCAGCCGGCAGTGTTGTGCGCGATCCAAGTGAAATCTGCACTGGTAATGCACCACCTTTGAGTATTGATTCAATGCTCTTTACTCTTTCTGTAGCTTCCTGTGCTTTGAGTTTTGGATCAGTACCCTCAACAGATCCACTGACAACATAATTATAACTTGGCAAGCCTTCGGTTATGCTTGGTGAAAGAAGTGGGGCTGTGAGAAGGCCAACTGCTTCGAGTTTGTTCAGTATAAGGACCCCTGTTCTTGATCTATAAAAATTAATCGCAATTTCGCTTTCATCTACTTCCCTAAGTATGAATCCCTTTGATCTGATTATTTCTTTTGTTTCTTCTGGAAGATCCATCGATACAATTGCATAAGTTTTATTTGTTGCAGCTGTGAGATTTTCTGGTAGTTCTTCAATTATATATACTTGAATATTCCCATCCATTTCATTATTCTCGAAAAGCAGTGCCTCCTGTGTTGCTTTCAGTGCTTCTTTTTGTCCTGAATCCTGTAACAGGTATGTCTTGAACTGATTTTTTGTATAGAACAATACTGTATTTGATGGTCTGTCAAGAAACATGTAAATCGGGTAATCTGCCTTGCCCTTTGCCGTTGCGGCAAACTGTGCGCCGCCATCACGATCAACTGAAAATTGGACTCCCCAGTCTGCACCGCTTTGAAGAAGTTCATTTCCGCCCATTGGCTGTATTGATGATGAGAATATGTGGTCTCCGCTTATTGCAACTTTTCCATCTATGATACCCTGATAAACCCCTTGTTTTGAGATTGTCTGTTCCATGAATGATATTGTTTCCTCGTCACTGAGTGGTATTTCGACATTTATTTCACTGTCTCCTATTGCTCTTACTTTTGCTTCTGTAAGCCCAAGGACACTTACTCTCTTTTTTATTGTCTGGACAAGTTCATTCATTGTTGCCTGGTCGACCGGTTTTTCAAGCACCACTGGTATTCTAGTACCTCCACTGAAATCAATACCAAAGTTCAGTTGCATATTGTGCACATATGCTATGTTTACAATTGCGAGTATGACCAACAGTACAAGGCCGGATATTTTTATGTGCGGTTCTTTCCATATCAATGAAAAGCATCCAAAGACCAGCACAGACAGTATCATTATTACTCCTGAAAGATTTGGGTTCATTACTATGCCTGCAAGGAAAATAACGAGAAGTCCGATCAGGAAAAGGAATTTTTTGTCAGTGTAAAAGTTCATCTATTTCGCACCCCTCTTTTCAGCATAATAAAGTATCATCACTGCATTGATACCCCAGGTTGCGAACATATCTCCAACCAGGCCTGCCAGTGCAACTGCAGATATCTCATAGTATGTTGGTATGTGTGTCATTGTTGAAAGTATGAACAATGCTCCAAATGCGATCAGTCCTGTTACGCTCATGGTGAGGCCTGTTTTCATTGCATCGTGAGCATTTTCCCTTGGGTCTCCTCTTCTTTTCAGCATTCTTGTTGTCAATAGTATGTCTGTATCAAGTGAAAATCCGACTAGCATAAGTAGTGCTGCAAATGATGGTAATGTAAGTGGTATACCAAACAATCCCATTGCTCCAAGTGCGATTACAATATCGCTGAACGCACCTGTAAGCACTGCAATGCTCGGAATTATCGCCCTGAAGAAAAGGAATACAAGTATCACGCTCAGGATTGCTGAGAACAATACTACGCTGGCAACCTTGTCTATAAAGTGTGAGGACAAAACAGGGCTCACTGTCTGCACTGATATGGAGGTATATCTTACATGTTTGTTTATTGGTTCTGATATGGATCGTTGGTATTGTTTGTAAACTTCTGAGTATGCATCTGAAAATCTTTTCTGCAAATCGTTTGTGGTCGATATATTCATTTGTGAGCGTTTTATCTCTATAAGTCCGAACATCTGATCTGCAATTGCATCAAGTTCGGTTTTTTTGGTTATGTACTCCGGCTCATAGCTTGTATTTCCATATGCCAGAACTTCGAGCCTTGACACATCACCGACAAGCGTATTGAATTCATCCTTGAGTGTTTCAGCCTGCACCAGTTCATCACTTTGGGGAACTTCTATTTCTGCACGGTATCCTACTGCAGTATCAAAGACTTTTACATTGGCATCAAGTCCTTCATCTCTGAGCTGTGTTTGCAGCATTTCTGCATCGACATTCTCCTCAAGTGAGAGAGTAACGAGCGTTCCGCCTTGGAAGTCAACCCCAAGTTTTATGCTTGGTATGAAAAAAATTGCAATTATTATAAGTAAGAGTGGCGGTATTGCAAGTAAGCGGTAATTTCCTTTGTAGATATTAGGTAACATTAGAAACAAAGTTTATACAATAAAGCATAAAAACCTGCACTATCCCATCAAGCGTTTACATTTATCCTTGTTTTCTACTTCTTCTTGAGCTGTTTCCATAGGTTCTATTTCTCTCATCACATAAACACATATTTAAAAACACTATCAACCACAATCAGATAGATATACTCACATGTGATACTCATGAGAAAATCTCAATTTCCACCAGTTCCTTCAATATCTGAACTCATAGGTAGCGGTTGCAAAGTCGCTTACGAGAGGTGTGGGTTTGGGAAACTTGGGGATGGATTACTTGAGTATGCTTTCAAATACGCGGCTGATCCAAGAAAAAATCCTAGTTCTCTAGATGTTGGTGCAATGGGTAGTGGTGCTTCTGCCACATCACTTTCAGAACAAGCAAAACGATTATTTCAAACTGCAATGCACGGAAAAACACCTGAAGAAAGGCTGACTGCTCTTAGGCAGATTGCAGATTCGGGACAATTAGTCGCTGTTGCAATGACTTGCAATTATCAGGATACTGCAGCAGTTGCACTTGAGCGACTTCAGCTTAATATTAGCGATGTTATCGCAGTTGCATTCAGCAAATCTCCTGTTGCCGATCGGGCCGTTAACATACTAAAAATCGAAGCAAATGATACTCTTGTAGATAGTGATATGCGTGAGATTGTTAGACTATGCGAAATTGATCTCAAGCTTCATATTGCAAAACTCCAAGCTTTGGTTGGTTTTCTTAGCCAAAAACAGTTAAAGGTACTTGCACTGGCGGCAAAAGCTCCCGACATAACCGTTCTTGCGATTCACAATATGTCTGATTCTGCCATGCTTGCTGAACTATATCATAGCCGCAGTCAAAACGCATGTAATGATATTGCATCACAAAGACTGATATCATTATTCAATTTAGATTCCGAACCTGAATTATGTCAGGATGCACTGGTTGTGATTGTTGAAACCACTGATTCCAAGAACACCAGAACAAGAGCACTCAATGCAATTATTGATTACAATTGTCTTGCTTATCTTGCCAGATTGCATAAAGATGCCGGCGATGATATATTCACCAGTATCATACCTCTTCTTGAGAACGAAATCCGGATTATGGATGCGAAGGATGCAGGTGCACTTGAATTGGTTGCCGCATATTCAAATATCTCCAATAATCGGGTTCATGCGTTCAACAAACTCAACGACCCAGAGTCATTCTATAGGGTTTTTCACGATACTCCTTATCAAGATGTAAAAGAAGCGGTTATTACAGTAATGATTACTCAGTTTCTTGCCAAACAATTGGATGATGAAAAATATCTGGCATTTGTTGCAATCTATGCCAAGGCAAGAAACATAACTGATCTTGCAATTTCAGATATTTCTGATCCATTGCTTCTAAGACAAATTACAGATAATGCAGTAACTGACTATGCAAAAACAAAAGCTCGGGAGCGGCTGACTTTTATTGGTGGGCAAGTTGGCAGTTAAGTCTATCAGAGCTCTTATCTCTGATTCCCATGAAGCAAGAATACATGCTCTTGGTTTCAAAACACTGGCAGAAACAATTTGTGAAAAATGTGCTGCTCCAACACCATCTCAAATTCTATCAGTTCTTGAGGCGACCCCATCTGGTTTTGTCCATTCTCATTTGCCTGGGAAACAGTTAGATGGTGAGCAGGTGGCAAATATTTTGATCTCTTTGGTCATGCAAGCTGAAAAAAATGTCTTTAATGATAAAACTTCTGTCACTGGTGTTGATGATGAGATAAAATCAATGGCAGGTCTCCTTACCAAAGATAATGAGTTTATCAGCGCTGCAAAAAGTTTTGATATTACTACTATGGTGCGAGTTGCAATGGAATCAATATTGATTGCAGATGCAGAAAAATCCTATCTTGCAGGATCGGCAGAGGATAGGCAGCTTGTACATCTGCTTGCAGTATCACAAACAACTGCGAATCCGGGCAAAAAATCACATGCAGATACGCTGCTTCATGCAATATTGGTAGCTAGGGAATGGCAGGAACTCCTGACAGCTCAACCCGCACAGTCGGAAGTTCCCATGCCCGCAGAATCCGATGAAAAAATAAAGCCCCTGCTTGCATTAAGAGTGACATATCAAAAAAACGGTGGATATGTTTCAGAAATACTATTTTTTGAAAAGAACTCAATTACAATAGGGCGCAAACAAGATGCCGACATTCCGCTCGGGCATGATGTTTTTGCATCGCCCGATCATTCAAGAATAGATTTCGCGGGTCCGCATGCGCTCCTGATTAACGGTACCAACAAGAACGGTACTTTCATAAACACCAGGAAAATTGATCATGTGCCAGTTCCTTTGCAGCCGGGCCATAAAATAGTTGTTGGTAAGACTGTGTTTGATGTAATCCAGGTAAGGCCTGAAAAAACAGAACAAACGGATGAAACTTCTTGTTCAAAAGGCATTGCAGAAAGTCTGCTGCATATGTCTAGAATTGGTGAATGCGGTGACATAGAGCTAGATGAAAACGGAGTAAAAAGAAAAATACCAATATTTATCAAGCCACCTAAGCGTGTGATTTTTGGCGTACATAATAGTGACAAATTTCCCGGCATTCGGCATCTTGGAGAGCGGATGCCAACACAATGTCTTTCTCCAGGTGAAAATTTCAATTTCTCAGCTTCAAATGCATATGTAAATGTGCACCTTCCAGATGCAGGTCTGGGGCGGGGCGAAGTGGTAATGGAAGTGGGTGTCAAATGCGCTGAAATCAAAAACAATTCTGAAATTATAGTTTTCATCAATGGAAAAGAACTGCCTCCAAAAATGTCTCAAAAACTCCATGATGGTGATATAATACAAATTGGGGACTATATTTCGATACTAAGCATGAACAAGAAAGGCTTTGATATGATTTGCGATCGCTATCGTGATTTCGGCTATCTGGATGCTGAGTTCAGGCAGAGGATAGAGATGCTTGAAAATGCGATACGATGTACGTTTGATGATGAACGTAAACAAAAAAAGTTCTTATCAATTGCAGTCAATGTACTCTCAAGGCTTTTTGCTGACATAAATGACATGCCAGAAAATGAGCTGCTGGTCGAATATGAAAAAAGAATGTCTAATATTGAATTTGTGATTTCAAAAGCGTGCGTTTCAGAATCTCCAGAAGTATTTTTCGAATTCATGTCTAATAATAATTCTCTTCCTCTGTTTGCTTCTATTGCAAAAACGATTGCAGGGAAGAATCTCAGGTTGAAGCCGGCATACCCGCCATACAATCACGAACTTGCAGATAAACTTGCAGGGCTAGCAAGATCAAAAAAATCTGTTTGTGCTATGATGGGGAACATTGTTGATGCATTACCAGAAACCATATGCAATGGTACTGACATGCGCGAACTGAAAAAAGAACTATCTATGAGTAGCAGGCGCATAAGGGCCAGTGCAGTCGGTAAAATAAATCGCGAGATATTGAATCAGCAAGGCATACTCCTATGGGATAAAGGGTCATGCGTTATAATCGCACAAGCCACATGTATGATGCAGATCGGAAATACACGCGGCATCATAGTAAACGAATTGGATGGATTTGAAGACATATTTGGAAAAACCACTCTCGGCTTTTTCAGTCCTGACACAAAAATGATCTTGATAAGGGGGGGCTCAGAAGAGATAACTGAAGAAACTGCCTATCACGAGGTCCAGCATCTGAAAGATGCTGTGGCAGGTTATTCGGATAAAATCCGGAATACATATCCTCATCTACCTGAGGAAGAACAAAAGGCATATACCGAGGCAACCGCCATTGCAGCTGAATTATATCATTCTAATTATAGTAACAGAAAGATCATGAAACATCTGCGTGCATATACCAATAAAATGAATCGATACGGAATCGGAAGTAAAAAGATTCTTGATTTCATATCTGATCACTCTGGCTTACCACTAAAAGATGCACTTATGGAATTTATTGATAATATTTATCTGGATCACATCGGGATAAAATATACTCAATTATATGATGGTCCCAGTTCAACTCCGTCAGAAATCGTGTACAAAAAACGTTTCTCTAAATATCATTCACGCGGTATTTCATTCGATGCACCTACAATCTGTCATTCCTGAGGTTACTTGACTGAAAACTCAAAAAACAATTTAGTGACGTAGAACGGCCTTAGGTGCTAACCCCTACCTGCTTTGTCAAGGTCGGCGACCCGACCTTGAGCATGCTCGGGAACGAAACGTCGTTCCCGACATAGCAGGTGGATACAGCATCTCATTCGTGAAGGGTAAAAGGGAACGA
>JAHJBM010000021.1 GCA_018813505.1 Microcaldota archaeon
ATCACATTTTTTGCTTGTAGCGTTTTGAACTAAAAGTTCAAACAGAGCTACAAGCCCGTATTATCACATTTTTTGCTTGTAGCGTTTTGAACTAAAAGTTCAAACAGAGCTACAAGCCCGTATTATTGTAATTGTTTTGTGTTTTGGGTCTTGTTCAAAACCCGAAACCCTGGACTCGAAACGCAATTTGCTACAAGCCCACGTATTAATTTCCAGTTCTATGTTTAGAACTGAAAACATCGCAGTCTATCTTTGTCTATGGAAGCTATTTTAATTCTTTTTACTTATTCTTAATCTGGGATGGGAGGTAAGAATATGTTAAGTACATCTAATCAGCCTAGAATGTCCCAAAAGGAATTTGATAACTATACCAATCCCAAATGGTGCGATACTGAGATCAAACGAATCACTACCCGTTTCGAGAGTGAAAACCTGACAGCTCAACAAGCAGCAAATCATTTATTGACTCTTATTAATATCATCAGCCGTCTTTTTGTTTCTCAAGTTCCCTTATCTACGGGTCATCTCGAGTCTCTTGGTCCATCTCAGCGTGCTGCAGCAGAAGCACTGAACAAAATCGCAAGAGAACATGATCTGAATGCGTGTGTTACTGAACAAGGGGATGAACGTGATGATCTGGTTTCAAGTCTGTTTTGGATTCTTGAAAGCAGAAGTATGAGTGCAAAACATCATGAATGCTTAGAGCCTGGCATTGTTCTTGCATTAACTGATGCAGCTACAAATCCAAGTATTCCAAATACAATGTCTAGACTTCAAAATAGACTTAGGGATTCTGGTGCAACTGGTCATCTGTCGTTGAATGTAAAAGAAGTAATTCGCCTTGTTCGCGAGGATCGCAAATCTCGTGGTTCTGGTCTTGCCGGTTGTTCTGATGGTGAAATACTTACTGGAAAACCAAGATTGCTACAGAGATCAAATCTACCAACTGAAAAAATTAAAAAACGACCTTGCGGTTAATCAAACCAACTAAACGGTGAAACATTACTGCAAGATATCAAAACAAAATCTCTCTCACGAACTCACAAAACTCTAAACCGAAAACCCAGAACTATATAAGAAAAATAAAGAACTAAGAGCATCCGCCCCAGCCACAACAGATACACATCTTGCAGCCTTCTTGAAATATGAGTGATGATTCACAGGAAGGACAAATTCCTTTTTTTATTTTCTCATTTTCGGAAAGCGATCTCTCTTCGCGTTTCTCCACTTTCAAACCCCCTTTATCTAAGCTCCTTTCAGAAACAGGTAGGGTAACAGTTGTTTCGTTCATATCAATCCCTGAATTCCTACGTATTCTATTATTATAAAAGATTCTGTTTACCCCGGAAATCTATTAACATAATTTGAACTTATTACAACAGCTCATTCAGTGTTTTCAATACACTAAAAATTAACTCAAAAAGAAAGTTTTTTATTTTAAGTAACAACATTCCAAACTCTCCTATATATTACCGCAACAATTGCAATTATACTATATATCAAGATTGTACATTTCACGTTTTTTTATTTCCACTAAACCATGCCATTTGTCTTCTAATTGGTTTATTAAAATGTTGTTGCACGACGATCTGTTCTTATTCGTAATACTCACGAAACAAAACCCACGATACAAAACTGAAAACTCAAGACTCTAAACAGGACAATTGCCGAGGGGGGAACTCGAATCCCCGACCTCTCGATTTCCGTTCGGGAGGGTATTGAACGAATTGTCGTTCAATCAGACCTCTCGATTTCCGTTCGGGAGGGTATTGAAATAACATTTCAATCAAACCTCTCGATTTCTCGGTGCTATATTATATCATCGGCATTGCTGCCTCATAACTCATCGGATTGATTACCTATGAGTCGAGCACTCTAACCAGCTGCTCACACTTCCTATCACACAACGTTATTGTGTTTTATAAAGCGTGCTGAGCTACCTCGGCATAACAAAGTCCCTGGTCTTGTGTTTCGGGTTTTGTACGATATTCATGCCATCTTTATCAGATCGTTCTTCTTCTACAATACGACAGAACAACTCTATTTAAGTTGGGTTAGTTTTATATTACATACTACTTTTTGTGCGTGTGATCGTATGCCTGAGAATTATTCAAAACTGCTTAAGGATGGCCTTCAAAAAGCATATAGCATAGCTACGGAAGCCCGTGAAAAAGGATTTGATCCATCCACAGACGTAGAAGTCAGAATAGCTAAAGATGTTGCTGCAAGAGTCGAAGGTATCGTTGGTCCGCCAAACATTGCCGAACATATCCGTTCACTTGAGAAAGACGGCATGGCAAGAGAGGACATCGCATTCGAGATCACAAAAAAAATCGCTGCCGGAGAATTGATGAAAGCAAATAAGGAAATGCTCATAGAACAGGCAGTGCGTACTGGCCTTGGCATACTTACCGAAGGTGTGCTTGTAGCACCGACCGAAGGTATCGCAAAAGTAAAAATAAAAACAAATCCTGACGGTAGTGATTATGTTGCGGTATATTATGCAGGTCCAATAAGAAGCGCTGGCGGAACTGCCGCTGCCCTTAGTCTTGTTCTTGCAGACATTGCAAGAAAACAATGCGGTGTCGGCGATTATCGTGCAACTGAAACACAAATCATGCGATATATTGAGGAAATAACCGTTTACGAAACCCGTTGTGTTCATCTTCAATATCTTCCTTCTGAAAAAGACATCCGGGTAATTCTTGAAAATTGCCCAATTTGTATTGATGGTGATCCAACCGAGGAGATAGAAGTTTCTGCATATCGTGGAGTGCCTGGCATAGACACAAATCGGGTTCGTGGTGGTATGCCATTGGTGTTATGCGAGGGAGTAGCTGCAAAATCTGCAAAACTCCTCAAGTATACAAAAAAACTAAAGCTTGGTTGGGACTGGCTTGAAAAAATAATCAAGATCAAGACAAAGGCCGATAAAATCGAGATAAAACCTGATCCTACATATATGGAGGGCCTTGTTGCTGGACGACCAGTATTTAGTCATCCGTCTGCAAAAGGTGGTTTCAGATTGCGTTATGGCAGGAGCAAAAACAACGGTCTGATGGGCAAGAGTGTTCATCCTGCAATCTTCACATTACTTGATGATTTCCTTGCATACGGAACCCATATGAAAATCGAACGTCCTGGCAAGGGATGCGTTGTCGCTGCACATGACGGTCTTGAACCTCCTGCAGTAAAACTGAAAAACGGAACTGTAATGAAAGTTCGCACGCTTGCAGAATCGTATGTGATCAAAAATGATGTGGCAGAAGTGCTTTTTCTTGGCGATATGCTCTGTCCATATGGTGATTTCCTAAAATCTAACCATCCACTTATTCCTTCTGGTTATTGTGAGGAATGGTGGGAGCGGGAAATAGAATCCAAATCACTAATCCCGCCAAAATCCCGTGATGCGATTTCACTTTTTGCATTTTCGAAATCTCACGGCATTCCACTTCATCCGGATTTAACATTCCATTGGCATGACATTTCATCAGATCAGCTCAAGTCTCTTGTAGAATGGCTTAAACAATCCGAGGTTATATTCTCTGATCAAGACCAGCTTCATATCCGGGAAATGAAGCTTCCAAAATCAAATACCTCTGACACACCAAACACGCCCGATGCAAAGCGCGTTCTTGAAGAACTTATTCTTGAGCACAGTGTGCATGAAAACAATATCATAATTACTGGGGAGCTTGCATACTCGTTGCTTATGAGTCTTGGTGCGCTCAGTGAAAATAGGATCGATTTTTCATCATTTGATAAGCTATGGGATCAATCAAAGGACACACTTGATATGGTGAACGAACTTTCACAAATCCGTATAAAAGCAAAGGCTCCGACGTATATCGGTGCAAGAATGGGGCGGCCTGAAAAGGCAAAAGAAAGAAAAATGGACGGCGGTCCACACGGTATTTTTCCTACTGGGTCATTCAAGAACCGCAGTCTTAGCAAGCAATATCGAACACTGAAAAGTCACGAGGGCGAACGGACGGTAAATTTGACTTTGGTAAGGATGAGGTGTACAAACTGTAAAAAGCTCGGGCCATACAGTCGTTGCCATATCTGTGGTGAAAGGGCTGTTCTTGAGCATATTTGTCAGGTGTGTGGCAGGGTAGTCAATACCGAAATACACTGCGACAGAAAAACACTTCCATATGACCGGCGGCCTGTTGAGATAGTTGACATGATGGATCAGGTGATGGATAAACTCAAATTTGAGCCTGCAGATGTGAAAGGTGTTAAGGGACTTTCAAATTCCATGCGCATTCCAGAACGTTTGGAAAAATGTTTCCTAAGAGCAAAGCACAATGTTTATGTTTTCCGTGATGGTACTTCCAGATTTGATGCAACCGATATTGTACTAACACATTTCACTCCCAAAGAAATTGGCGTGTCAATAGATAAACTTCATTCGCTTGGTTATCCCCATGATTATCTTGGAAACGAGCTCAATAATGAAAATCAGACTGTTGCAATGAAGCACCAGGATATCATACTATCAGAAAACGCGGTTGAATATTTCACTCGGGTCACAAAATTTATTGATGATCTCCTTGTGAATGTTTATGGCCTACCTTCATTCTACAACATAAAATCAAAAGAAGATCTTGTGGGTCATTTTGCAGTTGGTCTTTCACCACATACGAGTGCCGGTGCCCTATGCAGAATCATTGGATTCACCCGGGCCACTGTTGGATACGGTCATCCATATTTCCATACTGCCAAACGTCGTAATTGTGACGGGGATGAAGATAGTCTTATGCTTCTTCTCGACGCATTGTTGAATTTTTCAAGAAAATATCTGGATGAAAAACGTGGTGGTACAATGGATGCCCCGCTTGTTCTTTCAATAGAAATAAATCCCAAGGAAGTTGATGATGAGGCACACAATATAGAAATGGTGTCAAAATATCCACTGGAATTCTATGAAGCTGCTGAAAAAAATACTCCCCCTGGGGATGTCAAGATAAAGACGGTTGCAGATGTTCTTGGCACTCCTGAGCAATACAATTTGCCAATAACCCATCCCGGTGGTACAATTGATGAGGGCAACATAAGAACGGCCTATGTTCTGTTGGATTCAATACCAGATAAGATAGATGTACAATTCAAACTCCAAAAACGGATTCGGCCCGTTGATGAGCAAGATGCTGCGGAAAGACTGATCCTGAATCATTTCATACCTGATCTTTACGGTAATCTCAGGTCATTCTCAAGACAGACCTTCAGGTGTGTCGCATGCAATACAATATTTAGGCGGGTTCCTCTTGCAGGTAAATGCAACAAATGTGGTGGCAATCTGCTTCTTACAATAAACAAAGGGGGGATAGTGAAATACCTCAAAATCTCGATGGATATCGTGCGGGATTTTGGTCTTCCATCATATCTGGGTCAGAGACTTGAACTTATTGAAAAGGAGATAGCAAGCATATTCGAAGATGATAAAATAAAACAAACTGGGCTTTCTGATTTCTTATGAATTATCTGATCTTTTTTGATTGGTCTTTCTGAAAGTCAGTAAAATTTTCTCAAACGAATATCTCCACAAAATACCAAATCCAGCAAATACCGTTGAAGCAATTATGATATGGATTTCTGTACTAATCACAGTACCAAAGAACAAACCAAATTCGTTACTCAGAAAAAAGAAAATATTATAACTGATGAAAATAATGAAAAATGAACCGACGATGATTTCAATATAACTATTCTTCAGGTTGCCTAGAATATATCGAATTAAGGCTAAATTAGTGGCGTAGAACGGCCTTAGGTGCTAACCCCTACCTGCTTTGTCAAGGTCGGCGACCCGACCTTGAGCATGCTCGGGAACGAAACGTCGTTCCCGACATAGCGGGTGGATACAGCATCTCATTCGTGAAGGGTAAAAGGGAACGACGAAACGTTCCCTTATAGTGTTCTGCGGAAATGATGTCTGTCTAAGTTTATAAAGAACTTTTCAGTGTAATCTGTTATGCCAATACGATCTTGGAAATA
>JAHJBM010000022.1 GCA_018813505.1 Microcaldota archaeon
AAGTTCCGGTGCAAGATTCATAATCTGATCAGTTGTTTTCCCCATATTATCTTCATCAAGAGGTTCGTCCTGGAGCTTTTCTAACTCATCTTTTATTGCGTCATTGTCTTCAAGACTTGTCAGACCGGTTCCGTAATTTGGAAATACCTTCAAAATGTAAGTCTGGAATGATCTATCAGCATTGAAGAATATTCCAATTGCAGTAATAATCATAAGAACCCCGAATGCTTTTTGAATTTTACCGGTATTTTTCAGTAAGCCGGGCAGCTTTTGAAGCAATTGCCTTCCACCATACATTATTATCAGCATTGGTATGGCAGTTCCCAAAGAATACGCGACCGTAATGAAAAATGCTGATCCGGTCACCGAACCCGTAATTGCCAGAGAAATCACTGATGCCAGTATTGGCCCAACACAGGGAGTCCAGATTAATCCAAGACTCAATCCAACAACTATTCCTCCGCCAAATCCTGTTGACTCGCCCTGTTTTGGAGTTCTATTTGCAAGTTTTGAGAAAAGTTTTTCAAGCACCACCTGGAATTTAGGAACAAGCAAGGAAATCCCAAATCCTAGTATTACTATCATAGAAAGATTTCTCAGAAAATCTGCTGAGATTCCCAAAATATTTACAATCGACGTTAGAAATAAAGTGAAGAACGTGAAACTTAGTATAAATCCGAAGACTATACCAAGAGGCTTTTTCTTTCCTCCACCCACTGACCCGGATAGAATAATCGGCAGAATCGGCAAAATGCATGGGGACAAAATTGTTACAACTCCCCCGATAAATGCAAACAATAATAGTAAAAGCATTTTATTGTACCTTTCGGGTTAGTAGATCTATATCTCCACCGTTCCACTTCACAATTTCATTTCCGTTGCTATCAACCTGCACAAATGTATGTTGATAGGTTATATCGTATTTTTGTTTCAGATCTTTCTCTGTATCGTAGTCAGTTTTGAAAATCACAACATTTTCCGGTATTTCATCAGATCTACTTTCAAAAACTTTGTTTGCTGCAATACATGTAGGACACCACCCTGCGTGGAAAAACAACACTCTTTTTTTACCACTCTCAGCTGCATAAGTTGCACTTGAATAATCTATGTATTTGTCTGGTGTTGCTTTTACCATTACTTCATCTTCCACAACTGTGTCTACCATTGTAGTATTAGTATCGGTCATAGCATTTGTATTCACTTCAGCAGTTGTATTCGCATTAAGTGAATTAGTGTTGGCTGTTTTTTCTTCCGTAGATGAATTGCTTGTGTTTTCACCTGCAGGACGACTTACAACAAACCAGCCCAAAAATAGAACTGCCGCAAATAATACAAATAGAATTGTTTTGGTATTCTTGTTCATTATTTCAGTTATTTTATATTCAGAAGGCTCATTAACCTCGGTTGATCAAAGCCAACCACTATTTCCTCTTTTCCTCCATCTTCAACAATAATTACGGGTACACCCATCTGACCGGACTTTGCAACCATTTCCTGGCCGGCAGCTTGATCAGACGCAACATCTATCTCTTTGTAATCAATATTGTTTTCGTTAAATAATGCTTTGGATGCATTACAATAAGAACATGTTGGGGTTGAGTATATTTTATATTCTTCATACGCTTCTACTTTAAAATATTATCTACTTCCCTTTTCCGTGACATTCCTCATAATTCTTACCAGAACCACAGGAGCATGTATTATTTCGTTTTTGATCGGGCTTTTTTATCATCCCGACCGCTTTACCCATTTTGCACATTCCGCAGTCACAATTTGTTCCATGTTTCATAATTTTCCTTATTAGTCTATTTATATATTGCCCCTCGTACCCTCCGTTCTTTCTTTTTCTCCCAATAAACTGGGAACTTAGTGAATATGTTTATCTAAATGCGTGTCCAGCATTTTTACCAGCTTCTTATCATCCATTTCCAGCATATAGCAGACCAGCTTGCCCATTTTGTGATTGGTAACAATCCCCGATCTCTCCATCATACTTAGTTGATGAGAAACCGCACTTACACTTACATCCAATATTGATGCAATGTCTGAAACACATAATTCATCAAAATGCTTTAACAGTAGCAGTACTTTTATTCTTGTCGGGTCCGATAAAATGTTACACAAATCACTCTGAGTTTTTATATGCTTTCCATTTTTCTTCAGCCAGTTTTGATTTTTTGTAATTTGCTGCTTTGTTAACATTTTATCGTTTGATTAATTGTTCAACTGTGTTAATGATATCCTACTATATTTCTATTGTCAAGCCCATAATATGCCTTGGCTAAAATTAGCCAAATCAACCAGTAACCTTGACAATTTGCTGAAATTGTTTTAGGGTGTTTAGTGACGCTAATGAAAATTAGTGTTTGAACTTCGACAACGATAGTGTGGGGGGGAGAACCGCTACGCAAAACAGCAGGCAGTAATGCCACCCGTGGGTGACATTGACGACGAGGTTTCCTCGTTCGTGGGCAGATGTTGCTCATTAGGGACTTGCTAAAGTACGCGTTCTCCTTCCCCACTTTTCTCTTGTACGCATTATGCGTATTTCGAAATCGCCCTGAAATGGCCGCCACCCCACACCTATTACACAAGGAGGTGCCCCCATGTACTCGTGGAGTTATTCACACCGCGGGTTTGGTTGACCAGTCAATCTCTGGTGAGTAGTCTTAGTGCCCACGGACTAACGGAGGTTGAGATATGTGTATCAAGAAGACCCGGTTCACAGGCGGAAGGTTTATAGTCGAACAGCAGTTCGACCCCAGTTCGGGAGAACCTCTGTTCTCCCGCCACATTCCGCTGTGCCCATGTGCTGATTGCAAGATCAGCAAAAACCCCAGTACCCCCAACGGGACACTGCATGAGGTGATGGCTCTGAACGCCGACAAGGACGCCGCTGAGGCAAGGGCTGAGGGCTTCAGCCCACCCATCTCGGTGTTCTCCGAGCCCGGGCTCGATCCCCGCACGGGAAAGAAACGCCCGGCAAAGAAGCTGGTCCAGCCCTGGGTTCGCAAGGCAAAAGGTGATATCCCTCGGGAGATCGTCGTCGCCTACGGGTAGCCAAGCCGTTCTATTCTAAGAGAACAACATCGTTGAAGTACATCGGGCGAGTCCACCATAACTCGCCCATTTTTTATTGACAAAATTGGATTTAGATATTAAAATTCTTTGCTATAGTCCATCACTTGTTCTTTTGAAGGGAGGTGTACATAAATGTCACCATTCAAATTGCTGGCATACTGGCTACTTTTTCTGGGTTTCACTGTCTCTCCTATCCTCCTCATCCCGGCTATACTCATATTAACTGCACCTTCCAGCTCTACGATGGCCTCTCGCAATCAGGAAGGACAGCGTTGTTGTCCGATCTGCAAAGCAAGACGCTATCTGGTGTTTCCCACACGCCAAAAAAGCTTTCCAGTCTTTGGCTGGCAATTTCGTTTCATGCGCAATCAAATGGAATATCGCTGCCAAGATTGTTTCACATCCTTGAGAGAATTTAGCGATGGGTGACAGCGCGTATTTAACGAAAAGTTTATGCGCGCGTTTTTATTTGAATATTTTAGATAAAAACCAAGTGACAACAGCCAGCACAACACCAAACAGAAATGCCCACCAGAAATTCACGACAGCAAAACCTGTGACTATTGCAGCCATT